>CAYFQV010000059.1:0-15893 GCA_964345195.1 uncultured Spirochaetaceae bacterium
GCGGCGGACCATCTATTGCCGCCGGCGCCGTTTGTGCTACCATCCGCCTCACGATGGAGCTTTCGAAACGACGCAACATCGGCATCATGGCGCATATTGATGCCGGAAAGACAACAACCACGGAGCGCATTCTCTACTACACGGGCAAGAGCCACCGCATCGGCGAGGTCGATAACGGTGAGGCGATCATGGACTGGATGAGCCAGGAGCAGAATCGTGGGATCACGATCACGTCCGCGGCGACGACGTGCTTCTGGCAGGACCACCAGATCAACATCATCGACACGCCGGGCCATGTTGACTTTACGGCGGAGGTGGAACGCTCCCTGCGCGTTCTCGACGGGGCGATCGCCATTTTCGATGCGGTCGGCGGTGTAGAGCCGCAGTCCGAGACGGTGTGGCATCAGGCCGACTCCTACGAGGTACCGCGGATCGCATACGTCAACAAGATGGACCGCGTCGGCGCGGACTTTTTCGAGGTTGTTCAAGAAGTGAAGGAGAAGCTCGGCGCCACGCCCGTGGTTATCAACATGCCGATCGGCGCGGAGCAGAAGTTCGAAGGCGCGGTGGATCTGTTGACCATGGAAGAGCTGCACTTCAGCAAGGATGAATACGGCTCACGCATGACCCGGCACCCTATCCGAAGCGAGCTGCAGGAGCGTGCAACACAGTGGCGGGATACACTATTAGACCAGCTAACCGCATTCTCGGATGAGCTGACGGAGTTGTACCTCGAGGGCGGGGAGATCCCGGTGGAGCTTCTGAATGCTGTTCTGCGCCGGGAGACGATCGGCTTGAACGTGGTGCCCATGATGTGCGGTGCGTCCCTGCGAAACATTGGTGTGCAACCGCTTCTCAACGCGCTTATCAACTACCTGCCTGCACCGGAAGAGCTTCCGCCGGCGATCGGAACTCACGCGAAGAAGGAGAGCCAGGTCGAGGTGGAGCGCTCGCAGGACGGCCCACCGATCGGCCTGGTTTTCAAGATTCAATCCGAGCGTGAGGCGGGCGACCTCTGCTTTGTCCGTATGTACTCGGGATCGATCAAAGCGGGCACGCAGGTCATGAACGTGGACAAGAAGAAGCGCGAGCGCGTGCATCGGCTCATGCGAATGCACTCCAACCGGACTGAGCAGCTCGACACCGTACACGCTGGGGACATCGCCGTATTCATCGGCTTCAAGCATGCCCAAACCGGTGACACCGTCGGCAGTGAAGGTTTCCCGGTCATCCTCGAGCGCATGCACTTCCCGGAACCGGTCATCTCGGTAGCGATCGAGCCCGAGACGCTGTCACAGCGCGACAAGCTCAAGGAAGTTCTGGGGGTCTTGGCAAAGGAGGACCCCACTTTCTTCGTCCGGGAGGATGAAGACACCGGCGAGATCATCATCTCGGGCATGGGCGAGCTTCACCTGGAGGTGCTGGTGACCCGGATTACCGAGGACTTCAAGGTCGGTGCCCGGGTCGGAAATCCACAGGTAACCTATCGGGAAAGCGTCGCCGCGGAAGCGGTCCACACGGAGAAGTACCACCGTATGCTCGCGGGCAAGGAGAATACGGCGGAGATCACCTTGAAGGTGTCGCCCAACGAGCGCGGAGCGGGTAACGGCTATCACTCCGAGGTGTCGAAGGCGGAGCTACCCGAGCAGTTGCAGGAGGCTGTGCGGCGCGGGGTTGAGGCATCCTTCTCGAGCGGCATTCAGTTCGGGTATCCCGCCATCGACATAAATGTGGTCCTCACGAAGGCGGTGTACAACGAGCAGACTTCCACGGAGTTCGCCTTCGAGGCGGCGGCGAACCTGGGATTCGACAAGGCCTGTAACGCCGCCTCACCCTTCCTGCTCGAGCCGATCATGAAGGTAGACGTCATGTGTCCGAAAGATTTCATGGGCGATGTTATCAACGGCCTTACCATGCGCGGGGGGCTTGTCCACGGTGTCGAGTCACGGCCGGCCATGGAGCACATAACCGCCGAGGCGCCGCTGCGCAGCATGTTCGGGTACTCCACCGCACTGCGATCCATGACCCAGGGGCGGGGCAACTACGCCATGGAGTTCTCCCACTTCGCGCGCAAGAGCGACTGAACGCTCCGGGCGAGCAAGCCTCACGGCAGCCCAGCCCGGCTCGGACCTTTCTTGACAGCTCCGAAAGGCGCTCCTATAGTGTGAAAATTAAAATCACGTTAACACGTCCTGTGCGCGCGAAACGACGGAAGGGGAGATAGGCTCATGAGCACAACGACCGACGCCATCCGCAACGTCGCCGTGGCTGGTCACGGCACTACCGGCAAGACGACTCTTGTGGAACACTTGCTATTTGCCGGTGGTGCAATCCCAAAGGCAGAGACCGTTGAATCCGGTCGAACCACCAGCGACTACTTTCCGGATGAGACCGAGAACGGTTTCTCGGTCCATACCACCCTTACCCATTTGAACTGGGACGGCCATAAGGTCAATGTCTTGGACACGCCCGGCGCCGCGGACTTTGTCGGCGAGGTGGTTGCCGCGTTCCGCGCGGCGGAGTCTGCTGTGCTCACCGTCGCCGCCAAGTCCGGTGTGCAGATCGAGACGGTGAAGCTATGGCGGCGCCTCGAGGATCGCGGCATGCCGCGTTTAGTATTCGTCACAAAGATGGACGAAGACCGGGCCGACTTCAATCAGGCGCTGAGCGACCTGGGATCGAAGTTTGAGAAGACCTTTGTCCCGGTCATTATTCCCATGGGCAGCGGCGACGATTTCCAAGGCGTGATCGATCTGTTGCACATGAAAGCCTATCTCGTCCCCGAGGAGGGCAAGACCGAGCAAGCAGTAGATATTCCGGAGGCGTTCAAGAGCGTCGCCGAAGAGGCCCACGCCACTCTCATGGAGGCGGCGGCCGAGGGTGACGACGACTTACTCGCCAAGTATCTCGAGGAAGAACAGCTCACGGATGAAGAGGTCTTCACCGGTGTAACGGAAGGCCTGCGGGAGAACAAAATCGTGCCGGTAGCGGCGGGCGCTCCCCTGAGCCATTCGGGTCTTGCCGCGTTCCTCACCCTTCTTGCCACTGCGGCTCCCTCCCCGAATCAAATAAGCGAGCGTGTAATCCCCGGGGATGCAGACGAGGTTGACGAGTCCCAGGAGGAGGAGCTGCACATTAGCGCCGACTCTCCCTTTTCCGCACTTTGCTTCAAGACCGCCATTGATCAGTTTTCCGGAAAGCTATCCTTCATCAAGGTTATGAGCGGTAACCTAAACGGCGATACCGAAGCCTTCAACGCCCGGGAGAAGAAGAAGGAGAAGATTTCCAAGATCTACACGAGTCAGGGCAAGAAGCTCGAGGAAGTGTCGGAACTGACTGCCGGGGATATCGGCGTACTGGCCAAGGTCACCTCGGTCAACACGAATGATACCCTCTGCACACACGACAAGGTTTTCACCTTCAGCCCGCTAAAGCTGCCGCAGCCGGTACACGCGGTCGCCATCCACGGCGTCGAGCGGAAGGATGAAGACAAGCTCGGCGACATGCTGCATCGCGCAGTCGAGGAGGATCTCACCTTCACGGTTACCTTCGACGAAGAAACGAAAGAGACCGTCATTGCAGGGATGGGCGAGCTTCATCTCAACATGGTTCTCGACAAGTTGAAGGCCAACAAGGTCAACGTCGAGACCAAGGTCCCGAAAGTCGCCTACCGTGAAACGATCACCAAGAAAGCGGATGCTCAGTACCGCCACAAGAAACAGTCGGGCGGTCACGGGCAGTTCGGTGAGGTTGTTATTCAGATCCACCCCCTCGAACGCGGGGAGTTTTACCAATTCGAGAACATGATCCGAGGCATGGCGGTTTCGAAGGGCTACGTGCCGGGTATCGAGAAAGGCCTTCACGAGGCCATGGAAGAGGGAGTGGTCGCCGGCTACCCCATGGTGGACATTGGGATCCAGCTGCTCGACGGGAAAGAGCATCCCGTCGACTCCTCGGAAATGGCTTTCAAGATGGCGGCGAAGGGCGCCATGAGGGACGCCATGTCGAAGGCGGGACCGACGCTCCTCGAGCCGGTCATGGATCTCTCGGTGTTCATTGAAGAGCAATATTTGGGCGATGTCCTCTCGGACATGACCTCACGTCGTGGCCGCGTTCAGGGACAGGAAACCCTCGGTGGCGGATTCATGGAAATCCGCGCGCAGGTCCCGCAGGCGGAGCTCATGCGCTACGCCATTGATCTCCGATCCCTAACCTCGGGTACCGGCGGCTTCGAGATGGACTTCAGCCACTACGAGCCGATCTCGGGCCGTGTGGCCGACGAGGTCGTGAAGGCTGCGCAAGCCGAGAAAGCCGAAGCCGGCTGAACAAGCCGACGCCCGTCGGCGTTGCTCGGCGCCCGGCGGCGAGATGGGCGTCGGTCGGCGGGACGGGCGTCGGTCATCGTTGACCGGCGCTACATTCCCTAGCGTTGTGAAATGGGCTCGTAGCTCCGTTTACCTACGACGTTCTTGTAGGCGGGGCGGACGATCTTCCCTCCGCTGACGATCTCCTCGACCCTATGGGCACACCACCCGACGATCCGCGCAACGGCGAAGATCGGCGTGTAGAGCTCAGGCGGGATGTTCAGCATGCTGTACACAAAACCCGAGTAGAAGTCTACGTTCGCGGATATTGGGCCGTGGTTTCCCTTGAGTCGGCCAAGCACCTGTGGCGCGATCCGCTCTATATTGCGATACAGCGCCATTTCACGGTCCTGCCCCTTCTCTAGAGCCAGCTGCTCGGCCCGCTCACGGAGCAAGACCGCACGTGGGTCGGACTTCGTGTAGACAGCGTGGCCCATGCCGTAAATCAGTCCGCTGCCGTCACCTACTTCCCGCTTCACGATCCGTTCCAAGTAGCGGTCTATCTCCTCTTCATCCGTCCAATCGGATACGGCCTGCTTGATATCCTCGATCATGAGGCGGACGCGACTCGCCGCCCCGCCGTGCTTTGCCCCCTTGAGTGACCCGACTCCGGCGGCAATTGCCGAGTAGGTATCCGTTGCGGCCGACGACACCACATGAATGGAGAATGCCGAGTTGTTACCCCCGCCGTGCTCGGCGTGCAGGACGAGGGCCAAATCCAACACATCCGCCTCGAGAGGGGTATAATCTTGCCCGGCTCGAATCAGTTGTAGCAGGTTTTCGGCGGTCCCGAGATCCGGGCGCGGTGCATGAATATGCAAACTCTCCCCGTGATAGTTGTGCCGCTTTGCCTGATACCCGTAAGCGACGAGCGTCGGAAAACGGGCAATAAGCTCGACGCTCTGGCGAACGACGTTGGCCACGCTGAGGTCTTCGGGGTTGCTGTCGTAGGAGTAGAGCGCGAGCACGGTTCGAGCAAGCTTATTCATAATGTCGGAGCTCGGTGCACTGAGGACCATGTCCTCGTTGAAGCTGTCCGGTAGACGCCGGTGCGCGGCAAGCTCCGCAATGAAATTCTGATGCTCCTCGGGGCGCGGAAGCTCGCCGAAGAGGATCAAGTAGGCAGCTTCCTCGTAGCCGAAGCGTTGGTCGGTCTGAAAGCCGCGGACCAGGTCGCTGACGTTAATGCCACGGTAGAGGAGCTGTCCCTCCACCGGGACTTTCTCTTCCTCTTCAATAATGTAGCCGCGAACATCTCCGATCTCCGTGAGGCCAATGAGCACCCCGGTACCATCCTCGTTGCGGAGACCGCGCTTCGTGTTGTAGCGCTTGTTGAGTGAAGGATCAATGTAGTTGTTCCGCTCCGCCAGCAGCGCATGACGCTGTAGGAAGCTGCTTTCCCTGCGTGTTGTACTCATATTCATGCTAATTCCCCAAGTAAGTATGCAAAATGCTAGCAGAGAAGGCAAACCCGGGTACAGTCCCGTCAACGCTTGACAGCGGTGCTCACTCTCCCCGCGTGACGTAGACCTCGAAGATAGTGTGATTCCGTGCACGGCCTTTGCGTTCGAATGAGGTGTCGGGACGCCAGGCTTGCCGCGGCGCGAAGCCGTCGTACGGATTGTGAAGGCCGGGCGTATCCCGGAGAACGGTGATGATCTGCGCTGCGTAGTCCTCCCAATCGGTGACCACGTAGAGGTATCCGCCCGGTTTCAGACGATCTCGAATCAGCTCGCTGATTCCCGGACGAATCAAACGTCGCTTCCGGTGGCGCTTCTTGGGCCACGGATCGGGAAAGAAAACGTGAACCCCGTCGAATACGGGCTCCACAACCATGTGAGTGAGGACATCCACCGCATCGTGCTGGATGATCCGAACATTTGCCAGCTCCCGCCGCTCGATCTCCAGGAGCAGCCTGCCGACGCCCGGCCGATGCACTTCTACGCCCAACAGATTGGTGTGAGGCCACGCTTCGGCGATCTGAGCGGTTGTTCGGCCCATTCCGAAGCCGATCTCCAGGACAAGAGGACTGGCCGGATCGTTGAAGGCGCCCCGCGGGTTCCAGGGTTCCGCCGAGAAGGGGATACAGAACTGCGCGGCCAATCGCTCGTAGGCGGAGCGTTGGGCTTTCGTCATGCGCTGTTTCTGCAGAACGTAGGTTTTGATGTGTCCCGTCGGGCCGCCTGAAGGGCCGCCGCCCGAAGCATTGTCATGAAGCCTATCGGTCACGCCGTGGTTCCACTCCCCGAGCTCAGGTGAAGGAACTCCTCCATTTCGGCAATGCTGGAGATTTCGAGCATGGTTCGTGCCGTCTGCTCGGCACGGTCCACCCGCAGCGCTGCGAGACCCCGTGTGAGCTCCGGAATGTAGACGGGATCCACGCTGAAGCTCCGCAATCCAATGCCGATCAAGAACGGCAGCATGAGCTGATCCGATCCCATGTCGCCGCATATGGAAACGGGGCAATCGTGCCGCCGTGCCGTGTCAACCACGCTATGCAGTGCCTGAAGGACCGCCGGATGATAGTTCTTGTACATCTGGCTCACCCGGTCGTTCGTGCGATCGACGGCCAGAAGATACATGACAAGATCGTTGGTGCCCAAGGAGAGGAAATCAGCTTCCCGGGCCAGGTCGTTGATGGTGGCGATCGCGGAGGGCAACTCCACCATGGCTCCGAGCTTCGGCGCGACGTTGTAGCCAACGTTCTCGCCGGCCAAATCCGACAGGGTGGTGTTGAGAATCGCCGCGGCGGCCTTGAACTCATCCACCGACGACACCATGGGCAGCAATATGCCGAGGTCCACGTCCTTCCCGGCGCGCAGCATGGCCCGAAGCTGCTCTTTGAAGATTTCCGGGTTCCCCAAGGAAAACCGTATGCCGCGGAATCCGAGGAAGGGGTTCGCCTCGGCTCGGCCGGCTTCAGGTGTGATCTTGTCCCCACCGATATCCAGGGTGCGCAAGATCGTCTGTTTGCCGCCCATTCCGTAGATGATACGCCGATAGATGGCGAACTGCTCGGCCTCGGTGGGAAAATCACTGCGCACCAAAAAGGGGAACTCGCTGCGATACAGGCCAATGCCGGCGGCCCCGTAGCGGCGTGCGGTACGCACATCATTGAGGATATTCACATTCGCCATGACATTTATCAGCGTCCCGTCGGCCGTCCGGGGCGGCTCGTTAGCCGGGGCCTCGCCCTCTTGGTCGTGTTCCATTGCTTCCAGACTCGCTCGATAGCGAGTCCAGACCCCCTCTTCGGGGTCGACGTAGATCCATCCGGTATCTCCATCAACAATCAAACGCGTTTCGTCGGGCATGGCGAAGACGCGACTGTCCTTCGTGACCACCACCGGAAGACCGAGCGAGCGCGCCAAGATTGAGATGTGTGAGGTTACGCCGCCGTCCTCGAGGACAAGCCCTTCAGCGTGCTGAGCCGATATCCGCACAAGCTCGGAAGGAAAGAGCTCACCGGCAACCACGATCTGGTTTCGATAATCCCCTTCATCCACATCCGCGGCGGCATTGGAATCCTCGCTCGGCTTGCCGCCTCCGCCGGCGTGAGCCCTGAGATTGCGGACCAAGCGGTGCCCGAGGTCTTTGACATCCAGGCTCTTCTCCTGTGTAGCCGTGGAGTCCGTCTTGGCGAAAAGCTCTACGTAGGAGTTCACCACGCGGATGACGGCGTTCTCCGGGGTCATACCGTCCTGGATTCCACTGCGGATCTGCCGGAGGAACTCCTCGTCCTTGAGCATAAGCAGATGGGCACTGAAAATAAGGGAGGCAACATCCGCTAAGAACTCCTCAACCTCTCGTTGCAGATGCTCCAGCTGCCGGTGTGTATGCCCCAATGCGGTATCGAAACGGAGCAGCGCATCCTCCACGTTTTCGGAGCGTCCTTGATAGTCGTGGATCAATGTGCGGCGTGTGCCGAAAATGACGGAAGTGCCCATGGCAAGCCCACGTGACGCCGCCCGACAGCGGATAACAACGTTATCACCGAGAGCCGGCGTCTCAGGTTTACGGCCGAGCTCTCCGTGTATGTTGATGAGGATCTCCACGTTTTCGAGCGTGGCCCCGAGCTGAGAGGCGATCGCCTGCATGGCCTTGGCGTCCTGCTCGGTGAAGTAATCAGAGCTGCGGTGCTGTAGGGTCATGACGCCGATGCGGTTTAGACCCCGCTTGATGGGCACGGCGAGGAACGACTCATACTGCTCCTCGTCGATGTTCGGCACCGCCTTGAAGAAGGCGCTGCGGCTCGCCCGCGGTTCCCGGACCGGCCGCAGTTCCTTGAGCGCTTGCCCGGTGATCCCTTCGCCTATGGCGAGGCGCACCGTTCCCACCGACTCTTCGCTGAGCCCACGCGTCGCCCGAAGCACCAGTGAATCGGACTCCGACTCGTAGAGATAGATCGAGCACACATCCGCACTCATGTGCGAAGCGATGAGCTCAACCACGTTCTGGAGGAATCCCTCCATATTCGAGCTTTTCTCGAAGAGCGCCGAAAGCTCGGCAATACTCCATATTAAGTCAACGTTTGTTTTTCCCATAACACTCTACCGCACCCGTATTGTAACAAGACTCACAACAATGTCGACAGCCGGTTGCGGATGAACTCCGATTTCTCCTTCAAACCGACGGAACCGGTATCCAGAACGAGACCGTGAGGACGTTTCGGATCGAGCCGAACCTTTCCCCCACTCTGCTCGATCAACTGCAACACGCGCTCCGGGGACACCTTTGCCACCTTGGAAAACTCGATCTCGACGCTCCCGCGCCTCTCGCGCAAGCTCGAGATGAACAGGCGCCGGCAGATGATCTTGATTTCCGCCAGTGAAAGCAGGCTCTGTACTTCTTCCGGAAGCGGCCCAAAGCGGTCCTGCAGCTCTCCGTACACTGTTTCGAGCTCCGCTTCCGTATTGACCGCTGCGATCTTCTTGTACACTTCCATCTTCTCGACGGGCTCGGAGATGTAGCTTTCCGGAATGTAGCCGCTGTAATCGAGCTCGAGATAGACCTCCGGGGGTTCCTCATCCCCCTCATCCTCGAGCTCCCTGATGGCTTGGTCCAAGAGCTTCACGTACATGTCGAAGCCCACTGACAGAATATCGCCGCTCTGTTGTCGCCCGAGCAAGTTCCCCGCCCCGCGGACTTCCAAGTCCTTCAGCGCGATCTTGAAGCCGGAGCCGAGCTCGGTGAAGTCCGAGATCACCTGGAGACGCTTCATGGCAAGCTCGGACAGCGCGCGGCCCTCCGGGTAAAAGAGGTATGCGTATGCGACACGCTCGGAGCGGCCCACTCGCCCGCGCAACTGGTATAACTGAGAGATTCCGTACATATCCGCCCGGTCAATGATGATCGTGTTCACGTTCGGGATATCGATACCGTTTTCAATGATCGTAGTGGACACGAGAACCTGGAATCCGCCGTGAACGAAGCGGTGCATGATATCCTCGAGCTCGGTCGAACTCATTTTACCGTGGGCCGTCTCGATCAGAAACTCGGGCAGCAGGTTCTGGAGAAAGCGCTGCACATTCTCCAGCGTTCCGACACGGTTGTGCAGGTAGAACACCTGGCCGCCTCGCGCGATCTCACGTCGGATCGCCTCGGCCGCCCGCTCTTCGGTGAACTCCTCAATGAAGGTTTCGATCGGTCGCCGGTTATGGGGCGGTGTGTTCAGGACCGACATGTCACGTATCTTGAGGAGCGACATGTGCAAGGTGCGCGGAATCGGCGTGGCCGTCAGCGTCAAGGCATCAACCGAGGCTTTGAGCTCCTTGATACGCTCCTTGTCCTTCACCCCGAAGCGCTGCTCTTCATCGACCACGAGGAGTCCAATGTTCTTGAACTTCACATCCTTCTGAAGAAGTCGGTGCGTCCCCACGACAAGATCGATGTCGCCGTTCTCGAGTCCCGACAGCACCTCCCGCTGATCCTTCTTAGTCACGAAACGAGACAGCATGGAGGTCTTCACGGCGAACTTCTCAAAGCGCTCCTGGAAGGTCTCGAAGTGTTGTTCAACGAGAATGGTTGTCGGCGCGAGGAAGGCGACCTGCTTCCCCGCGGCAACCGCTTTGAAGGCGGCGCGCATGGCAACCTCGGTCTTCCCGTAGCCGACGTCACCGCAGATCATGCGGTCCATTGGTTGAGGACTCTCCATATCCTGCTTCACATCGTCGATGCACTTCAGCTGATCCTCGGTCTCTTCATAGGGGAACGCCGCTTCGAAGTCCAACTGCCACTCCGTATCCCCCGGAAAGGCGTGACCTCGCGCCTTCTTGCGGCGTGAGTAGAGCTTCACGAGGCGCTCGGCAAGGTCTTCGACGGAGCTGCGCACCTTGCTCTTTCGGTTCTGCCAGGATTTCCCGCCGATCCGGTCCAGCCGCGGCTCGCCTCCGCCCGTACCGATATAGCGTTGAACCATGTTCACCTGCTCGATCGGCACGTATATGTATTCTTCTCCGGCGTACTCGAGAGAGATATAGTCGCGCTCATTGCCCCCGGTGCTCAGGCGCTCAATACCGTGAAATTTTCCAATACCGTGGTTGACGTGTACCACGTAGTCACCGGGTGAGAGCTCAACGAAGGTATCGATCTCCGCACTCTGAGCGGTCTTCACCGATCGTGGAATGCGCCGGCGTCGCCCGAAGATCTCGTTTTCCTGGATGGCCGCGACTTTGAGATCGGGAACCGTGAATCCGGCTGAGATAGACGCGGGCAGCACCGTGACTTTGAAATCCGCCAGCAAGTTGGACACCCGCTGCGTCTGGGCATCCGAATCCGCGAATATGTATAGGTCGTACCCCGCCTCCTCGAGGCCGCCGAGTTCCTCCTTGAGGAAGTCAACGTTACCAAAGAAGCTTCGGGCCGGATCCACCGGGAAGGCGACGACACTGTTTCCATTACTCGGCTTCAGGGAGCGCACGCGAACCTGACGACTCCGAGTACTGAGTGTCGCCTCGTATTCGAGCAAGATCCGCTGCGGCCGCGGCACCGGGCGGTCCTTCTTGCTGCGCCTGTACATGCCGTCGTACTCTTTCTGAAGCGCTTCCGCCGCCGACATGAGACGCTCGTGATCTGCCAGGAGGACAACCGCGAACTGAGACAGGTAGTCCGGCACACTTGCGGGCTCGTCGAAGCTCAAGGGAAACAGCAACTCCTCACCGGGCATCCTGCCTCGTTCGGAGAGCTCGAGGATGGTGTTGTCCGTGATGTGGGACATCTCGGGCAGAGCCCGCATGCGGCGCTCGAGAACCGAAAGACGCTCCTCATCCCAGCTCAACTCGCGCATCGGCGTAATGATGGTGTGATCGAGAGCACCGGATGAGGCTTGACTTCCGACGTGGAAGGTCTTGAGCTCCGAAACCTCGTCGAAGTCGACGCCGATCCGAACCGGCTCTTCGGCCCCTGCTGGAAACACGTCTACAACCTCTCCGCGCGCGGCATACTCTCCGTGAACCGTGACGCGCGGTACGCGGTTGTAGCCGAACTCGGCAAGTCGAGCGCCGAAGGTGATCGGATCGATCTCCTGACCGGGACGCAGCTGGAGTCGGCGCTCCCGGAGGTAGGAGGTCGGCGGAACCGGCGTGAGCAGCGCACGCAGGGAGGTCACGAAGACCTGCCGCTCCCCCTCCAGCATCTCGGACAATACCCGGGCACGGGACCCGAACACCGCGGAGTTGCTCGGTGTTTCCCGATAGGGTACGGTTTGCCACCAGGGCAAGAGATGTGCCTCAATGCCGAAGAGCTCCAGATCGCCTATCAAATCCTCGGCTTCTCGCTCGGTAGGGAGCACGAGTAGCATTTGATCTCGAAGGTCGCGGAACATCTCTCCGATAAGTAGAGTAAGAAAGGCGCCCTTCGGGCCGTATATCTCTATCGGGAACTGCCCCCCGACAAGGTCTCGCCGGACCTGTTGATACGGCTTGTATGAGCGAATCTTTTTCGATAGTACTTCTTGGAATAAGGAAACCATGTTTTGTTCCGAAAATTAGGATACGTGAGAACGAAACGTTCCCTGAAAAAGCGTGTTCTCCTCTGCGCTCTCGTGGCGTTTGCATTCATTGGGCCGTTTGCAAGTGCCCAGAGCGTAGATCTTTCGATTCGCTTTTTCGACACCCAGGTCTATTTCCCGGACAGCGAGATCCAGGTACAACTCACGATCCGGAACGACACACCGGATCCGTTCCGATTTCGCCTCGCGGAGGACAGGGTATTCAACATCGATTTCGATGTGAGAACACTTTCGAACCGTCGGCTCGAGTCGTCCTCGGAATTTATCAACGCCCGCACTTCGAATCAACGGGTCTTCTATCGCGAGGTCACCTTACAGCCCGGGTCGGAATACGGCTTCATCGAGCCCCTCTCCAATTACGTCAGTATAACGGAACCGGGGGTGTACGTCCTAACCGCCACCTTCCATCCGGAGCTTGTAGACGGCAACGGTCCTGAGCTGAGCTCGGAACGCCTCATGCTTTCCGTTCGACCTCAACCGGCGACGGTGCAAGAACGCGCGCAGGCCGAGGTCGACGCGCAGACCGCCCAAATCCTCGAGCGACAGGATATTCCACCGGACGAAGTGGTTCGTCGTACCATTCGGGCCCGGCAGCAAGAACAGTGGAACCGCTTTTTCCTCTACCTCGATGTAGAGAGTATCCTCCGCGCCAATCCCGAACGGGATCGCGAGTACCTGCGCCTCTCCGAAGGCGAGCGCCGAGAGGAGCTTGCGCAGTTCCGGGAGCAACTACGCGCCCAAACCATAGATGCAGCCATCAACGCCATTCCGAACGGCTTCGAGATTCTCCAGACCAGTTACACCCCGCGGGAGGGACAGGTAATCGCGAATCTTCGCTTCCAGGAAGAGGGATTTACCGCCGTCAGACAGTACACATACTTTCTTCGGCGAGACGATCGAGCCTGGGAGATCTACGACTACACCGTCACGAACCTCGGGACCACACCATGAAGATACTCCTCGTGTCCAATCGACAAGAGATCGGTGAACTTGTCCACACACATTTCCGTCCGCATGGTAGTGAGCTCATTCAGTATTGGAATCCGATCAAGGCCATGGATAATCTGGATGAAATCGCTCCGGACGTTATCCTCTTCAGCGCACAAGACTTTCCCCGTCATTGGAAGCCCTTCGTAGCGTTCCTGCGGGAACAGCGCTCACGGGATGAGTCCGTGTTCATCCTGCTGAAGGGGGAAGAGCTCTCCGAGGAAGAAGCGGAGAAGGCGCAACACTTGTCGGTAAACGCCCTTGTCTCCGAAGACTTGGAAAACAGCGCCGAGCTTGCACGCCTGAAGTCGATCGTCGGTCGCTACAAAAAGCTTGACGAAGGCCGCACGGAAGAGCGCTACGTGCCGCACGGCCCCGACGATATTCAGTTCGCCTTTACCCATCCCCGAAGTTTTCAGGTAATCACCGGCACGGTGCTCGATATCTCCAGCAGCGGCTTGCGCTTTACCCCGAACCGACGCAGCAGGACCGGGGACATCCAGTCCGGCAGGCGCCTTGGCCACTGCTCCCTACAACTCGGTGACGACATTCTGAGCATGGACTGCACGGTAGTGCGTGCAGGCGACGAATGGGCGATTCGATTCGAGGCACCCTCCGGCGAGAAAACGTTGCACATTCGCAGCTACATTGCGGGCTCTTCCGAACGCATGATGCACCAACACGCATAGGCATGGACGATTGGGCGCCGTCGACCCCAAATTTAAGGTGATGTCAGACCCAAGCTCCAACAGCTCCCGGAAATCTCAACACGATCCCGGCTCCGCGCGGCGAAGCACGGAAGCCGGGCTGCCGTTGGCGGACTACTGGCACACGCACCGAGACGGTGTTGTGCGCTGCGAGCTGTGTCCGCATAACTGTGTAATCCGGCCCGATCAGAGCGGAATCTGCGGCGTACGCCGAAATGACGGCGGGACTTTGACCCTTCCGTTCTACGGTCGGGCCTCCGCTTTGGCCATGGATCCGATTGAGAAGAAACCCCTCTATCACTTTTACCCGGGACGCAACATCCTTTCCATCGGGTTCCTCGGCTGCAGTCTGCGCTGTCCCTTCTGTCAAAACTGGCGTATATCGCAATCGACTACGGCGTACACCGAATACCTTGCGCCGGACGAGCTTGTCGCAACTGCTTTAAAGAAAGAGTCCATTGGGGTGGCATACACCTACAACGAGCCCTCGGTCTACGCGGAGTACGTCCTGGACAGCGCGGAGCGCGCAAAGTCTGCGGGACTGCGCAACGTCATGGTCACCGCGGGATATCTCAATGAGCAGTCGGCCCGGGACATCTTCACGGCGATGGATGCCGTAAACATCGACCTCAAGGGCTTCCAAGAGGAGTTCTATCGCAAGGAGCTGAAAGCGGGACTCAAAGAGGTGCTCCGTGCGATTGAGATCGCCTATGAGCGCTGTCATCTGGAGCTCACGACGCTGATAATCCCCGGCAAGAACGACAGCGACGAGGAAATCTCACGAATTGCCGCGCACATCGCCTCGATTGACCCGGGCATCCCCTTACACCTCAGCGCATACTATCCGAGCTATCAGTACGTGCAGGAGGGGACGACACCCGAGCATCTCTATTCCCGTATGAAGATCGCGAAGCAGTACCTGCACCACGTCTATCCGGGCAATGTACCGGGGGCCGCGAACACCTCCTGTCCGTCCTGCGGCGCGACCCTGGTCGAGCGAAATCGCTACCGCGTTCGGCAGGTCGGTCTCACAACGGATAATCGCTGCGCCGCTTGCGGCAAGCGGGCACCGTTCGTCCAGTAGGTTCCGCTAAGGCCGCTGCAATCGTCTTGACAGTTTTCCGGAGATTGGGTAGCCTCCACTCCCATTAGAGACGTTCCCGTGTAGCTCAGTTGGTAGAGCAAGTGGCTGTTAACCACTGGGTCGTTGGTTCGAATCCAACCGCGGGAGCCTTGAGGCCCGAACGGGCTCCGACGCACGGCCCCGTCATTCGACGGGGCCGTTTTTACGTCCCGGTGTCCGTCGCCTCGGCCGCTGTCCTCGCAGTCTAGGTCAAGGCGCCTCACTGCCCCGCCGCTTCAATCGAGGCGGCGTTGATACACCCGATGCGTTTTGTAGATCTCGGCGCCGAGCTTGTCAATGTTACTCAGCATGAGGTCCGTTGTTTCAGCTATCTGTGTCATCTCGGCGGTTCTCGTACCGTGAGCGTGAAGGGCGTCGGTTATCACGCTAAACAACAGAGGCAGCCCTCCCGAGTTGCGATATTCCGGCAGAATACCGAGCCCGTTGATAATGAAGTCTCGGGCCTTCCGCTTCTCTCGAAGAATCGAGAGGAGTGTGAAGGGGGTCAAGCGGCCGCGCGCGCGAATCAGAGCCCGGCTCAAATCCGGAAACGCCAGGACGAACCCGGCGATTCTCCCCTCGGCACGAAACACGCGAATGAGCGACGGCAGTGAAACCATCAACAGGTCGTCGATAATCTCCTGCAACTCCGCCTCGGTCATGGGAACGAACTCTTCGTGATCGGCCCAGGAGTCGTTGTAAAT
>CAYFQV010000059.1:15993-17657 GCA_964345195.1 uncultured Spirochaetaceae bacterium
TCAATGAGTACGCCGCTTCCGGCGAAGCTCGAAAAGCCCTGCGGACCGATAAGCCGCCGCAGCCCCCGCTCGCGCGCCCACGTAGCCGCTCGCTCAAAGAGAGCGCGGCTCACCTGAACATCGTCCTGAAACTCGAGGAAATAGAAGCGCGCGTCTCGGCGATCCTTGTACTCGTTGAAGCGCCGCGGCTCGAGCATGGCAATGCGGCCCACAACCTCTCCGTTTCGGCGGGCAATGAAGAACTCTCCATCTGAGTGCTCAAAGAAGGGGTGTTTCAGCGCAACGAGCCGCCGCATGGAGCGTGTAAACCAGGGCACGTACTGCTCCACTCCTTCATACAGGCGAAACGGCAGATCAATGAACTGTTTCTCCTCTCGGGAGCGCGGTGTGACGGACACGATCTCCACGCCCGCGGATGCCTTCGTGTCTTGTGTGCTCATTAGCCGATAGCCCTCAGCAGATACGCAATAAAAAGCCCCAAGTAGTTTCCGGCAATCCATCCCGTGACACCGATCACGATTCCGGGAACGACCACCTTTCGGTTGCCCAGAGCGGCGGCGACCACCGGCACGAAGGGGGGTGAATAGATGAAGCTTGTCGCCGTGATGATGTGAGTGTCCACATCAACCCGGAAGACCGCCGAAAGGATCAGGTGAACTATGGACACCACGACTAGAAGCAGAGCAACGTACAGTACAACCCCGGGCGCGGCGGCACTCAGTTCCCGAGCATTGGCCATGGAGCTCACGGTCATGGAGAAAACCAGAATCAAATAGTAGCCCAGCTGGAAGCTGTTCCGCAGGCGTCGGATCCGGGGTATGAAGGAGGCTCCAACGCCGAGGGTAGTGATCGTCATCATGGTCGCCGGCAGTCCGGCGGTCTCGGGCAAAACCAGCAAGAAGACCGCGCCGATACCCACAATAACGGTGGCAAGGCCGAGGGCCGCCGCCATTTCCCGGACTTCTCTCCTGCTCCAGCCGGTAAAATACGGGGAGAAGCCTTGCGCGTCCTCCGCTTCCTCGCTCAGCTCGGGGAAGCGCGGAAGCAGCTTGCCGTAGAGTCGAGGCGCCAGAGACACGAAGAACAAAAGCAGCACCGCCCCCACCATGACATCCGCGCCTTGGACCGAAACCAAGGTAACCGCGTCGACATCCAGTGCTCGACCCACCGCAGCGAGGTTGGGAGTTCCCCCGGTGTACACACCCACGAGCATACCGCCGGCCTTCCACGCTTCAGCGCCCAACATGTCCGAAAACAACAGAAAAAGCACGAGAGAGGTGATGGTAACGGAGATGAATGCCACCGCCATACTCACCGCGGCGCTACGGGCCATACCGCGCCACCGGCTCAGGTCGAGGGAGAAAAACAGAAGCGGCAGTGCAATCGGCACCGTTGCCTGTGTGAGCACATTCTGTATTTCACCGGCGTCCTCCGGCAACACGCCGGTATTTCCCAACAGCAGTCCGAGGGCGTAGGCCACCACAATAGTACCGAGCTTGCTTACCGAGTCAATACGTTTGGCCACGTAGACGATGACAGCCGGTGTAACGAGAAAGACGATATACCAAAGGACGGTGATCATATTGAGGACTGAACGTACCCGAACTGCCTCGGTTCGACAAGACGTAGCGGAGGTGACCTCAAGAGCTGTTCGAGATATACTT
>CAYFQV010000060.1:0-3680 GCA_964345195.1 uncultured Spirochaetaceae bacterium
CGGCGCCACGGCCACGAGCGACGGCCGCGGCGGCGACGAAACCCCGTTCAGCCCGACGCAACTCGAGTTCACCCAGCTCCGCGTCGAAGGCATGCACTGCGCGAGCTGCGTGCAGGCCGTCGAGAAGTCTCTTCGGCAACTACCGGGAGTTGGAAGCGCTTCGGTGAACCTGGCGACCGAAAGCGCATCGGTAAGCTACAACGCCGACACAGTCGGCATAGAGGACCTGAGCGCCGCGGTGGACCGGGCGGGATACCAGCTTGTCTCCGAGAGTAGCAACACCGAGCGTGACGTCGAAGCTGAGCTGGAGAAGGACGAGCACACCGTCACCACCGCGTGGCGCCGCATGTGGGCCGCCTGGGGGATCACGATTCCGATCATACTCTGGATGCTGCCGGAAATGCTCTTCGGCTTCCGTTTCCTCGGCGAGATCGGCTACAGCCTCGGCATGCTGCTGCTCGGGGCGGCGGTGGTCTTCATTCCCGGTCTCCCCACGCTACGCAGTGCCTGGAAGAGCGGCTCGCACCTTGCGCCGAACATGGATGTGCTCATTGCCATGGGCACGCTGGCCTCGCTGGCCTCCGGCGTTGTCGCGGTGCTGCATACCTTCGGTCTGGCGCCTGCCTTCGCCGGTTTCGCCGGGGTTGCCGGCATGATCATGGCCTTCCACTTGACCGGCCGCTACATTGAGACCAAAGCCAAGGGCCGGGCCTCCCAAGCCATCAAGCGCTTGCTGACCCTCGAGGCGAAGGAGGCGACGGTTCTACGCAACGGAGCGGAAACAAGCGTCCCGGTGTCGGACCTGCAATTGGACGATGTCATGCTGGTCCGCCCGGGTGAGAAGGTACCGACCGACGGCGTTGTGATTAGCGGCGAGAGCAGCGTGGACGAGTCCATTGCCACCGGCGAGTCGATGCCCGTCGACAAGCAGGAGGGCAGTGAAGTAATCGGCGCCACCATCAACGGCCAGGGCGTCATGCAAGTTCGTGCAACCCGCGTGGGTCGAGATACCTTCCTCAACCAGGTGATCCGCATGGTCGAGGAGGCCCAAGGCTCGAAGATCCCGATCCAAGCCCTTGCCGACCGGATCACCGCGGCGTTCGTGCCGGTGATACTTGGTCTCGCCGTGCTTACACTCGCGGCCTGGCTCATCTTTCCCGCCTTCTTCGGCGGCATTGCGGCCTGGGCCGCTCAGTTCCTGCCCTGGGTCACGCCCGGCATGGGAGCCGGCGCCTTGGGGCTCTTCGCAACAATTGCGGTTCTGGTGATCGCATGTCCCTGCGCTCTCGGTTTGGCCACGCCGACGGCTCTCATGGTGGGCTCGGGCATGGGCGCCCAGAACGGAATTCTCATCCGCAAGGGAGCCGCCATCCAGAGCTTGAAGGACGTACAGACGATTGTCCTGGACAAGACCGGCACGATCACCGAGGGCAAACCCCGGGTGACTGAGCTGATAGCCGCTCGCCCCGACAGCGACGCCGAACGTGTAAACTCCGCGGAGAGCCGTGTCCTTACGCTTGCCGCCTCCGCGGAGCTCGGCTCCGAGCATCCCCTGGGACGTGCCGTCGTAGCCCGTGCCCGAGAGGACGGGATGGAGCTCTCCCACGCCGAGGGCTTCGAGGCGGTCGCCGGACACGGCGTGTATGCACGCATTGACGGAAGCGAAGTCCTTGTCGGCAGCAGTGAGTTGCTTACCCGGCACGGCGTGGAGCTGCCGGCGGACTTGGCCGAGCGTAAGAGCCGCCTCGAGGAGGAGGCAAAGACGGTCATGCTCGTCGTTTCCGACGGCGCCGTGCTCGGCATGGTTGCGGTCGCCGACACCGTGAAGCCGGACAGCACGGCGGCGGTTGCCGCACTCCGGCGCTTGGGCTTCGAGACCGCCATGATCACCGGTGACAACGAGCGCACCGCCCGGGCGATCGCCGAGCAGGTGGGTATAGACCGGGTGCTGGCGAATGTTCTGCCGGACCAGAAGGCCGCCGAAGTGGAGCGCCTGCAGAGCGGCAACGGCCATGAGCGACAAGGTGTCGCCATGGTGGGTGACGGTATCAACGACGCTCCGGCCCTCACCCAGGCGGATGTGGGGATCGCGATCGGCACCGGCACCGACGTTGCAATTGAGGCCGGAGACATTGTGCTGGTGAAGGGTGAGCTTTCGGCCGTGGTCCAAGCCGCCAAGCTCTCCCGGGCGACCTTCGCCAAGATCCGGCAAAACCTCTTCTGGGCGTTCTTCTACAACGTGGTCATGATTCCCTTGGCGATCATCGGCGTCATGCATCCGGTACTCGCCGAGATCGCCATGGCCTTCAGCTCAATCAACGTGGTAACGAACTCTCGCCGACTTCAGAAAGCGGATATCAGCACAGGTGCGTGAAAGGAAACCTACAAGGCCGGCGGCGGGAAGCGTCGTCGGTCTCGTCACTCCTCCTGCGACCGACGGTAGCGCCGGAAGAGAAGATACGTACCGTAGGCCGCTATAGTGCCGGCGACCCCGACCAGACTCAAGCGCAGCCACTCTTCATCTGCGAGTGCACCGCCCATGGCAAGCAGAACGTAGGCAAAGGGAGCCATGCCGATAAGGCTCGCAAGCGCATAGGGACGAAACCGCACCGCCTCCGTGAGTCCGAGGATGTAGCTGGGTATCTCCACCGGTAGGACCATGCGCATAAGGATAATGCTCACGAAGCTTGCATGTTCGGGGACGCGGCTCTCCCAGTTCTGCAAGCGCTTGTCGCCGAAGAGCCGCCGCAACACAGGCCGCCCGAAACGTCTGGAAATCACGAATGCGACGAGCGCGCCGATCCACCAGCCCAGCACGCTCAAGCTGCCGGCAATGGGCACCCCCCACGCAGCAGCCGCCACCGGCAGCAACGGAAGAGATGAGAAGGGCAGCAGGACGATACTGAGGATCATAACCAAAACGTAGAGGGCGGCGGCGACAAGGCCCCGCTCGGCGAGCAGGCTGCCGGTCACCGCAATCAAGGTCGGTAGATACAAGACGGACAGAACGATCACGACACCGGCGGCGATCACAATCAACGCAATACGAAGCGCCCTCGCCAAGATTTGACCATGATCGATCATCTTCGGCGCCTATACCGGTAGCGAAGCGCCGCGGCAACCGCGCCCACTACCAAGCCGACCGCGGCGAGACCAAGTACAAGCCGAAGCACCACCGCGCGCTGCAACATTATGCGAGGCATGAACCAGTCCCGGTCACTTCCCCCAAGGAGGCCGGGCGAGCGCATTCCGTGCCCGAACTCCTCCTGCATGTGTGCACGGTCGTCCTCGCGGTTCAGGTAGGCACGGCCCAACTCCCGGTGCAGCTCGGCAAGACGCTCCGAGTCCTCACCACCCATGAGGCGGTTGAGCCAGTCATGCCAGCGCTCATCGCCGACAAGACGTCCCATGACGCGGCGCCCGATACGCTCCGTAAGCTCAGGCGGCAGCTCGTCCGGATCAAGCTGCGAAAGCTCCTCCGGGAGGATGGACGCGGGGTCCTCCTCTTCAGCAACGTGCGTATGCTCGTCCGTGTCGGCCGAGAGCTGCGCCGCCGCGGTCGCCGGCACTAGCAGCAGCAACAGTAGCACCGGCAGACTGAGAAGCAGCCCGCTGCTCCGCCGTTGCGGGACGCTCACGCGTCCGTTTCCTCGGGCGCGCTTCGGCGAAGCTCACGCCCC
>CAYFQV010000060.1:3780-13003 GCA_964345195.1 uncultured Spirochaetaceae bacterium
GCGGGACGCTCACGCGTCCGTTTCCTCGGGCGCGCTTCGGCGAAGCTCACGCCCCTCGCGCTCGAAGACAATACGGCCGTCAACGACCGTGGCGTCCACCTCAATGCGCCGTATATCCGCCGCATTCACGCGGGTCGGATCGGCGGACAGCACGGCCAAGTCCGCCAAGTAGCCGGGCCGCAGTCGTCCCTTGCAATCCTCCCGCCATTCGGCGTAGGCGCCCCCGGCGGTATAGCAGGCCAGCGCCTCTTGCGGCGTTATTGCCTCGCCCCCGGAGCGGTTGACCGCCAAATGCATACCGAAGAGCGGATCAAAGCTGTTCTCACCGGGAAAGTCGGAGCCGAATGCCAAGGGGACGCCCGCGTCCAGCAGGCTGCGGTAGGGATACGCCCCTGCTAGGCGCTCCGGGCCGATCAGGCGCGTGTCCTTCACGGGATCGCCGGCGGCGTGAGGCTGGGCGCTCACGATCATGCCGAGCTCCCGAATGCGGGGGATGTCCTCCCGCCGGATAAGCTGCCCATGCTCAATACGATGCCGAAGCCGCCCTGCCTTCGACCGATTCGGCAGGGCATTCACGGCCTCCACATACGCGGCGGTGGCAGCGTCTCCAATGGAGTGCGCCGCTACCTGACGCCCACGGCGGGTTTCACGGCGCAGGATTCCGGCGATCTCTTCAGCCGACGTTCCCTGACCCCGCGTATCCGGCCGGTCACTGTAGGGCTCGGCGAGCCACGCCGTGTACGAAGAGAAAGCGCCGTCCCAGAAGTGCTTCACCGGGCCCCGGTGATACCAGTCCTTGTTGAAGCGCTTGAAGCGGAAGCTCCGATCGAGCGACGGGTCCTTCCCGTAGGACCAACAGGAGAGCCGGCAACTCAGCTCACCATTGCGGTGAAGGCGCGCGATCTGCGGCACAAGCCAGGGCCACCATGTGTTGTCCTGGATGCTGGTAATGCCGTGCTTGGCAAGCCGGCGCAAAGCGGTACGCAAGGCCAGGCGGATATGCTCGGCGTCTTGCATCCGCCGAGAACGAAAGCGCTGGATAGGCGCGTAGTTCTGGGGCTCCCGCAAAACGCCGGTGAGCGCACCGCCTTCATCCCGGTCGGGGCCTCCCATCGACCAGTCCTCAGTCTCTTCGCCAATGCCGAAGTACCGAAGCCCCGCCGTGTTCAACCAGGCGCCGTGCCCGGAGAACTGAAACAGAATAACCGGGCGCTCGGGGAAGGCTTCATCGAGATCACGGCAGTGTGGATCCGGGCAGTACTCGAAATCCCATCCATAGGCGACCAGAGGCTCTTCCGCGGCCGACTCAGTCCCCGCATTCAACGGCGCCCCGTGCCTGAGCCGGTCGATGATCTGCTTCTTCGACAGGCCGTGCAAGGTAATGGACAGCGCGTGGTCGCCCATAATGAATAGGTGAATGTGCGCGTCGTTAAAACCCGGAACGACCGTACGGCCTTCCAAATCGATCCATACGTGGTCCGACCCGGCGGCCCGGCGAACGTCGCGGGTGCTTCCAACTGCGACAATTCGATTGTCCCGGGTGAGCATGGCGTCCGCCCGTGGTGCCCGTGGATCAACGGGAAGAATGGTACCGCCGAGCCATAGTGTTTCCTTCACAGCGGGTAGCATTGCGTATGATTTAAGATTCTGCAATGACCCGGTTTCGACCCGCTTCCTTGGCGCGGTAGAGCGCGCGGTCAGCCCGATCCACAAAACTGGAAGCGTCATCCCCCGACCGGAGCTCCGCCACGCCGAAGCTCAGGGTCACCCGGCGGTCGAGCCCCTGACCGCTCCAGTCGATAGCCTCTACACGACTGCGCAGCTTGTCACACACGACCCGACCCTGTGCGACGTCCGTTTCCGGCATGATTACGGCAAACTCCTCTCCGCCGTAACGAGCAATCTCATCACTGGCCCGCGTATGCCGGCCGAGAAGATCCGATATCGCAATGAGCACCGCGTCTCCCACGGAGTGGCCGAACTCGTCGTTGACACTCTTGAAATGATCAATGTCGATGAGCGCAAGCGTCAGCGGTCGCCCGTATCGAGCGGCGCGGTCCATCTCCGTGACAATACCGGACATGAACCAGCGCCGATTGAACGCGCCGGTCAACGCGTCTCGGAGCACCAGTTCCGAGAGCTCGGCGTTCCGCGTCTCCAATTCATCCCGGAGGGCGTCGACCTCCGCCAAAGCGTTGCCGAGCTCTTCGTTCTTGAGGCGATAGACCTCCTTCTCGTGCTCAATGCGCTGCAACTCCAGGCGGCCCATGACTTGGTGGACCTGTTTCTCGGTCCGCTTCTCGGACACACTGTGCAACTCGTCGAAGGCGAGCCGAAGCTCCTCCACCGCCCCCTGAGCATCCCCGTCGGCGGCACGGATCTCGGCAAGACGTCGGCGCCAGAAGGGACGGTCAAGAATTCGCTCCACGTCGGTTGTACCGGCTATGGCCGCTTCAAAGAAGCCCCGCGCTTCCCCATGGCGCCCCTGTCCGTACATCAAGTTGGCGAGCGTCCCCTGCACCTCGAACAGCCAGCCGGCGTCCTTGAGGTCTGTTGACTCCGCAAGCGCACCCCGATAGATCGCCTCGGCTTCCACGAGCTCGCCGGCATCTTCGAGGGCGCCCGCCAGCTTCACGAGACCGTGCACCCGGAGCGACTCCATTCCCTGCTTCTCGAAACGGGCAATGCTCTTCCGCAACGGATCGAGCGCTTCGGTGACCCTGCCGAGGGCGCGGAGCGCACGGCCAATGTTGCCCATGGCGGTCGCCGCAATGCTCTCTTGGCCGCCGATTGCGTCGGCAGCATCGACGGCTTGCTCGAAGTAGTGCAGAGCCCGCTCGGCAAGATCCATGATCAGACAGGTGTTGCCGATATTGTTGAGCACAGAGGAAATCCGCGAGCTATTCAGCTCTCTATGCAGCTGATAGCTGCTCTCCAGATGTCGTACGGACTGTTCGAGCTCCCCGGTCTCTCCGTAGACAACGCCCAGAACGTTCTCGGCTTCGGCCTCTTCCAGCCTGTCTCCGGCACGGCGAGCCGCCGCCAGCGACGCTTCGGCACTCGAATGCGCGGCTGCCGTCTCACTCCGCATGAAGTGACACTGCGCCTTCTTTCGGTAGAGCCAGGCATGAGTAACCGGGTCATTTAGGCGCGACTCATCACCGAGAATACGATCAATGGCGGCCAGGGCTTTCCCCGGCTCGCCCGCTGAGATATGTGCCTCAATGTCGGCATGATGCATTGCCGCAGAATATACGCTGCCAACCGCGCCTCTGTGTAGTTACCCTCAGCCGGGCCGCAGGTTCCGCATGGCCTTGTTCGCCCCGAGCCCGCGCGTCAGCCGGTTGAAACTTCGGTCCGAGAACACGCCACGCAGAATTACCGTCAGGCGAACGCTCCACGGCCGCATGACCACCGTCTTAGCGCGGCGAACGGCACCTTCGACCACCGCCTTCGCTACGACATCGTGATCCTCAATGAGCGGCACGAGCATACCGCCGAGGCCGGGAAGCCGAGCTCCTTCGAAGAGGCCGGTCCGCACAAAGCTCGGATGTACCGATGCGACATGAACCCCGGTCTTGCCGGCGTTCCATACCTCGTGGCGGATCGATTCGGTGAAGCCCCAGACCGCCCACTTGGATGCGGCGTACACGCTCAAGCCCGCCACCCCGAGCGTACCGGCGGCTGATGAGATGTTGACCACGGTGCCATGGTTACGCTCGTACATGTCCGCGAGGGTGAGATGGGTGACTCGCATCACCGCTGCGAGGTTAACATCAAGCATCCGCTCCCACGCCGCCATGGGCTGCTCGAGGAAGTCGCCGGGCACCAGTATGCCGGCATTATTCACGACGATGTCCACGGGACCCGCCTCGCCACGCAGCTCGCCGAGGGCGGCTTCCACCGCCTCGGGATCGGTGATATCGCAGACTCGGTATCGTACGCGGGCAAGCCCGGCGCCGGCGCCCTCCTCCGCGGGGGCGCCGATCCACGCTTGTAGCGCATGCACCTGGGACTCCAGCGCTTGGGCATCGACATCCAGAAGGCTCACCTCGGCACCCCGCTCAACGAGACGACGCGCAATCGCCGCTCCAATCCCTCGACCGCCGCCGGTCACAACGGCGTGCTCCCCGGCGATGCGCCGCGGGCGACCCCTATGGTGAGCTTCGCCGTGACCCTTGCCCTGTCCTTGCCGCTGTTCCCTGTGCTTCGCCATGAACTGAGGTGTAGATCAGCTTTTCTCAAGAATCAAGAGCTTTGGCGACATGCCGGCGATTGGACAAGTTTTGTTTGCGTTCCAAGCGTTCCGGTAGTACGCTGCATAGCAAATCATCGGCCGGCGACCGAGAAGAGGGGATTTCCATGAAACAGGGTAGTTACGATCCATCCGTTGCGGAGATGAGCATTCCGCAGTTACTCCAACAGACCAAGAACAGCCATCCCGAGACCCCGGCGCAGTACATGAAGGATCCGGAGGGAGCCTTTCACCCGCGAAGCTACGCTCGCCTCTACCAGGAGGTTCTGGCCTTTGCCGCCGGCTTGCGTGGAATGGGCGTACGCCGGGGCGACCACGTAGGTCTCATCTCCGAGAACCGCGGTGAATGGCTCGTCTCCGACCTGGCCATACTGTCGCTCGGCGCCGCGGATGTGCCGCGGGGCAACGACACCATGCCCCAGGAGATTCAGTACATCCTGGAGTTCTCCGGCTGTCGCACCATTATCGTTGAGAACAGCATACAGCTGGCTAAGCTCGCCTCGATAGCCCACCAGCTTTCGGCGGCGGCCTCCATCATCGTCCTGGACCCGGACTTCACGATCGATGAAGCCGACGCAGCCACCAGGGACGCTCTCTCAAAGCTGACGGTCACCACCTACCCCGCGGTCCTCGAGCGCGGGCGGACCGTCCTCGGCACGGAGGGACCGCAGGCCGTCGAGGACGAGATCGCGGCGGGTGGCCCCGACGACACCGCTACGATCATTTTCACCTCCGGGACGACCGGGCAGCCCAAAGGTGTGGTGCTCTCGCACCGAAACTTCCTGCACCAGGTGGGCTGTATCCCGACCTTCGTCGATCTAACACCGGGAGATATCTGGCTGGCGGTGCTGCCGGTATGGCACAGCTTCGAGCGGATCATCCAATACATTGCGCTCGGAAGCGCCACCGCCCTCGCCTATTCGAAGCCGGTGGGCAAGATCATGCTAAACGACTTCGCGGCGGTCCGGCCCCAGTGGATGGCATCTGTCCCGCGAATATGGGAGTCGATCCGCTCAGGCGTAATGAAGAAGGCGCGCGCCGAAGGTGGGATCAAGTGGGCACTCTTTCGCTTTTTCGTGCGCGTCGGCGGCATGCACAAGCGTCAGTCGGATCTCATAAAGGGCCTTGTCCCCGACTTCAACGGGCGCTCGCGAGCTCGGGACGTTCTGGTCGGGCTCATACCGTGGCTGCTTCTCAGTCCCCTCAAGGCGCTCGGCAACGCCTTGGTGTTCGGCAAGATAAAGGCGCGCCTCGGCGGCCGCTTCATTGCCGGGGTCAGCGGAGGCGGTGCGCTCCCGTCCGCCGTGGATGAGTTCTTCGGCGCTGCGGGGATACTGCTGCTCGAAGGCTACGGCCTCACCGAAACGGCGCCGGTTGTAGCGGTGCGCAAGCAGTGGCGACCCGTTCCCGGGACAGTCGGGAACATTCTCGACAAGACCGAATGCCGGATCCGGAGCGAGGACGGCACGCTACTCCCGCCGGGTCAACAGGGCCTTGTGTTCCTCCGAGGTCCTCAGATTATGCACGGCTACTACGAGCGGCCGGACCTTAGCGCCGCGGTGCTTTCTGAGGACGGCTGGCTGAATACCGGCGACCTCGGCATGCTGACACATGGCAACGAGCTCAAGATCACCGGCCGCGCAAAGGATACCATCGTGCTGCGTGGCGGCGAGAACGTTGAGCCACTCCCGATCGAGCAGAAGCTCCGGGAAAGCGAGCTGATTGACCAGGCGGTGGTACTCGGTCAAGACCAGAAGTTTCTTGGGGCCATCATCATCCCCAATCAGGAATCGCTGCTGGAGGCGTTGCAAGAGGCTAGCGAGGCAGCCGAAACATCCGGAACGAGTAGCGACGACAGTCTAAAATCTCTCAACCTCGAAGGCCTCGTTGAGCGGGCGGATGCGCGAAAGATCCTCGAGCGGGAAATCGGTGAGTTGGTCAGCGGCCGGAATGGCTTCCGCGGCTTCGAGCAGATCGTACGATTTCGAATGATTGCCGATCAGTTCGAGATCGGTCGCGAGCTATCGGCAAAACAAGAGGTCAAACGCCACATTATCCGCGAGCGTTACGCCGACCTGATCGCCGAGATGTTCGCAAGCTAAAAAGAAAGGTACCGAGGAGCCGTAAAACACGTGGAGCCGCCGAATTCGGCGGCTCCATATAATGCTGTTACGGTCGTGCGTCTAATTACTAGGGCGCAACCCGAACGCTAAAGTCCTCGAATGTGATCTGTCCCAGTGCCCGGAGGGCGACCGCACCGGCCTGATCCCCAAGGTTCTCCACCGGAAACGCAAACGCGTATTGACCTTCAACAAAGACCTGAATCTCATCCTCGTCTACGTTTGCGTAGGCGGTTGTCGTCAAGCCGTCGAAGCTCGAAATCGGCAGTGCGGCGCTGGCGAGCTGAATCATGTGCACGTCGTTGAACGATTGATAGAGCTGCACATACCCGCGGTCAGTCTGATTATCCGGATCCCGCGTGACCCACAGCAGGTAGGACTCGCCGAAGCCGTAGCCTTGCGCGCTGCTTGAACCGTTGCCGAGAAAATGCACGCCGTAGCCTACCCACCCGTCATCCGGGGTGCTGGCGGTCAGGGCGTAGGTAAAGCCCGAGCCCGACTGGGTGACCGGATATACCGCCTTGGCGAAACGCGCATTCGCATTGCTCTGCTCCATATTACCGCCGCTCATGCTCCAGCTGCCGAAGCTCGTTGATCGGCCGCTGAACCCGGAGTGCGCCAATCGCGGAAGGCGCGGAATGCTGGGATTGCGCGCTTCATCGAGTTGCTCCCGGAGCTCGGACACCCGAGACTGGAGGGATTCGACGCGGCTGTTGCGCT
This sequence comes from uncultured Spirochaetaceae bacterium, assembly GCA_964345195.1. Classification (GTDB taxonomy): domain Bacteria; phylum Spirochaetota; class Spirochaetia; order DSM-27196; family PWMO01; genus CAYFQV01. The sequence goes on from CAYFQV010000060.1 coordinate 10,876, forward strand.
GGGCAACTCTGCTCTCGAGTGTTTCAATCTCATCTTGAAGGTCAGCGACGGCTTCGTTTCCGCCACGAAGCTGCTCGACACGCTGCTCCGCACGCTCGAGCTCGGTTTGCGTATCTGCAAGCTCCGTCTGGAGCTGGTCCATACGCTCTTCCGTCACGCCGGCGGGACTGGCGGCGGGGCCGAGGCGGTCATAGCCGCGAGCAACGCCGAGCGTTGCAGAGTCCTGATACACCAAATCCGCCCGGTACTCAAAGCCGTTAATAACCGCGCCCTCGAGGGTCACCGAGCCATCTTCGTTGAGCATGACTTCGACGCCGCTCATATCAATGGCGTCGGGCCGCATGTCGGCGCCGTAATCGCGGGGCGCCTTCACCTCTACTTGGGTACCACCGTCGTAGTCTAGAACTGCGGCGTACCTTCTCCCGTTGTAGACAAGGTCCTCAACGTAGATCTCCATTGGTCCCTGGAAGAAAAACGAGGCGTCGCTCACGTCCAGGAGCTGAGGATCCAAGTCCTGAGGATCGATCTGTGAAATGTCTACATCCTGTGCGGCAAGGGAGAAGACCAACCCAACCATCAACAAGAATGCTGCGAAGTAACGCATATAACCCCCTAAAATGATATCGAAACGTCTGAATTCTGTTTCGAATGATACCATAAGGGTAGCCGCCCCGTGACGCTTTGTGCAAGGGCAAGTACACTCGAAGAAGCATGAACAGCCATATATCTAACGCGTTTTCCGGCTATCAAGACCCGGAAGTACCCCAAACAAACGACATCCGAAGATACGCGGTGGTCGTGGCAAGCTCCGTGCTGCTTACCGCGCTCGCCCTGCTCGTGGGCTGCACGACCGCTCCTGCACCCTCGCAGCAGTCGGACGGCTCCGCCGAGACGAGTCAAGTTGCCGAATCGGACGACGCAGACGAGTCCCCGTCGGCGGCGGCAACGCAGCCGGCGCCGGACGGCGACGGCGTCGACGGTGACGGTGACGACGGTGACGGTCAGCGAGATGCCCCCACCGGCGAATCCACCGATCGCGCCGCCCCCGCCACTGACGACGGCAAAGAGACCGCCGAGGGCCCGCAGCCCCCCATGGAGCCGATCTCCCCAACGCTCGAGCAGCCCGCGACGCCCGACGGGGCGGACGAGCCGCAGCAGGCGCAGGAGGCGGGCGAAGCGCAGGAGGCGGAGCTTGTCGTGCGATCCACCGAGCCCGGCAAGGTGTTCGTCAACGGGCGTCCACGCGGTAACATTGAGCCGGGAAAACCTCTGTCCCTCATGGTGGAGAGCGGGCCACACGTGGTCAGCCTTCGACCGAACGACGGCGCCGAGATCTTTCACCGCGTTCGCGCCACGAAGGCGAAGCCCCGGGAGCTCCGCTTCGACTTCGAAGATGAAGACGACAACCTCGCGGATGAAGAAGATACCGGGGACTCGAGCCGTGATATAGCGGAGGCCGAAAACTCCGAGAGCACAGAGGCACCTGAAGATGCCCGAAAAAAGCCGCCCGAGCGTACACGGGACGGTGCGGACCGGGAAACGCCGGAATCTGAAGCCGCCGAGCCGGCCGATGCTCCACCCCGGCGTGATGAGGCTCAATCCGAGGAGCGCGAAGCCGGACCACCGAGCGGACGCGTGGTAATCAGCCGTTCCGACCGGGTCTATCGGGGAAATGTACAGGATGGAGCTCCCCATGGCAGCGGAACCATGGAGTGGTCCGACGGCGCCGTCTATAGAGGTGAGTGGCGTGAAGGCGTTCGGGACGGGTCCGGCGCGTATATCTGGCCCGACGGTGCGCGCTACGTCGGCGAGTGGCAGGCAGGGGTTCGTGAAGGTATTGGCTCCATGGAATGGTCCGACGGAACCTACTACGAAGGCTCCTGGAGGGATAACGCTCCAAACGGCACCGGACTCATGAGATGGCCCGACGGCGGCAGCTACGAAGGAGAGTTCACAAACGGTCGGCCCGACGGTGTCGGGATCTTTATCGCTTCGGACGGTTTGCAGTACGAAGGCGAGTTCAGCAACGGACGGGCCACCGGTGGGATACTCACACTCACGACCGGTCAGCGCTATTGGGCAAGCATGAATGAAGAGGGGGACTGGCGCCGCCACCGCCCGATAGAAC
>CAYFQV010000060.1:13103-15218 GCA_964345195.1 uncultured Spirochaetaceae bacterium
TATTGGGCAAGCATGAATGAAGAGGGGGACTGGCGCCGCCACCGCCCGATAGAACAAGACGGTTGACCACGGGCGGCTGCACTAACATCTCGTATTGGCATGAAAAATCTATAATTGGCAAATTACTGGTTTTCCGGCAAAATAGCGTACTGTGAAAGCATACAGGCTTACCGGAAAGCTTATCATCATCATTGTGACCTTGGTCGTCGTGACTGTTCTTGCGGGGTCGGCGATCCTCTATTGGGAGATCGGCGAGCTCATGCAGCGCTTGGGGCGGAGCTTCGCGACGGAACGAGTCGAGGCGGTACGAACCGAGATCGGCGATCTTCTGCAGCGAGAAACGTCTTTAGCGCGGCGAATGGCCGAGTCTCCCGCCGTGAAACGCTGGATTCGCGCGGAGGAGAACGCGCAGCTGCGCGAGCAGGCGTTCGCGGAGCTTCAGAACTACGCACAAGGTCTGCGCGATCCCAACTACTTCGTGACGGTCCATGAGTCCGAGACCTACTACAACAAGCAGCAAGGCGAGCCGGTGGCGGTCTCATCCCTGTCGCGAGAGTCGGATTCGGATCAGTGGTATTATCAAACCATAGCTAGCGGTGAAGCGGTGTCACTGAATCTGGACTACAACGTGCTGATCCAGGAGACCCGCGTGTGGATCAACTGCTTGGTGCGCTCCGGAGACGCGACTATCGGCATGGCGGGGACCGGGCTGGATCTCAGCGGACTGATTCGACGACTCGTCGAAGCCCAAGACCAGGGTGTACAGCTCATGCTCGTGGATTCCGACGGCACCATTACGGCTCATCCCGACAAGTCGATACTCGAGCATAATGCCACAGCCGGCGAAGCGGAGGAGCTCATATCGCTGACGAGCTTGGCGGATGACGAGGAGAGTCGCCGGACCATAGCCGCGTTGCGACAGGAAGCGGTGGCAGGCGGAACCGCCGTTGCACCGCTAAGCTTAGGCGGGGCGCGGAATCTGACCGCCGTCGCGTCGATTCCGCGGATCGGGTGGCAGAGTGTGGTGTCCGTTGATACCGGGCAGTTCGTATCCGTGGCCGACTTCGTTCCACTCTTTGTGCTTCTGGCCCTTGCAATTATCCTGGGAATCGTGCTCATTGCCGTTGTCATGCAGCGCTTGGTGCTGCGACCACTCCAACTCATGACCGACTCAGCCAATCGGATAGCCGCCGGCCACTACGAACTCTCCCTTCCCGATCAACGCCGGGACGAAATGGGCGACCTTGCCCGATCCTTCAACTACATGACCGATCGCGTTCGGGAGTATACGGCGACCCTCGAGCAAAAGGTCGAGGATCGAACGAAAGAGCTTAGAGCCCTGAACGAGCACATGAGCGAGAGCATTAGCTATGCCGGTTTGTTGCAGCGCGGACTCATGCCGTCGCGCACCGATCTTGCGCAGCGACTATCCCATGTATCACTCTTCCACCGCCAACGAGACGGAGTCGGCGGGGATGCCGTGTTCCTCCGGGATACCTCGGCAGGCTACCTTCTTGCCGTCATTGACTGCGAGGGTCACGGTGTCTCCGGCGCACTCATGACCATGACGGTCGACTCACTGTTAAAGTCCATCGCCTCACGGCGTGAGATTCAAAATGATCCCGCTCAAATCCTGACCGAGCTCGAAGATGCGGTGCGGAACTCGCTCCGTACGGCCGGCGCAGTAGAAGTCGGCCTTGAGATCGGCGTATGCGCCTGCGACCCAACACGCGGGAACCTGCGCTTTGCCGCGGCAGGCATGCCGCTCTACCTTCGAGAGAGCGATGGAACGGTACATACCGTGAAAAGCCGGGGAAAGAGCATTGGCAAACGCAGGACACAGGCGTCGAATCCCTTCGAGAACCACGAGCTCAGTACCCATGAGCGGAGTTTCGCCTTGGTAACAGACGGGTATGTAGATCAAGTTGGCGGATCACGGGCGCGGGCGTTCGGTACACGCCGGCTTACGGAGATGCTGGCGGGATGTGACCCGTCCGGCGGGAATCCTCCCTGCCCGGAGTGGGAACGCGTCTTCGACGAGTACAAAGGGGATAGTCTCCAGCGAGACGACGTCTTGGCAATTGGATTCACGGTATAGCGGGGCCGAATGGAGGC
>CAYFQV010000060.1:15318-17257 GCA_964345195.1 uncultured Spirochaetaceae bacterium
AGCGAGACGACGTCTTGGCAATTGGATTCACGGTATAGCGGGGCCGAATGGAGGCCGCCTACCGGATGGGGAGTGAGAAATGGCCGGTTTCGATCTGTATGAGCTACGCAATGTCTTCACCGATCAGGGGATTCTCATATGCTTTAATGGGCACTTTTCCCATAGTGTAATTGAGGAGCTGGGCGTGGCCGTCCGCAAGTACCTCGCGAGTGATGAGGCTCCGAAGGACCGCATTGCGGATGTGTTTGCCGTTTTCATTGAGCAAGCACAGAACTTGAAGAACTACACCGCCGAAGATGGGGTGTTCCAACATGCCGACGCGTTGTACCGCACCGGAACCTTGGCGATTGCAAGGAACGACGCTAGCTATACGGTCAGCTGCGGAAACCACGTGCGGAACGAAGATATGCCTGGCTTGACCACCCGGCTCGAAGAGCTCAGGGAATTGGATAAGACGCAGCTTAGGAAGTTGTATAAGACGCGGCTGCGGGCGCCTGAGCAGCCGGAATCCGGAGGCGCGGGTCTCGGCCTCATCGATATGGCGCGCAAAGCTTCTCAGCCGCCGGATTACTCAATGAAGGACCTCGGGGACGGGACGCACTTCTTTCATATCAGTGTCACCATATAAGCCGGGCTCACGCGTCCGGGTGAATGTAAACGGGTAAATGTAAAGATGATAGAGGAACAGAAACAAAATGGAAGCGTTGACACGTGAAGCCGGAACATCAACTCCGTGGGTAGACTTTGATCCCGAGACGGGCATGCTTCAGCTCGGAGGCGAGTCCTATCCGGAAAACGCCTACGAGTTTTACGCTCCGCTCGTCGAATGGATACGCGGCTTTCTGGACGCCTGCTCCGCCGCCGTTACCATGCGGATTGCCCTGTCATATCTCAACACGAGCAGCACCAAGCAAATGATCGACTTACTGGATTTGCTCGAAGACGCCCACGCCGGCGGCCTCACCGTCTCCGTCGAATGGTACTACGACCCGGAAAATGAGCGCGAGCAAGACACAATTGAGGAGTTTCGCGAAGACTACAGCATGCCCTTCGAGGTCATGCCGCATGAAGAATACAGCGACAATGAGTGATTCATCATCATCAGGCCATGCCCATACGGATGGGATTAGACACAACTCACGGAGACAGGAGTCGAGCTCGCGGCCGGAAGTCCCGGAGAGATTCCAAGATGATCCGGTAGTCTCATGGGCCGGCCGGATACTCAGTGACCCGCGCTACGACGAGTGCGACCTCAAAGAGCACTTTCAGACCTTACGAAACGATTACGTGGCATTACTTCGAAGATTGTCCAAGATCACGAGAATCAGCGACGGTTACCAGCGCGGTCTCAAGGAAACGAACGAGGAGCTCACCGCGATTGCATGGAAAGACCCACTTACCGGAATCGCGAATCGCCGGGCAATGCTTCAGCAACTCGAAAGCGAGATGAGCCGGGTTCGCCGGCACAAGCATTCCCTGGGCATCATCAGCGTGGACATTGACAACTTTAAAGAGGTGAACGACAGCTTCGGACACGAGGCCGGTGACACCGTACTCACCGCCGTCGCGAAGGGCCTGGCCGGGCATGTCCGGACGGAAGACGGTTGTGCACGCTGGGGTGGCGAAGAGTTTATCATCTACGTGCCGCATGCGGATCGGCGCCGCACCGGGCAGGTAGCGGAGAAACTCCGCTCAGTGATAGCCGAATTGGACATACGCTATCATGACAAGGCAATTCCGGTTACGATCAGTCTCGGTGTCTCGACGTTCAATGAGTCGCACAGCCTGGACGACCTTATCCGTGAGGCGGACCGAGCACTCATGCGCGCGAAGGAGCTAGGCAAGAACCGGGTGGAGATCACCGGCGATACACCCTAAGACCGAGGCTTGTGCCACACGGCGCACGGCGCAGCCTGCATGCAGGTTGGACGTCGACAAC
>CAYFQV010000061.1:0-17155 GCA_964345195.1 uncultured Spirochaetaceae bacterium
GAACAGGGCAACCACGGTGAGGATGTAAAGGAGTACTACTACTACCTGGATGCCACGCCGACGCATAGCTACCTGAAGATGCTCTACAAGTACCCGCAGCGCTGCTATCCCTACCAAGAGCTGGTCGACGAGAACGCCCGTCGCACGCCCATGGATCCTGAGTACGAGCTCATGGACAGCGGCGTTTTTGAAGAGGATCGCTATTTCGATGTATTCATTGAGCACGCGAAGCTCGCCGAGGATGAGCTTCTCACGCGTATTCGGGTTGTGAATCGCGGTCCGGAGCCTGCGGAGTGCCGGCTGCTGCCGACGGTATGGTTCCGTAACACCTGGGACTGGGGCTACCCGGCGGGTCCGCTCGGAGAAACGCCCCGGAAACCGCAGCTGCGGCCTCTAGAGTCCGCGCCGGCCGGGTCCGCCGCTCTGTTTCTTTCGCATCCTTCAACGCATACCGGCGAGTACTACTGGTACGCCGCGGATGCCGACGAGCTTTTGATCACCGAGAACGAGACCAACTATGGGCGTCTCTTCGGCCACGCCGGCACGGGCGCAGCGGGCCATGGGGACAGCGCGCGGGATCGTCGCCGCAAGGACGGCTTTCATGAGTACGTCGTCCACGGCGACACGAATGCCGTCTCGAAAGAGAGCGGCACGAAAGGGGCCGCACTCTACCGCCTCAGCCTGGAAGCGGGGGCTTCCCGAGATATCTATGTTCGGCTTGGCCGGGCGTCGCTGTCCGCGCCGTTTGACGGCGCAAGTGAACTGATCGAACGCCGCCGGCAAGAAGCAGACGCGTTCTACGAAGACGCGCACGCGTCGGGGCTCGACGAGGAATCCCGGCGCATCCAGCGGCAGGCTTTCGCCGGTCTCGTGTGGAGCAAGCAGTTCTTCTACTACGACGTTGAACAGTGGTTGGAGGGTGATCCGGGGCAACCGTCACCGCCGGCGGAGCGTCGGCATGGTCGCAATAGCGCGTGGCGCCATCTGACCAACTTCGACATTATCTCCATGCCGGACAAATGGGAGTATCCCTGGTATGCATCCTGGGATTTGGCCTTTCACTGCCTGCCCCTGGCAATGATCGATCCGGATTTCGCTAAGCGACAACTCACGCTCATGACACGGGAGTGGTACACGCACCCGAACGGACAACTTCCCGCCTACGAGTGGAGCTTTGACGATGTAAATCCCCCCGTTCATGCCTGGGCTACCTGGCGCGTATTCAAGGTGGCGCGCAAGGCGACGGGGGAGGCCGACTACGCGTTCCTCGAGGACGTATTCCATAAGCTGCTTCTCAACTTCACCTGGTGGGTGAACCGGAAAGACGTCGAGGGGCGCAACATCTTTGAGGGCGGCTTTCTGGGGCTGGACAATATCAGTGTTTTCGACCGCAGCTCCGCGTTGCCGACGGGTGGGCACATCCACCAGTCCGACGGTACGGCGTGGATGGGGTTCTTCTCCCTGATGATGCTCAAGATGGCGCTGGAGTTGGCGAAGCGGAACCCGACCTATCAAAACATTGCCTCCAAGTTCTTCGAGCATTTCCTGCGCATTGCCGAGGCCATGACGGCGGATCGTCGCGAGGGTCCCGGTCTGTGGAACAATGAGGACGGCTTCTTCTACGATGTTCTGCATATTCCCGGCCAGGGCAACACGCCGCTAAAAGTGCGTTCCCTCGTGGGTCTCTTGCCGCTCATAGCCGTGGAGAGTCTGGATTCGGAGCTTCTCGAACGCCTGCCGGAGTTCCACCGGCGCATGCAGTGGTTCTACGACAACAAGGTGTACCTCAAGGAGAACGGGCACATTGCCTGTACGCGCACGCCGGGTCAACAAGAGCGCCGCTTACTCTCGCTGGTCAATGAGACGCGGCTTCGACAGGTTTTGACCTACATGCTCGACGAAACGGAGTTCCTCTCACCCTACGGTATACGATCGGTCTCGCGGTTTCACCGGGATCATCCCTACAGTTTTTCCGCCGGGGGCGAAGAGTTCTCCGTGAGCTATCAGCCGGCCGAATCCGAGAGCGGCATGTTCGGCGGCAACTCCAACTGGCGGGGGCCGATCTGGTTTCCCATCAACTTCCTGATCATAGAGGCGCTACAGCGCTTTCACCACTACTACGGTGACGCGTTTACCGTAGAGCTTCCGACCGGTTCCGGGAACATGCACACCTTGGAGCAGGTAGCCGGAGAGCTGTCCCGGCGGCTGACCAGCATCTTTCACCAAGATGCCGATGGGCGCCGTCCGCTGTTCGGCGGCAATGAGCGCTTTCAGAGTGATCCGCATTGGCGGGACTACCTCTTGTTTCACGAATACTTCCACGGGGACAACGGCGCGGGGATCGGCGCGTCTCATCAGACCGGCTGGACCGCACTGGTAGCTAAACTCCTGCAGCAGACAGGCTGACAGCAGACACGCTAACAGCAGACAGGCCGAGGCGGGTCCTATTGCCGCGTGGGTGACCGGCTGCGGGCGCCTTACGGAGCGCCGGTTTAGCCACGTAACCTTCAGCTCAAAAAGTTCTGGAAAAATTCCTGGAAAAATTCTATATCCATCGATATATTAAGCGGGAAAGTTGTAGATGCAAATAAAAGCCAGGGTGGCTTTTTGCTCGTCAGGCGCGTGCGGCTATCTAAATCCGCCGGCTTCACTAGTGACCCGCAAGCGCCGGCGAGGACAAGGAGATGAAAGGAGATCAAATGGAACAACGCAAGGTAGATGAGGCGCTCAGAGAGAAGATCGTTAACACGATACGCTTTCTGGCCGTGGATGCCGTCCAGCAGGCTCAGTCGGGCCATCCCGGTACTCCCATGGGTGCGGCAACCATGATGTACGTGCTGTGGGATCGCTTTCTGAAGCATAATCCGCGCAATCCACAATGGCCTAACCGTGATCGCTTCATCCTCTCTCCGGGGCATGCGTCGCTGCTGCTCTACTCCATGTTGCACCTCACGGGCTACGAGGTGAGCCTGGACGACATTACGTCATTTCGGCAGTGGGGCAGTAAGGCTGCGGGACATCCGGAGTATCCGCATACGCCCGGGGTGGAAGTGACCACCGGTCCCTTAGGGCAGGGCTTTGCCCATGGTGTCGGCATGGCTATTGCCGAGCAGTGGCTTGCGGAACACTACAATCGTGACGGCCACGCGCCGGTGGATCACCATACCTACGCGATTGTATCCGACGGCGACATGCAGGAAGGGGTTACAAGCGAAGCGGCCAGTCTCGCGGGGACGCTTGGACTCGGGAAGCTGATCTATCTCTACGATGATAACAAGATTCAAATTGAGGGCGGCACCGAGGCGGTCTTCAGCGAGCACGTGGGCCGCCGCTTTGAGTCCTACGGCTGGCACGTAATCGGCCCCATCAGCGGTCAAGACCACGACGGTATTGCCGCGGCTATTGAAGAAGCCCGCGCGGACACTCGCCGACCCTCGCTCGTTATTGTTCGCACGGTAATCGGCTATGGGGCACCGACCCAGGCAACCAACGCGATTCATAGCGATCCCTTGGGCCCTGAAGGCGTTCGGGCGGCAAAGGAAACCCTCGGATGGCCTCTCGAGCCGACGTTTCACATTCCGGACGATGTTCGTGCCGCCATGGCGGAGCATGGGTCGAGAGGCGCTGAAGCAGAGGCCGGCTGGCAGTTCAGCTTGGACGCCTTTGCTTCCGCACATCCGAACGAAGCCGATGAGCTGCGTCGTAGCATGGCCGGGGAGTTTAGTGAGGGGTGGCAGGAGGCCCTAGACCACCTGTTTGATGACGCCGACGCGCCGGTAGCCACGCGGAACGCTTCCGGCAGCGTCCTAAACGCTCTCATGTCCTACATTCCCTGGATCGTCGGCGGCTCGGCGGATCTGGCACCGAGCACGAAGACCACGCTTGTCGGCTACGGAGACTTCGGCTGGCAGCAGTACTGTGGCAATAACCTGCACTTCGGTGTTCGCGAGCACGCCATGGGCGCCGTGGTAAACGGCATGGCCCTTCACGGCGGAATCGTTCCGTACTCCGCAACCTTTCTCACCTTTGCCGACTACATGCGCCCGCCCATGCGTCTGGCAGCGCTCATGGGGTTGCCGGTGACCTACCTCTTCACCCATGACAGCATTGGCGTCGGCGAGGATGGGCCGACGCATCAGCCGATTGAACAGATCATGAACCTACGGACGGTACCCAACATGACCGTTATCCGCCCGGCGGATGCCCGGGAGACCGCCCAGGCGTGGAAGGCGGCCGTGCAGAGCGAGACGGGCCCGACGACGCTGGTGCTCAGTCGACAGAAGTTACCGCTGCTCGGAGAGGGTGAGCTCGGGGACACACGCGGTGTGTTGCAGGGCGCATACACCCTGTGGGAGTCCGAATCAGCTGGACCGCGGCAAGAGCCGGAGCTGATCGTTATTGGGACCGGCTCGGAGGTGCACATTGCGCTTGACGGCGCTCGTCGCTTGGCGAAAGAGGGCGTCGCGGTGCGGGTTGTCTCCATGCCGAGCTGGGAGCTCTTCGACGCGCAGCCTGAGGCATACCGACAACAGGTGCTGCCGCCGGGGGTTCGGGCTCGTATCTCCGTGGAGGCGGCTGCGGTCGTCGGCTGGGAGCATTACGTCGGCTTGGACGGATACAGCATTGGAATGCGGAGTTTCGGGGCAAGTGCACCCGCCCCCGTACTCTACGAGGAATTTGGGATCACCGCCGACGCGGTGGTGCAGGCCGGACATACTATTTTGGAGGGCGCGAAATGAGTAAGGCGCATGACGTACACGCATTAGGACAGTCACTGTGGATCGACTACATGAGACGGCAGTTCGTCGACGATGGTGGACTCGAGAGCATGATCAAGAACGGCGTTCGAGGTGTTACATCGAACCCGACAATCTTTGAAAAGGCGATTGCGGGAAGCTCCGACTACGACGAGCAGCTGCGAACACTGGTGGCGCAGGGCAGCACGACCGCGGAGATCTACGAGGCCTTGGCGATCGAGGATATCCAGAAGGCGGCCGATCTCATGCGGCCGGTGTACGACGAGAGTAAGGCTAGCGACGGATATGTGAGTCTCGAGGTGAGCCCGGAGCTCGCCCACAACACCGAGGAGACCATTAGCGAGGCCCGGCGCCTTCACCAGCTGTTGGACCGCCCCAACGTCATGATCAAGGTGCCCGCCACCGAGGAGGGCGTTCCCGCCATTGAAGAGCTGATTGCAGACGGCATCAGCGTCAACGTTACGCTCCTCTTTTCCCTCGCGCACTACGAAGCGGTAGTCGAAGCCTATCTGCGCGGACTCGAGCGGCGTTTGGAAACAGAGGGCGACTTGAGCCGGATCGCATCGGTTGCATCATTCTTTATCAGTCGTGTTGAAGGCAAGGTCGATGCAGCCCTCGAAGAAGCCGGCCGGCCGGAGCTGGAGGGGAAAACGGCGCTAGCGAACGCGAAGCTTGCCTATAAGCGCTTCGGCGAGCTCTTCAGCGGAGAGCGCTGGAACGCCTTGGAGATTCGGGGTGCGCAGCTTCAGCGGCCTTTATGGGCGAGCACCGGCGTCAAGAACCCGGCCTACCCCGATACCATGTACGTAGACGAGCTCATTGGTGCCCACACGGTAAACACCCTGCCGCCCGAGACCCTGGATGCGGTGTTGGATCACGGCACTGCGGCGCCGACGCTCGAGCAGGGCATGGAGCGCGCCCAGACACATATCGACGAGATTGCATCGCATGGAATCGATCTCTCAGCCATTACCGCCGCCCTGCAGGAGGAGGGCGTGGGCAAGTTTGCCGACTCCTTTCGTTCTCTCATGGAGAGTATCGAGCAGAAGCGGAAATCCTTTCAGCAGGACAGCGCTGCACAGGACAAGCTTGTAAGCGACTTTGAGCTCGGAGCCGAACAAGAAGCGGTGGAGACCGCCTTCACCGAACTGCGGCGTGAAGCGGTCATGGATCGCATCTGGATACATGACTACCGCCTCTGGAAGAACGATCCCCAGGAGATCAGCAATCGCTTGGGATGGCTGCACATTGCCGATCGCATGCAGGAGCCGGAAGTACTGGATGAAATCCGGCGGCTTGCCGACACTGTGCGCCAAGAGGGCTATCGCAACGTTCTGCTCCTCGGCATGGGCGGCTCGAGTCTGGCCCCGGAGGTGTTTCGCAAGACCTTCGGCGTAGCGGAGGGCTATCCCGACCTTCATGTGTTGGATAGTACCGATCCGGATGCCGTGGCGGCCTACGACGCTGCCCTCGACCCTGCAACGACGCTGTACATTGTTGCAACGAAGTCGGGCGGAACATCCGAGACGCTCTCCTTTTTCGCCCACTTCTACAATCAGCTTGCCGAGACCTCCGGGGTCCATGCGCCGGGCCGGCACTTCATAGCCATTACCGATCCGGGTAGCAGTCTGGAGACACTGGCGAAGAGATACGAGTTCCGAAAGACATTCCTCAATGATCCGAACATTGGCGGGCGCTACTCGGCGCTGTCTCACTTTGGTTTGGTTCCCGCGGGCCTGATCGGCGTGGACTTGGAGGCCGTTCTTGACCGAGCAACAAGGGCGGCGGTGAATTGCGACCGCTTCAACTGTCCGGTGGTCGGCGACAACATGGGTGGGCGCCTCGGTGCCGTCATGGGCCATATGGCGGGTCGCGGCAGAGACAAACTTACCTTCGTGACCTCTCCGGCTATTTCGGCTTTCGGCGACTGGGTGGAGCAACTCATTGCCGAGAGCACCGGGAAGGAGCAGACCGGCATTGTACCTATTGTCCACGAATCTCTTGGTGACCCGGCGACGTACGGGGACGACAGGGTGTTCGTTCAGCTTCGTCTTGCCGGTGACGGCGCGGATAGCGACTCGCAGGACAGCGACTCGCAGCACAATCAAGTGGCTGCGTTGATCGAAGCCGGTCATCCGGTCGTTCGGATGACCCTGCGGGACCGTTTAGACGTCGGCGCGCATTTCTTCTTGTGGGAAATGGCTACGGCGGTGGCCGGGGTGCACCTCGGCATCAATCCGTTCGATCAACCGAACGTAGAGTCCGCAAAGCAGCAGGCGCGGGGGATGATAGATTTCTACCGTAAAGAGGGAAGCCTTCCCGCGGTGGATGAAATCGTGGCCGGCACCGACGCGGCCACGGCCCTTCCGGACTTCCTCGGCGGACTGACGGACGGTGGCTACATTGCACTTCACGCATATGTGCCGCCGACGGAGGATAGCTATGACGCCTTGAACACGCTCCGGGAAACCCTCCGCAAGCGCCATCGAACGGCGACGACGCTCGGATATGGGCCCCGCTTCCTGCACTCCACCGGACAACTGCACAAAGGTGACGGCGGGAACGGACTCTTCATCCAGTTCATCAACACGAGCGAGCAAGATGTGCCGATTCCCGATGAAGCGGGGCATGCCGAATCGACCATGTCTTTCGGGACCTTAAAACGGGCCCAGATGCTCGGCGATCGTCAAGCGCTCATTGATGCAGGCCGGCGGGTGTTGACCGTTGAGTTGAACGGTGACGTGGCCGGGGAGCTGCGGGCACTATCCGCGGCCCTGCGGTAGTGAGAGAGGAGATCCGTATGATTCGGGGAATGATCTTCGATCTCGACGGCACACTGGTCAAAACGGAACGCTTAAAAGCGATCTCCTACGCCAAAGCCACCGTGGATCTGTGCCCCTACACGGTTACAGAGAAAGATGTAATGGAGGCCTTCTCGGAGGCGGTCGGCTTGCCCCGTCGAGAGGCGGCTCTCACCTTGATCGAACGCTTCGATTTGGGTGAGCGCGCGAGCCGGCAGGCGGAGGCACTCGGTGTGCAGGAGCCGTGGCAGGCGCTGATGCAGATGCGGCTCGCCTACTATGAGAACCTGATCTCCGACTCGGCGGTGCTGCGCGAGAATCAATGGCCGCACGCGGTTGCACTGTTACAGCAGGCGCGGGAGTGGGCATGCCGCACCGGGCTTGCCACCATGTCTCAAGCACAACAGGCCAAGCGTGTTCTCGAGGCTCTGAAGTTGAACCAGTCTTTCGACTTTGTGGCAACTCGGGACGACGTGGAATACGGGAAACCGGCCCCCGACATATATGAACTGGTTGCCAAGCAGCTCGGGCTGGATCCCGCCCAGAGTCTCGTCATAGAGGATTCCGAAGCAGGAGTTCAGGCGGCGCAAGCCGCGGGGATGCAGGTGATAGCGGTGACCACCCCCTTCACCCGAGCGCGAATCCACGAGGGTGGTCTTCTATCTCCGGAGCGGATTGTTGATGAGCCGGCAACGCTGATCGACCGTGTTCGGGAAGTTCTCGGAGATCATGACTGCGAAGTCCCGGGTCGGGCTTTGAGCCACAGCGGGATGTGAACGACCGCGCCGCGCCGGCACCGGTGCGCGCACCATGTCGAAACATTAACAAGGAGCACAGGAATGCAAATAGGTATTGTCGGTCTTGGAAAGATGGGTTCGAATATGACCAAACGCCTTCTTCGAGGAGGACACCGCGTCACGGTGACCGATCTCAACTCGGAAGCGGTCACCGCCCTCGAGCGAGAGGGTGCCGGAGGCGCCGCGAACCTGGACGAGCTCGTGGATGCTCTCGACCAGCCCCGAGCGGTCTGGGTAATGGTACCGGCCGGCGAGCCGACGGAGAAGACCGTGACCTCCCTTGCCGCGCGTCTTGCTCCCGGTGATACAATTATTGACGGTGGTAACAGCAACTACAAGGATAGTATGCGTCGTGCTGAAATGGTACGAGAAGAGGGTGTCAACTTCGTGGACGTTGGAACAAGTGGGGGCGTCTGGGGACTGCAGGAAGGCTACAGTATGATGATCGGCGGCGAGCGAGAGCCGGTCGAAACACTTCGGCCGATCTTTGAGAGCCTCGCACCGGCACCGGACAAAGGTTGGGCGCATGTCGGTCCCAGCGGTGCCGGACATTTCGTGAAGATGGTCCACAACGGAATAGAGTACGGCATGATGCAGGCCTACGCCGAAGGCTTCTCCATCTTGAAGGCAAAAGAGGAGTTCAATCTTGATCTGGCCGATGTCGCACGAAGTTGGCAGCACGGCAGTGTGGTACGGTCCTGGCTGTTGGATCTTACCAAGGAGGCGCTTGATCAAGACCAAGAGTTTGAGCAGATATCGTCGCACGTGAGTGACTCCGGTGAAGGACGCTGGACGGTATTCGAGGCCATTGATCTCAACGTTTCGGCTCCGATTATCACCATGTCACTCCAGCGGCGAGTTCGTTCGCGCGAACAGGAGAACTACACCGATAAGCTACTTTCAGTCATGCGAAACCAGTTCGGTGGCCATGCTATCAAGCCGAAGGAGGTGCTATGACGCCGCATGAACAAGATGGGTCGCCCATGAGTATCGTCATATTCGGGGCAACCGGGGATCTCACTCACCGCAAGCTGCTGCCCGCCCTGTACGACAACTTCCGTAAGGGCCGACTGGATATGGTTTGGGCGATCGTTGGCTATGCTCGCCGTGACTGGAGTAACGCAGAGTTTATTGCGCGCGCACGCGACGGGATCGAACGTTTTGCCTCCGCAGGGATCGATGAGGCGGTGTGGACCCGCTTCGCCGAAATGCTGAGCTATCAGCACGGTAATCTGGACGAGCCGGACGACTACCGGCGCCTCCAATCGGTGCTTTCGGACGCCGAACCAGCTGCTGCGGGTCGGCTCTACTATCTTGCGACGGCGCCGCGCTTCTACGGGCCCGCCTGTCGCAGCCTCGGCGCCGCCGGTATGGCTGAAGAGGGTCCTGCGGACGAAGACGGTCGCCGTCGGGCGTCGCGAAGAGTCGTGATAGAGAAGCCCTTCGGCAATGATGCGGCGTCGGCCGCGGCCCTCGACGACGAGGTACACCAGGCCTTCGAAGAGCACCAGGTTTTCCGTATTGATCATTACCTCGGCAAGGAGACGGCGCAGAATATCCTGTTCATGCGCTTCGCCAACACGATCTTCGAGCCGGTATGGAACCGCAGGTATATCTCCAACGTGCAGATCACCGTCGCCGAGGACGTGGATGTGGGGCACCGTGCCGGCTACTACGATGGGGCAGGCGTCCTTCGGGACATGTTCCAGAATCATCTTCTGCAGCTCTTGGCGCTGACGGCAATGGAGCCGCCGGCCTCCCTCAATGCAGACGACATTCGTAACGAGAAGGTGAAGGTTCTTAGGGCCATATTGACGCCGGAGCCTCTTGCGGGCGTGCGTGCTCAGTATGACGGCTACCGCAGTGCCGAAGGGGTTGCGCCGGACTCAAGCACGCCGACCTACGCCGCCCTCCGCCTCTACGTAAATACCTGGCGTTGGCAGGGAGTACCGTTCTATCTGCGATCCGGGAAAGCGCTTGGGAGCAAGATCAGTGAAATCACCGTCCGCTTTCAACAGCCGCCCGGTATCCTGTTCGACCTGCCGACCTGTGACGGCTACACACCGAACACCATCTCCATATGTGTTCAGCCTGACGAGGGGACGCACCTGAAGTACCAGGTAAAGGTTCCCGACGCGGGTAACGCTTCCCAAACGGTGGACATGTCCTTTCACTATCGCGACGGCTTTCCGGAGAGCCCACTGCCCGACGCCTACGAGCGCTTGCTTCTGGATGCGGTCAAAGGAGACGCCTCTTTGTTTGCCCGAAGTGACGGCATCCGTGCGGCGTGGGACGTCATTGACCCCGTCATGAAGGCCTGGGATGCGGCCGGATCGGATGCGCCTCCCTTGAGCCGGTATGCGCCCGGTAGCTGGGGTCCCACAGAGGCGGATGAGCTCCTCGCCCAAGACGGATACCGGTGGCAGCTGGGCTGCATGCACGAGGAGCACTAAGCGCGCGCGCCTGTTCTCCCGCAAGCCGACGACCGCTGTTCGAAATTCGGGCCGCGGAACGGCGCGCATGGCCACATCCACTCGGCCGTCGTCCCGCTCAGTTCCGGAATCGAGAATGACTCGTCGTTTCTTAAACCCCGGACACCGAAGCCTGAAGGCGCAACTCCTTGGCCCATTTCTCGATCAGTGCATCCGCGTCAGTCTCGCTGTCGACCAGGCCTTGATCAATCGCAATGTCCCGAATCACGTAACCAGCCTCTCGGCCCATGGAGAGTCGACCGCTCATGTAAAGATGCGCTCCCCGCTTGAGCCATTCGGCGACGTCCTCGCGGGCGTCCCAGAGGATGTCTTGGACGTGCCGACCCGTACCTTCGGCCGGCCGTGACTCCGCCACATCGAGCCGGGTAATGGTGCCCTTCGCATGCAAGCGCTCGAGCTCGGGCCCGTACAGGTGCTTCTTCTCCCACGAGCGCACGCCGTAGATGAGCCACAGCGCTCCGCCGTCGTAACCTGCTCTCAGAAGCGCACGGATGCCGGAAATCCCGCTTCCGGTGCAGATCACGATGGTAGGAACGCTTCGGCCGAGCGAACTCGGAAAGTGATGCATCTCCGGCAGCACCCAGCCGTCGAGTGTTGTGCCCGGTTCCAAGCTGGAAAGGTACGAGCTCCCGCGGGCCGGGACGCTTAATTCGCCGCCGTCGGGTTTCCGGACGTTCTTCGACACCTGGCTCACGGTGATCTCGGCGCGAAAGCCGTCCTTGCCGAGACGGTCGAAGGCGCTGATCGTGTAGGGCCGGGGATAGCTGCGTTCTTGCAGGTACACGAACTGCTCCGGCCTAGGCGCGTGCGCTCCCATCTCCGCGAGAAGACTCGGTACGTGAACGCGATACGGATTGAACTCCGGATGCTCATGCCAGGCGACGCCGCTCTTCTCAACCTCCGCGTGAAAGCGCTGATGCTCTTCTTCGAGCTTCTCGTTGTGGCGTGCCATGTGCTCCAGTCCCGCCCTACGCAACAGCGCCGTCGAGGCTTCTTGAGTCTCGACATGAGTAGTGAGGGCTTCTCTCAGTGTGCAGGAGACGACACTGCTCGGGAGGTATTTTGAGCCCGCGGTCAGCAATCGCAGCTTCGTTTCTCCGTCGGCATCGAGAAGCTCTATCACTCGTTCCACCTCCGCCGGAGGGCTTTTCCATCGAAGATAAATCATATCTCCCGGGACGAAGCTTGGATTCCAGTCACCCTCAAGAGAGAGACGCCAGGTCCCGTGATCCGGGTCGGCCGGATCGAGGCGCTCCCGCTCGAGCAGAGTGAGGGTGCCTGGGCGTGGCGTGAGGGCCCGAATCAGCCCTCCCAGACGATGATCCATGGCCTCTCGATACCCTTGGGGTGGGCGGGAGAGCGGTCGATTACGAAGTTTGAGTGACGTGTTCTTGACTCTGTGATCAAGCCAGGTGCCGGCCAAACGAATACTATGTGGTGGGATGCTCATATTGCTTCTCCGTTGTGCACCCGGGCCTGCTCCATATCACCCCAATGTGGAAGTATGAGCAGACGCCCGGTGTGCGGATCCGAGAGCACGCTGCTCTCGACATTGAATACCTCGGCGACCAGCTCGGGAGTAACAATCTCTTCCGGGGCCCCCTCGGTGACGATCGTTCCGGCATTCATAACGACAATGTTATCCGCGTAGCGGCACGCCTGGCTGAGATCGTGAAGTACCAGAACCGTGGTCCTGCCGTCGAGGCGATTGCGAGCCCAGATGAGATCAAGCACCTCTATCTGATGAGCCATGTCGAGGAAGGTCGTGGGCTCGTCGAGAAGGAGCGCCTCGGTCTGTTGCGCGAGGGCCATCGCTACCCAGGCGCGACGGCGTTGTCCGCCTGAGAGCGTGCCGATCGGTCGCGCTCGAAGGTGGGATATGTCGGCGGCGTCCATCGCCCTCACAACGGCGGCGCGGTCCTGCTTACTCCATTGCCGGTACCAACGTTGATAGGGAAAGCGGCCCGTCGCCACGAGATCTTCAACCGGCATATCCTCGGGGACATCCATTTCCTGCTCAAGCATCCGGCAGCTGCGGGCGAGCTCACGTTGGCCATAACTCACCAGGGGCCGTCCCAAGAGCTCGGCGGAACCCGACCACGGCTCCAAGAGCCGCGCAAGTATACGAAGGAGAGTTGATTTTCCACAGGCGTTTGGTCCAACGATCGCGGTTATCTGATTCCTCGGAATCGCAAGCGAGACATTGTCGAGAACGGGGCGACCATCGTAGCCGGCGGAAATTTCGCGCAGCTCGAGGGCGTGGCCGCCTGGAGTGGCTGCGAGCTTCCGGGGGTGAAAGGCACTTGCAGGGACTGCATGAGGAATCCTCGACTGTGGGTGGAGCACCTCACGGCACTCGATGCCGAATACCTCACTCAGTACGGAGGCGCGAAGGACGCGATCGGGAGGTCCGACGCTTTCAATGATCCCGTTCCTCATGGCTACGACGTTGTCCGCGATCTCCGCCGCCTCGTTGACATCATGCAAAACAATGACAATGGTGCGCTTTTGACTCCGGTTGAGGCGTCGGAGCAGCTGTAGGACCTCCATTCGATGCGCGATATCGAGGAAGGTCGTCGGCTCGTCAAGGAGAAGAATGGGCGTGTTCTGGGCCAGAGTTAGCGCGATCCACGCCCGTTGACGCTGCCCTCCGGACAGCTCGTCCACGAAGCGTTCGCGAAGCTCGGCGACACCGGCCAGCTCCAGGGCGCTCTCAACGGCTCGCCGATCGTCGACGGAGCGTGCCGAGAAGGGGCCGCGGTGAGGGTGGCGGCCTCGCTGTACCAGCTCTTCAACCGTCAGCCCAAAGGGAGAGCTTGGGGCCTGCGACAAGAGGCCGATGCGGATGGCCACCTCCGTCGTCTTGAGTTTGTGAATCGCCTCGCCGTCAAGAAGAACGAGTCCGCCCTGCGGCCGAATGAGACGCACGAGAGAACGCAGCAGCGTGCTTTTCCCGCAGCCGTTTGGTCCGACAACGGCGGTTACCTCACCGTCCGGCACGTGCAGCGAAAGATCCCGAAGAGCCTGTGTCTGATCGCTGTAGGCGTACTCGAGATGATCGGCGTGGAGTCTGCTCATCGTTCTATATCCTCATGGCTCTATATCCTGACCCGCGCCCGATACAGCAGGAACAAGAAGTACGGCGCACCGATCGCCGCGGTGAGCACGCCGACGGGGAGGCTCACGGGAAAGAGGTGCTGCGCCACCATGTCCGAAAGCAGAAGGAGGATACTACCTAACGCAGCGCTGAACAGGAAGACGCCTGCGGTCATCTGACCGGCGATCATGCGTGCAATGTGCGGAGTCATGAGAGCAATGAAAGCTATTGGGCCGGTCGCCGCAACGGCGACGGCGGCGAGTCCACAGCCGAGGGCAAGAAGTCCCGTTCGTGTAAGCTCCACCCGTAGGCCGACGCTCCGGGCGGTGAGGTCTCCCATTTGCAGAACGCGTAAGGATCTCATGAGTGTCCCGGCGACGGGGACGATTGCGACAAGAAAGAGCATCAGCACGCGGACGTCCTCCCAGCTACTTGCATAGAGGCTTCCCGCCATCCACTGGTAGGCACGGCTCACGTCGTCAATGTTGCCCTGCACCACGAGAAAGGTGACGCCCGCGGTCGCCAGAGCGTTTATGCCGATCCCAACGAGAATCAAGCGGGTGGGGTCGATCTTGCCGCGCCGGCTCAATAGGTAGACCGAGATCGCCGCCGCGAAGGCGCCTGCGAAGGCGAGGATGGGAATGAAGCCGGGCTCGAAGCCGGAAACGATCCAGAACACTACAAAAACCGAGGCGCCGCCGTTGATGCCGATGATATCCGGGGAAGCGAGGGGGTTGCGCACAAGGCCTTGAAAAATCGCGCCGGACATTGCCAGCGCGGAGCCCGCCAGGCAGGCGGAAAGAACTCTCGGCATTCGCAGGGTGTTCACGATGAAGTCCCCGCGTTCCGGCATCGTCCCAATGCCGGTGACGGCGCGGATCACCTCCGGTACCGAGAGGGGGAAGCTGCCGAGGGTGAGGGCGACTGCCGCGAGGGCCGACACGACGACAAGAGCCCCTGCAAGCAGAAATATCACGTGCAGGTTGACGCGTACGGCAACTCGTTTGGTTTCCACGTAGCGCGTTGCCATGGGCCTCATACGTCGATCATCCTTCCTCTTCGGACAAGCCCAATGAGAAAGGGTGCACCGATGAGAGCCGTGATGATCCCCACCTGGATCTCCATTGGTCGGGCAATCAAGCGGCCGAGGATGTCGGCACCGAGGAGCACCGATGGTCCGAGAAGGAGTGAGACGATGAGGAGCCACCGGTAGTCGGGGCCGATGGCAAGGCGCACGATGTGTGGAACGGCAAGACCAATGAAGCCGATCGGACCCGCCGCTGCAACGCTGCCGCCGGCGCCAAGTACCACCAATGCCGCAACGACTAGTCTAATGCGGCCGACGCGCATTCCGAGGGCTCGGGCGGTATCCTCCCCCATTGTTAGGACGTTGAGCTGCCGGCCGAGGAGTGTCGTTCCCACGGCGCCGACCACTAAGAAGGGCAAGACGACGGCGAATATCTCGAAGCCGCGCCCCGCGAGGGAGCCGGCGAGCCAGAAGCGCACGATGTCCAGCGCCTGCTGATCGAATATGAGAACTGCGGTGATCCAGGAGTTTAAGACCGACGAGACCACGACTCCCGCGAGAGCGAGCTTTGCCGGTGAGGCCCCGTCTCGGCCCGTTGAGCCCACGCCGTAGACGACTATCGCCGCGGCAAATGCTCCCGCAAAGGCGAACCAGACGTACTGCAGCGGGTCCGCAAGACGCGCGAGGAAAACGGCCGTTACAATGGCGAACGCCGCTCCGCTGTTCACTCCGAGGATGGCGGGGCCGGCAAGAGGATTGCGGGTGACCGCCTGCATTGCCGCGCCGGCTACGGACAGTGCGGCGCCGACGGCTATTCCGATAAGCGTGCGCGGAAAGCGCAAGCTGCGCACGACGGTTTGCTCGTAGGAGTCCTGTGAGTATGCGAAGAGTGCGGAAAGAGCGTCCCGGGTCGAAACCTCCAGCGATCCAAGGCGTAGACTGAGAAGAGCAACGAGAACGAGCCCGAGCGCGGCAATGATTGCCGCGCCGGGCCCGGTAAAGCGCGCGATGCGTGATGTAACTCGAGTTCTCGACGACGACTGCAAGTGTGCGCTCGTTTTTAGAACAGCATTATCGTCTCGGCGCCTTAGCGCAGGTCTGCGGGCACCTGAGTATCCGGGTTGCCGTCCACCGCCGCCTGCAAACCGGGCACCATTTCATCCAGGAGAAATGGTATGCTCAATGGGCTGGCAAAAGAGAAGGCGCCGCCGAGCAGCTTGCCGAGAAAGATCTCGCGTCCTTCCGCTGCCGCAGTCAGGCCGTCGCGCATGGAAAGTGCCTTGATGGCCTCCTTGCCCTCGTCGCTCGAGGCGATCCAGACGATAACATCGGTGTCCAGGAGGTCGAGTCGCTCCTCGCTGAAGGAGGCGAAGAAGCTCTCTCCGGCCATTTCGTCGAACATTTCCGGGATCTCGAAGCCAAGGGACTCCATGAGGCGGCTTCGGACGTCTTTGGAGGCATAAGCGCCGGGGGAGCTTTGGAACTGGAACGCGACAGCTATCGTTGCGTTCTCGAACTCGGGATTGGACTCCCGGATGCCTGAGAAGCGCTCTTCGATCGAAGTAACCGCCTGCTCCGCAGCTTCAGCTTGTCCCACTGCGCGGCCGACCATTCGGGTACGAACCTGCCACGGGGTACCGAAGTTCGGGAACTCCGTCGACGGACCGATGGTCGGCGCTACCTGTGCGAGCAGATCGTAGACCTCCCGCGTCATCCCCGTGTTCACGCCGATGATGAGATCCGGGTCCAGCGCTGCGATCGCTTCAATGTCGAGCTCCTGCGAGCCGATGATTTCCGGCTGCGCCTCTCCGAGCTCATCCTGTGCCCACGGCCACGTTGCGTAATCATACCCGCCGTACCAGTCGCGAACTCCGACGGGGGTGACACCCAGGGCTAAGAGAATGTCGTGGTCACTGTAGCCCACGGAAACCACGCGCTCGGGTGCCTGCTCGACGGTTGTAGAGCCGTGGGCGTGCTCAATTGTTACGGGGAAGTCATTCATTCCGGCGCCGTCGGAAGAGCTCTCGCCGGAGCTCTCCGCTTCGGGTCCGGAGTCTTCTTCGGCGGTGCCCGCCGCCCAAATCGGCAACGCCAGGGCCAAAAAGACAAATACGAGGACGAAGCCTCGGTGTATGCTACTCACTATATTACTCCTCTGGAGCTCACATGCGGAGTCGACGCTCC
>CAYFQV010000062.1:0-2831 GCA_964345195.1 uncultured Spirochaetaceae bacterium
AGCGCGATCTTGGCGAATTCCGAGGGTTGAATACCGAGGGACCCAATGCCGAGCCAGGATCTTGCACCATTTACAACGCGGCCGAACAGAAGAGTAATGACGAGTAGCAAGAGTGCGGCAACAAAGATGTGAGGAGACCACCTTCTCAGCCATTGGTAATCGATGAAAGCAACGGCCACCAGTAGGACGAGACCTGTGACACCCCAGATGATTTGGCGAACGTATTCGTTGTTATACACCTCGCCGGAGCTCGTCACGCCGCTCGAGTATACGAATAACACCCCGACCGTCACTAATGTGACGAAAGCAGCGAGTAGTGTAATATCGAAGCCGGTTCTGGATCGACCTGTCATTGCGTACTCTCCACCTCCGGGGTGTCTTCCTCCGTATCGATTCCGTACAGGTACCACGCGGGTCTGGGGCCTTGGCGCAGATCCTCGACTGCCTGCTTATAGGTGGAACCGGTGAATATGCCGTGAAGAATGATGTTCGCGGCCTTCGGAGCCCACCACTCCCATTCGTTAACGGCGTCGACCATCACGGTCACCACCACCCGTTCCTCCGGATCCTCGGTCTCAAAGGGGGCGAAAGCGGTAAACCAGGAGTGCCATCTGTCGTCCGAGCCCACCTCCCCCGTGCCTGTCTTGCCCGCAACGGCCGCAGCCTCCGTAGTGATGACGACCTCCGCTGTTCCGTCGCTGATCACTCCGCGCATAGCCTTACGGACATTATCGAACGTCGATTGCCGAAGCTTGTGTTGAAAAAGCGCCTCCGGTTGTCGGCGCTGAATCACTTCCCCCGAAATCGGGTTACGGACCTCCTTCAATATATGAGGTCGGTACACGACACCGTCGTTCACGACGAACGATACTACGTTCGAGAGTTGGAGTGGTGTCACTTGCATGAATCCTTGTCCGATCGACATGTTGGCAGTATCTCCGCCAACCCAGGGCTCGCCGACCACGCGTTCCTTCCATTCAGGTGATGGTACAAGGCCGGCGTCCTCTTCCGGTAAGTCGATTCCGGTCCGACTACCGAGTCCCAGAAGACGACTGTATTCCACAATGCGGTCGACGCCGAGGTACTCGACACCCATGGTCCAGAAAAACACGTTGGACGAGTTAGCCATGCCTCCGAAGATGTCCAGCCTACCGAAGCCACTTGTGCGCCAGTCACTAAACACGCGATTGCCGAGCTCGTAGTAGCCGTCTGCGAGAACGGTCTCGTCAAGGCCGAAGACCTGTTCCTCGAGAACGGCGGTGGTCATCACGATCTTAAATGTGGAGGCCGGTGCGTGACTGCTCTGCATCCCCCGGTTCAGAAACGGGGAATGAGGTGCGAGTGAGGCCCGGCGGAAAGCGTTTGCACTTCCCTTACCATAGAAATGGTTCGGGTCGAAGGAGGGATATGAGACCATGGCAAGAACTTCGCCGGTCGCGGGCCTGGTCACGACGACCGATCCGATCCGATCACCGAGAGCCTTCCGGGCGAGTTCTTGAATGTGCCGGTCTATGGTGAGGACGACATCTTTGCCGAGGGTGGGAGGTATGACGTCTTCGTATTCCGTTCCGATCCGACGGCCTCTGGCGTCGACAGTCCGAACCTGGCGTCCGTCTTGCCCACGGAGCACCGAATCGTACTGCAGCTCAACTCCTGCCTTGCCGATTACCGCATCCCGGGTATAGCCCTTGTTAAAGAGGAGCTGGAGTTCTTCGCTGGTGATATCGCCTACGTAGCCAAGAACATTTGCTAACGAGGGGCCGAAGGGATAATGCCGGATGGGCTTGCTCTTCCAGGATACACCGGGAAACTCGTCGCTATGTTCGGCGAGATAAGTGACCGTATCAAAGCGTGCTCCGGCGTACACTTCCACGGCTTGGTATGACTGGGCGGAGCTGTCGGCGAGCTCTTGCTCGATGGAAGTGGGAGGTATGTCGAGTGTTTCGGCGAGACGGGCAATAATGTTGTCGCGCTGACCGCGTGGAACCTCGGCGGGTGTTATTTCAACCGCGAAAGAGCTGCGGTTGGTGGCTAGCGGGATATCGAAGTTCTGGTCGTAGATTTCTCCTCGTTGCGCCGGGATGACGCTCGTTCGACGGCGAGTCTCTTCGGCGCGCAGCCGATAGATGTATCCGTCCACCACCTGCATGGAGAAGAGACGGATTAGGTAGACGCTGAATACAAAGGCGGTGATAGCGATCAGAACCAGCGTGCGCCGGCGAACGACTTTGTCTCCTTGTGATGACCAGTTTCCCATTCTTTCTCGCTGAGCTCCTTCGCTGTAGAATTTGCACTCTCGAGAGTGTGCTGCTTCCTACAAGGCTCCGCTCCGCCGCTCTCCGCGAAGTGGTCGGATGAGGCCAAGGAGCGCGAATATCAGTGGCGTCAAGATAGCATTGTAGCCCACTTCAATCCCGATCCTTGGAGAAATCACACCGGAAAAGCCTACTTCAACGGGGAAAACCGCGAGTAGTACGAAGCCGACTAGAGCTTTGAAGAGGGTCGAAAGAGCGACAAAGAGGACCGGCGCAAATATTGGATCGAAGGCGACTCGACGGCGGGACACACCAATTGCGTACCCGATGGCCGTATACATAAGGGCGTGGAATCCCAAGGGAGCCGCGCCCAAGGTATCGAGTGCGAGACCGGTGACGAAGCCGACGATCTCTCCTGGAAAGGAGCCGTTGTGGTGTGCATAGTACACCAGGAGGATGAGAGCCAGGTCCGGGAGTGCCCCGCCTATCGCCATGAACCACAAGAGGTTGGTCTGCGCCGCGACGAGGAGCACGGATACCGCGCTGAGAATGGCGATGTTCGTGATCACGGGAGTC
>CAYFQV010000062.1:2931-6242 GCA_964345195.1 uncultured Spirochaetaceae bacterium
GATAACGGGCTGAAGCGTCAGCTCAACGGTTGTCTCGTACGCCTTGGATTGAATGGTCTCTACGGTCCCGATCGGTATTCCGCCCGGATAGATGGAGTTCATGCCGGATGTCACAACCTCATCGCCGAAGCCGATCGACTCCCGGGCACGATCATCGACGTATCGCATGATTAGGCTCGTCCCGTCGCCTTCGCCGCTTACCAGGCCCTCGTAACGGGAGCGAAGGAGCCGTGCTGCGACATGGTTTGCAGGATCGAAAACGGGAATAACCATGGATCGATTGGGCGATACCGTACGGGTTCTCCCGGCGAGTCCACGTTGACCGTCTTGGACGGCGATTACGGCCTGGTTTTCTTGCACACCGTCTCGACTTCCGCGGTTAATCACGAAGCCTGCGAAGCGGGAAGAGGGGTCTTTTCCGATTACTTGTGCAGGCAGGTTCTGCAGCTCGGAGTCTCGGGAAAACTCCAGGACTTGCTCGAGCCGAACGATCTCGGTGCGTAGCTGTTCGATATCGGTCTCCGCAGCTTCGAGTGTGCGGACACGCTCAAGAAGCGCTGTGTACTCTGCACGTAGCTCACTCAACTCGCGAATCGATGTCACCGTTCGCGAAAAGAACGTCCCCACTGCGTGGGTGGTGCTCTGAACGGCGGATCCAATGCGAAGCGCAGCCTGTTGCGGACTGATCACCGCTACACCTGTCGACAAGATCATCATCAAAAGATTAAGCACCACAAGTACGACAAACAACAGTCCTGCCGTGCGGGGCGGAACGAGTTCGTCGGATACCATTACATCACCATATAGGAGCAGGTACGCCTAACGGGGCGGCTATGCGCGGTTGTACGCGGCTTGTCCATTCTTTCCGGCACCACGCTCGTGCTCGAAATACATCCCCGCGCCGAGAGCGACGCAGTTGAGCGGATCCTCGGCCTTGAAGGCGGGAACGCCTGTTTCATTCGCAATCAACACGTCGAAGCCTTTCAGCAGGGATCCTCCTCCGGTCATTACTATGCCGCGCTCAATAATGTCCGCGGCGAGCTCCGGAGGAGTTTGGCCAAGGGTTCGCTTAATCTCTTCAACGATCGCCGTAATGGGCTCTTGCAGGGCCTCCCGTACCTCTACACTGTCGATCTCGAGGCGTCGCGGCAGACCGGTAATGGCGTCCGTTCCTTTCACTTCCATGCGATCAATCTTCTTGTCGGGGGACGCGTTTCCAATGCGCTTTTTCAGCTCTTCCGCAGTTCCCTCGCCGATTATGAGATTGTGCACGCTTCGCACGTGTTTCATGATCGACTCGTCGAACTCGTCACCACCGAGGCGAATGGCGTTGGTGACAACCATGCCCCCGAGAGAGATAACGGAGATCTCGCTGGTCCCCCCTCCAATGTCGACGACCATGTGTCCCGCCGGTTCGAATATCGGTATGCTCGCGCCGATGGCGGCAGCGAGAGACTCTTCAATAACGCGAACTTCCCGGGCCCCCGCTTTGTAGGCGCTTTCTTCCACGGCACGACGCTCGACTTCCGTAATGCATGACGGCACACCGATTACCATTCGCGGGCGGACGAACCAACGTCTGTTAAGGACCTTGGAGATAAAGTATCGAATCATCTTTTCAGTGGTCTCGAGGTCGGCGATTACCCCGTCTCTCAGAGGCCGGATGGCAATAATGTCGCCGGGAGTCCGCCAAAGCATTCGGCGTGCCTCCTCTCCGACGGCTACGACCTTCTTGGTGCCTCGCTCGACCGCCACAACCGATGGTTCGCTGATCACGATACCACGGCCGCGGATATAGATGAGGGTATTGCAGGTGCCGAGATCGACGCCGATGTCACTTGAAAACGCTTTGAAGACGGAACCTATTGCCATCCCAGTTGTTCCTCCGGTTCAGTTGTTCTGAAGCTTCCGAATTGCTTCAGCGTGATTGGGGTCAATGCGGAACGCTTCTCGCCACTCATAGCGGGCCTGCTCCGGATTACCGCGGGTCTCGTAAATAGTACCAAGCTCGTAGTGCGCATCGGCGGATTCGGGATTCTCCTCGAGAATCGCCCGGTAGACCGCCTCCGCTTCCTCGTACCGCTTTGCTTCGGTGAGAACGTTCCCAAGAGCGACGCGTGCCTGCTCGGTAAGCACGCGATCCGTGCTCATGGCGATCGCGGTTTCCAACGCAGAGACGGCTTGGGAGTATTGGTCCGCCTCTGCGTATATCTCACCGAGCGCCAGATACAGGACATCCGATGGATCACGTTCGATCGCTCGGCGAAGACTGTTTGCGCCCGCTTCGTACTCGCCCATATCCGCGTAAGCCAGCGCCAGGTACTCGTACATGTCGCCCGCCTCATATCCAAGCTCGACGGCCTGTTGCAAGTGTCGGACCACCAGGTCATAGTAACTGGATCCCTGGTGGTAATAGGCTTTTCCGAGGACGTAGTGCAATTCCGGCCTCAGCGGAGCGAATTCCATATGGAGTGTCTTGCGAAGCAACTCGATTGCTCGAGACATATAGGGCATTCGCTCCGCATTCTCGACCTGACCTATTCCCGCGTAAAAATAAGCGAAGCCTCCATACACAAGGCCCGCAGGGTCGAGGGGCGACGAGCTGAGTAAATTCTCGGCTTTCGCTATCAGTTCTTCATATCGCCCGTTGTTCCACAACTCCAGGAGAGTTTCCTGCCTGTCGAATTCGCGCAAGCTTAGAAACTCGAAGGCGCCCGCGTAATATGCGCCAATCCCTCCCAGCAGTATCACGGCAACAACCGTTATGGCACCGATGCGAATACGCGAACGTCCGTCCGCGGACCGATTGCTTGATGAACGGTATCGACTCTCGGGGTGTCTCATCTACAATCTGGCCGACATTAAATACGAAAGTGGGGCCCTAGTCAACAAAGCGTAGTAAGCGACTGTCGCTTTACCCGAACAGCAAAAAACGGCCCCGCCGGTTTACCGAGTATCGGTTTCGACGGAGCCGTGCATTAAGTAGACGCGTTTGTAAGCCGGGTTCTGTTAAAAGCCTGCCATCTATCTCGGCTCGACGTCTCCGTCGAGCTCCAGCAACCTACCCGCGGGCATTGGGCGAGCAACCCACCCGCTGCTTGGTCTTGCTCCCGGCAAGGTTTACCGTGCGCTCGCAGTTGCCTGCGAGCCGGTGAGCTCTTACCCCACCCTTTCACCCTTACCCCCGCTGCCGGCAAACCGGCAACGGGGGCGGTTTGTTTTCTGTGGCACTCTCTGTCCCCCGCACGTATGCGCGGGAGCCCGGGTATTACCCGGTGCCGTGCTCTATGGAGCCCGGACTTTCCTCCGCA
>CAYFQV010000062.1:6342-17007 GCA_964345195.1 uncultured Spirochaetaceae bacterium
GGAGCCCGGGTATTACCCGGTGCCGTGCTCTATGGAGCCCGGACTTTCCTCCGCAGGTATGCGGCGGCAGCCCAACACGTCATACTTATATTTCGAACTCACTCATCCTCATTATAGTCGAAGCCTTCGCGCTCGTCATCTTCCTCGTCCTCGTCTTCCTCTTCTTCGTCCTCGTCTTCCTCTTCTTCGTCCTCGTCTTCCGGTTCGCTCTCGAGTCCACCGGATCCGGTCAGTTGCGTATCTTCGTCATCCGCAGGTGCCGACTCTTCCTCATCTGCTTCTTCGAGGGTGTCTTCTTCACCCATTTCGAGCGGCTCTTCTTGGAGGAGCTCTTCGGGTAAACCTTCTTCCGACAGGGAGCCTACGATATCGGCGAGGCCCTCGGCGTCTTCTTCGTCATACACCGACTCGTCATCACCTACGTAGAATACAATTTTGCTACAGTACGGACAGAACAGAATCTCGTCACCCTTACGAACATCATTGACAAACTGAGCGGGCAGAATCATCTGGCAGCCCGTGCAAACTCCTTTTTTCAGGGGAACAATACCCTCTCCTTCTTTGCTGCGGATAATGCGTTCGAACTTGAAGAGGAGCTCTTCGTCGAGGTCGGGAACGAGCTTTTCTTCTTCTTTTTCAAGTTCTTCAAGGTTCTGCTTTTTTTCTTCTGTTTCATCTTGAACTTTAGCCTGCTCCTGCTGGAGCTCTTCTTCTTGTTGCTTGATTAAGCCTTCTTCCCGTTCAAGGGTTTGCGACATCTCTTGAAGAATCTTATCCTCCTTTTGGAGTTCTTTACGTAGCGTTTGCTCCCGCTCGGAAGCATCGCGGATCTCCTTATCAAGTGCCTCGTATTCCCGCTGCGTCTTGATGAGGTCCATCTGTTCTTCATACTTCTCGCGTTCGCGCTCCGCCGCTTCCATCTGCTCGCGAAGATCTCGAAGTCGCTGCTTCGTCTCATCGTATTTGGTGTTTTTCTCTATATATGACTTTTTCATGCGATTCAGGAGCTCGGTTTTGGTCGAGAGCGCCTTCGGAAGCTCGTGGATCTCCTGCTCGATCTGAAATTTGCGCGACAGGATGTCCTGTAGAGCCTTTAACGTGTCGATGGTTTGCTGAATCATCCGATGATCTCCTCGTTCTGTTGTGTAAGGTTACCCATTTCGGGGCGCGACGATTGCGCTATTCGGACTCTTGGTCCAGGTAGTCTTTGAGCCTGCGGCTTCGCTTGGGATGGCGGAGGCGCCGGAGGGCCTTAGCCTCTATTTGTCGAATACGCTCGCGAGTTACGTTGAAGTAAAGCCCAACTTCCTCGAGAGTCAAAGAGTATCCATCCTCGAGGCCGAAGCGCATTTTCAGCACCTCTTGCTCTCGTGCCGGCAGCGACGACAGAACAGTTCTGAGTTGTTCCTGCAGTAACGTGAAGGCCGTTTGGTGTGCGGGATTCTCGACATCTTTGTCTTCAATGAAATCTCCGAGGAGGGAGTCCTCCTCTTCGCCGATCGGCGTTTCCAAAGAAATCGGTTCGCGGGCGACGTTTTTAACGGCCTTCACTCGACCGACCGTCCAACCAAGACGGTCGGCGATCTCTTCATCATTGGGTTCCCGTCCGAGAACCTGCATAAGCTGGCGTGCTTCTCGAACAACTTTGTTGATCTGCTCTATCATATGGACGGGGACGCGAATTGTCCTGGCTTGGTCGGAAATGGAGCGTGTGATCGCCTGTCGGATCCACCAGGTTGCATAGGTCGAGAACTTGTAGCCTTTTCGGTACTCAAACTTTTCGACGGCTTTGATGAGTCCGATGTTTCCCTCTTGTACCAGGTCGAAAAAGTGCAGCCCTCGGTTGGTATACTTCTTGGCAATGCTGACAACCAGACGGAGGTTTGCCTTGATAAGGCGGTCCTTCGCAGTCTGCATCATGTTCTTGCCGTGCGTGATATCCTCGGACATAGCCAGGATGTCGTCGGTGGCGTTCTCGAAGTCGACCTCCAGATTACGGAGCTTCTTCTCAGTGATTTGGATCTCACGAATGCGGTCCTTGATCTCATCGGCGCTCATACCGAGCTCTTCTTCTATGCGCAACCGCTGATCCGTCTTGGCCAAGCCGCGTCCGAGTGCGCGCAACTCGCGCAGATTCGACACTTGGAGGTGTTTTTCGATCCGGTGCTGCTCACGCTCGTACTTGTGAATCTTTCGCGCCGCACTGATAAATTTCTCCGAGAAGTACAGGATCTCCTCGGGATGGATCTCAATATTTTTGAGTTGATCTAGTAGCGCTTCGCGTCGCTTCCTAAGCTTATCGTCCGCTACCACGTCGCCCCCCTTGGAGACGAGGCGGTCTTTGGCCTCGATATACTGTTTGAGGTCCGTGAACACCTCTCGAAGTGGCTCTTTGTAGAACTGCGATAGCCGACGCCGCTCGGCAAGATACTCTGAAATCTCTTTCTTTGAGAGATTCAGCTCACGCGGGTCCTCCCTGGAGAACGCGCGCTGGGCGAGACTGTAGAACTCTGGGATGAGCATACCGGAGTTACGAATCACCCTCTTGATGATGTTTTCACCGTCCTCCATCTGCTTCGAGAGCTTAACTTCTTGGTCGGCAGTGAGGAGGTTCTCCTTTCCGATCTCCCGGAGGTAGAGACGAATCGGATCATCAATAGCGCTGTCTTTGTCACCTACGACGATCTTCTTGTCCTTCTTGGGCTTCTTTTGCGGTGTCTCTTCCGTTTCGGCTTCGGGGGACGAGAGATCTTCCTCTTCCAGACGAACGTTGTGGCGTGCCAATATCCCGATCACTTCTTCGATTTTCTCTGAGTTGACAATAGAGTCCGGCAAAAAGTCGTTTACCTCATCGTAGCTTATGCTCGTCTTGTTCCGCGCATAGTCGATGAGGCGAAGCATTGCGGGATCATTTTGGAGTTCCGTCATTCACAACCCTCTTGCTCTTTGAAAGCTCTTCTATCTTCGATATTTCATCGTTTATATGCATCTTTTCCTGTAGAAGCTCCTCTACGGAGGGAGCGTCTGCACGCGTATGCTCTGCCTTGCGGAGGGCGCGGTCGATTTCTCGCTGACGCCGGCGGAGACGTCGCACGCGTATAGTGCGGATGGTTTCGTCGATTGTCTCCTCGGTGTTGACGCGGAACACTTCCTCCACCAAGCGCCGGGACACCCAGTTTCTGAGGTCCTTTCGCTCAATTCGGTCCAAGAGCGAGGACGCGTCTTCTTCATTGCGTCGATACGATTCCTCCAAGGCGACGTAGATCTCACGTGCCGCGGGGTCTTCAATATCGTCCACGTCGATGTCTCGCCGTACTCGCGCGAAAAGCGGTCGATTTGCCGCCGCGGCGAGGACAAGAAACATCTCCGCTGATTCTCGGGCCTCCCCGTACGAGGCAGTATTCGGCGCGGTTGACGCATGAAGCTCCGCACGACCGGAACCCTCCAACGTGCCTCGAGAAGCGAATCGTTCATAGTCTTTATGTAGCGCTTCAAGAGGGACGTCCAATCTATCGGCCAATTCTCGCAGATAGGTTTCACGCCGTACCTCAGAGCGCATCTCCCTAATATATGAGAAAAGACCTTGCATTACCAAGCCCTTTCCTTCCGCGGTTGCAGTATCCGCGCGGCTTGAGGTGGTGCGCAGCAGGTACGCAAATGCGTCCTCCGGCTGTTCGAGGGTGGCGTGCAGGGCATCCGTGTTGCCGCTGCGCACCAAATCCGCGGGGTCTGTTCCCGATGGTAACTCGGCAACCGCACAGGACAGGTCGTGACGTTCAAAGACAGCCGCCGACTTCTGTGCGGCCCGGGCACCCGCGTCATCGGCATCGAAAAGTAGCACACCTTGTCGTGCGTAGCGCCGGACCACACGGGCATGGTCATCGGTGAACTGTGTGCCGAGTGGCGCGACGGCGGTGCGCTCACCGGCCTGCCATAGGGCAATAACGTCGAAGTAGCCCTCCACAACGGTAACTCTTCCTGTTTCACCGATCCGTTTGCGATTCTCGGCGAAGCCGAAGAGGGTTTGCCGCTTGCGAAAGAGGTCCGATTCCGCGGAGTTGATGTACTTCGGCCCTCCTTGTCCGAGCTCACGGGCGCCGAATGCAACAACATGACCGGTCGGTGTCGTGATGGGAAACATGAGTCTGTTGCGAAAAAAGGCCCAATCACTGCGTCGAGCTGAGAAAAGCCCACTCTCAGCGAGAAACTCATGGGAGTAACCTTTCCGGCGAAGAAAAGTATGTAGCCACTTCCCGTCTTCGGGAGCGTATCCCATACGAAACGACTTGATTGTATCGTCCGTAATACCCCGTCCGGCAAGGTACTGTCTTGCATGTTCCCCTCGTGGATCCGTGGTGAGCAAGTAGTGAAAGCTCGTCGTGACCCGATCGTACAGCTCCCGCAGTCCAGCGAGTCGTCTTGCATCGCCATCGTCGACGTTCTCATCCGGTATGTCTACGCCGACCCGTTCAGCAAGAAGGCGGACAGCTTCCGGAAAACTCAGCTGTTCCACTTCTTGAATGAAGTCGAAAACCGTTCCACCCTTTTGACTGCTGAAGCAGTAGAAGAGGCCCTTGTCCGGCGTAACCGTAAAGGAAGGGGTTTTTTCATTCGTAAAGGGACTCAAGCCCCAGTATCGGTTGCCGCGTCTCGTGAGCTGAACGTACTGCCCGACAATCTCTGCAATGTCGGCACGCTCTCGGATCTCGGAGATAGTGGATTTCGGGATTGCCACAGTGCTCCAACTCTTGGCGGAATGATGAGCCGGTTGATCACATCAATATAGTCAAAGTGTAATTACCGGCGAAGGAGAAATTCAACCCGTCGGTTCCGCCATCTCTCATCAACATTGGTGTGCGGCACAACGGGCTTACTGCTGCCACGACCCACCGCGGTAAGTCGAGCGCCGCGTATACCTGCGTTCATGAGTGCGCGGCGGACTGCTTCCGCACGCGCCTCGGCCCGGGGAACGGCTTCCTGACGCTCTTTCTCCTCGCTTCCACTTTCGTTAACCGCATGACCTTCGACAATAAGCTCGTAGTCGGGATAGCGCTGCAGCATGCCGGCGAGACGCTCGATGACTGCAGCATTGCGGGCTCCCCGCTCGGTATAGGGATCGGTAACGAGTTCAGCACTGTCTCGTGGGAAAGTGATGTCCGCGATCTCCACTTTCCAGCGACCGCTTTCGCGTACCAGCAAGATGTCGATGGGTATGCGTCCATCCGCTACCGCCACGTTGCCCAGAGCGTCGGTCACTTCGTAGCGGTATGAATACGTCTCCGCGGACACGACACGGTCACCGTCCGCACTGCGCCCGTTCCACCGCAGACTCTCCGGTGGAGTGCCGCGACCTTGAAATCCACGGAACAAGTCCCCTTCAGGATCGAGGATGCGAAACTCCCACCCGGCGATCTCACCGTCATCGGAGACGGATAGCGCGATCGAGAGGGTGTCCCTCACGCCGTCGCCGTCGGGGGCGAAGGGGATCGGCGACAACTGCGCATCTGCTGCGGGTGGTTTCGCGTCGACGCGGATTTCGGGGCCGCGAGCCTCCACGACGTCCCCCTTGGTGTACGAGACGGTGAGACGGGGAATCACGGCTCCGTGTGCGATACTCCCCTCGGTCGTGCTGCCGTCCCACCTTAGATCGAGAGGCGACTGAAGACGCGCACCGGTCATGCTACGGATAACGTTACCGTCCGGCCCAATGAAGTCGAGCCGCCAGTCGGAAACACCCTCGGTCATACTAAGGTAGCTGCGCACGGTCGTTTCATCGAGGTACTCGTCACCGTTCGGGGAAATTTCGGCCCGAGTTACCGTCAGGAAGAGCTCGGGGACCCGGGTATCGACCCGAATACCCCGGAGTTCGCGAGTTGCGGAATTCCCGGCTGTGTCGCGTGATGACAAATGATAGCTATAGCTGCCGTCCGCGACGAGGTTCCCTGCGGCATCGGTTCCGTCCCATTCAAAATCCCTGGGAATAGCCTTCCAGTACCAGTTCTTGACGACCTCACCCGTCGCATTCCTCAGTTGACCCTCCCAAAGCTCTTGTGGACTTCCGTCCTGGCGAATCGGCAAGAGGTCGCGGTTGCCGTCGCTGTTCGGTGAGAAGAGGGTGTACGGGGTTTCCACGTTCGCCTGCGGGGGCGTCGTATCGACGCGAATACCCGTGACCTCGCTGCGTTCGACAGTAGCGTTTCGGTAGGTAATGTTGAGCGTAATTCGGTAGCTGCCGTCGGGCACGCGCGTTCCACGATTATCGAAGCCGTCCCAGCTAAGCCTGTCGGGCGCGGAGCTCCCTCTCAGCGTCCGAACGGCCGGTTCTCCGTCGCTGTCCGCGTCCATCGAATAAATAGAAAGCTCATACGCGGCAACTGCTTCTTCGCGGGAAATGCGTGCGAAGATCGGAAGTTGGTCCTTGACGCCGTCGGCGTTTGGTGAGAAGACTTTTTCGCCTGCACCCGCGGACAGCACGACGCCGGTCTCACCCAGGTCGAGCCGGACCGACACGGCCCGGGAGCTTCGTTCATTTGCGGCTGCATCCGTTCCCGTTACCTGGTATTTATAGGTTCCGCCGCCGGCGGGCTTACCCTCCCCGGTCGTCCCGTCCCATGTGAGTGACGTTGGTGGTGTTTCTTGCCACTCATACTCTCGTATAGTTTTGCCCGCGTTGTCGCGAATGACGCCACGCCAGTGTTCCGCCCGGCCGGCATCGTGGAAGAAGGTGACACGATCCTGGTTGCCGTCCCCATCCGGCGAGAAGACTTCGGAGCTTCCGGTGACGGCGATCTGAGGAGCAGTGGTGTCAATGACGAACACGGGGGACTCCCCGAAAACCTCGTTCCCGTTACGATACCGAACGGAAAACCGAGCACGGTAACGCCCCTCCTCGAGGCGGTTGCCCTGCAGGTCGAAGCCGGCGAACGTCGCCGTGTTGGGAGGGTTGTTCCGCCCCTGCTTGAACACGAAGGCCCCGCCGAAGCCGTCCCCCTCTGTTCGCCCCCCCGCCGCGGGCCCCGCGGGGGTGACCCGTATCGTCCAGCTCGCGACTTGAGTGGGCTCCGGGGTTTGGAGGAGTAGTTCGAGGGTGTCGGCACGGCCGTCGCCGTTCGGTGAGAACGCCGCTCGCCCGATACTCACGGACACCGATGGCGACCGGACACTTTTGATAATGCCTGCGCGTTCCAGCTCAAAGGAGTTTCCCGCCGCATCCTCTCCCCGTAGACGGTAGCGATACCCGCCGTCGGGTACAAGCCGGCCGGCATCGTTCCTACCGTCCCAGAAAACGGTGGTCGCTAGCCCGTCCGTCTCGGACCAATCCCAGCTGCGGTAGACTGTTCCACTTCCGTCGATGATTTCTCCGCGCCACGAGCCTTCACTGAGCTCGGTCTGCGTAATGAGGATGACGTCTCGATTACCGTCATCGTTGGGGGAGAACAGGTGTTGCTCGGCTGAAGCCTCGGTAGCGCCACCCTCCGTCACGGAGTCCGTTGTCTCGGAATCGCCCGTATCCGCGACAGTCACACGCAGATCAGCGGAAGGCGGTGTTGTGTCGACCAACACGGTCGGCGCTGCGCTCTCTGCGCTGTTGCCGCGCAGATCTCGTGCGTGGAGGGTGAGAGTGTATTCGCCGTCCGGAACGACGTTACCGTCCGTGCTCCGTCCGTTCCACGTCAAGGTCTGCGGGAGATCATGAAGCTCTCCGTCTTCATTGCTCTCGGAGCCGGCGCGAAATATCCGGGTACCCGCGTCGTTGCGAACGACAAGCTCATAGCTCCGGATGCCGCGCGTGTCACGGATGGTGACCGGAAAGACGACACTGTCGAGCTCCCCGTCTCCGTTCGGGGATATAACACTTGTGTTGAGCGTCCCAATGCGCACATCGGGAGGCTCGGTATCGACGGTGCCGAGCCCAGTGCGGAAACCGGCGGCAAGTATCCAGCTATCGTAGAGTCGGGAGCTTGCTACGGTGCTTATCGGCGGGGAACGTCGCGGGGGCGTTTCTTCATGTACTGGACCGTAGGTAACATCCAGACTCATGCCGAAGTAGCCTCGGCGACCACTGCCATCCGCTCCCTGAATCGGATTCGTCGTGATACTGCTTCCAATCCGGCTGCGCACTCGTGGCCCGAGCTCGATAGATAGACCGAGGTCGAGCGTTGCGTAGTCGAAACCGGGCGCCGCGATCGCCGCATCCGCGCCGATACCGATCGCTCTCCGCTGAAACAGTTTCATCCCAACTTCGGCGCGGGGGGTGTAAGTCGCGGGGACGGAGCTACGTCCGGCGACCGGCCGGTATGGTAAACCCACGCCGGTAAA
Source organism: uncultured Spirochaetaceae bacterium (assembly GCA_964345195.1). Lineage (GTDB taxonomy): Bacteria > Spirochaetota > Spirochaetia > DSM-27196 > PWMO01 > CAYFQV01. The sequence goes on from CAYFQV010000062.1 coordinate 14,662, forward strand.
CGCGAGTCCCCACTGGAATTGATTCAAGCGGCCGAGGTGGGATAGTCGCTGATAGAGACCGTAGGATGTTGTGACTCCCATGTTCAGTCTCCCCGGGGCGCCTCCAAGGCTTAGTTCCGTGCCGACCCCGGCGGCAAGACCGGAGTTGAACTGGCGGGAGAGAGCTCCATGGAGAGACAGGCTGCTTCCCAACCCCAACGCGGCGGTATTCAGACGGAGAAAACTCAGACCCCCGGACGCTACTCCAATTCGGGTCGGGAACATGCCGCCGGCCGTAACTCCGAGACCACTAGATGCCGGGCGTGGGCTTAGGGCGGTAATTAGGCTGCCTGCGAGGACCTGATCTTCCTCATTTGCGGCGACCGCGGGGTTTAAGCGGGTTGCAGCGGGAGTTTCCGGAAAGGCGAGGCTGTTGGGGGCGGGCACAAACGCGGCGTCGTAGAGCCTTAACGTCTCCTGCGCGCCGGCGAGTTGTCGCACTTCCTCCCTGCTCTGAGCCGGCGTTGCCGTCGCCGAGATTAGGAACGCCACGAAAACAAAGACAGCGGCGCGGACCGTGTTGAGGCGTGCTAAAATTGATAGGCTGTGTAACAGGACGGTTCGTGATTTCACGGCGCTCCGTAATTGCGACAAGGGCTCGGCGTATTCCGGCACCTATTCGGATCCTTCCTGGTACAAACTTTCAATGCGTTCCATCTCGTCGATGGACAACGACGCGTACAAATGATCCTCCAGGCGTTCGCGGAGCCGCATCAGAACGGGATCGGCCCGTGTTCGACCCTGGCCGTGTTTATCCTCGGTGAGGAGCAGATACAGCCCAATGAGCTCTCTGCCCCGTAGATTGAGCTCAAGATCGTCCATAGTTTCGCCACGTGGCACCAGTCCTCCACCGCCGCCGGATCGTGCACCCGATCGAGCTTCTAAACGTGGAGTCTCTACAATTCGACTTCCGTACCCTCTTCGGAGAGGTAAATCTCCAGTTCATCGTTGCCGAGTCGACTTGCATACCACCGCGCCGATTGGAGGTTCTTGTAGAGGCGCTTATCGCTATATTGCGGCTCGTGGTGAAACAAGTACAGCCGGTGTACATCCCAGGCATTCGCGAAATCTACTCCCAAACTAAAGGACGAGTGGCCCCAGTTGTACTTCTGGATTGCCTCGCCCAGCGTGTACTGTGTATCCAAGATAAGCATATCTGCATCGCTGAAGAACCGGGTGTTCTCCTCGCTACGCTCGAAGTCGGCCTCTCGAAGCTCAATATCGCTTGCATGGACGAATGCTTTCCCATCGTCTTCTATGCGATAGCCGAACGCACCACCTGGGTGGTTTAGGGGCCGCCAATAGATTTTCGCGCTTCCAATGCGGAGCGGCTGGGATCTCAGCACGTGAAAGAGGAGCAAGGAACCCATGCGCTCCTCCATGGTTATCGGGAAGTAAGGATACCGCATCTGGTTTCGAATGGTCTTCTCGAAATCCGGCATGGGACTGTAGAAATGCAAGCTGCAGTTTGGATTGTAAGCCGGGCCAAAGAACGGAATGCCTTGAATGTGATCGTAGTGGAAGTGTGTGAACAGCAGGTGAAACTCCGTCGTTTCACGGTCGATTCGCTTCTGGAGTTGCGCTGCAAAGGGAACAATACCGCTCCCCGCGTCGATAAGCACCGTGGTTCCGTCCGACAGCGTGACTTCTATACAGGTTGTGTTTCCGCCGGGAGTACCAAACAGCCAGGGCGGAAGCCGTGACAGAAAGCGCTCTTTTGCGTCCGGTGACGCAATATCCGCGGGCCTTATCCGTTGAACGACGCTTGCAATCTTGCTTTGAATCTCTTCAGGGCGCAGCGGTGTTGGGGCCGATCCCCGGGCACCCCATATCCGTACGGTCATGTTCGTCCATCCGATTTCGGACGCCGAATGTACGTATGCTTCTCCGGGGCTCGAAGCCACGCGTCGATCTCTTTAGCGGGATGATCTTCACCGATATCTACACCCGGGCAGTAAGAGCGCAGCGACTGCCAGCTGTACTCGGAGAATAAATAACTCGGCCAGAACGGAAAGCTTCGGCACTGAAGCGGCCGAGCCCCGTATACGCTGCAGCCACCGTTTCGCCAAAAAACACAGTCGTTGTTCGACTGCTCGGCGAGGCTTAAGCGAAGTTTTCCGTCCATCTCCACATATCGACAGAAGCGCTCTTCGAACTCATTACGAGGTATATCCAGTCGACGCGTCAGCGCGGCAAGGTCTTCCTCGGAGAGAAACACGTAGCCCGGATCAAAGCGGCAGCATATGGAACACCGGGTACAAGAAAACTTTAAACCGTCGCGGTAAAAGGCATTATGCTGGGTCACTG
>CAYFQV010000063.1:0-13089 GCA_964345195.1 uncultured Spirochaetaceae bacterium
GGTTCGGGTGTCGGCCATCCGAGTGTCGGCCGCGCGGGCGGTCCATTCGGCCAGCTCGCGAATGGACAGTGTCTTCATGCCGCGGACGTAGGTCTTGAGCTCGTCGCCGACACGGTCTTTCCATTTCGATGGTATACCGGCCGCCGTTTGCATGACTCCGAGCAGAGTCAGCGCCTGAGCCGCGCTGCAGTCCACGTCCTGGCCACACATGGCATTGATGTGAAGGGTCTCGTCGAAGTCGCCGTTGCCGTACCACAGGGCAATGACCTCCGCGGCGGCGTTGGGATATGCGTGGACCCAGTTGTAGGTCTGGAGCTTCGCCTCCACGGCGCGCCACGCCGGCTCCCAGCCGTCATGCGTCTTCGCTTGGTCCAGGGCGTATCGTACAACTGCCCCGTACTCGCTGTTCTCCGGGATCGCGGCGACCGCCGCCTCCATTGCGGAGCGGGCATCGTCCATGACGAAGCCCAGCGACGCAAGCACGGCGTTGAAAACCTCCCCGAGTACTCCGTTGTATGCGTGGGATACGACGCCGTCGATCCAGGCGAGCTCCGCCGCCGCGGCCGGGTCGCCCGGCGCAACAAGGCCGCAGATCGCACCGCGCATCTGGGCGCCAACCCACTCGTAAAAGGGGTTTCGAAACATAGCACTTTCGGGGGGCTCTATACCCTGCCGCAGGTTTCGCAGGGTCACCAGCTCCGCCGACCATCCGAAGGGGATGAGTGCAACCCACTGTTCGGCAATGTGCCGGCTGCCGACCTCCCGACCGTGCAACTCCAGGGCCTTGAGAAAGGCAAGCTCGTAAGTAACGTCGTCGTTGAAGGTAGTCGGTTCGACGACGAAGTCGCGGATCTCGCCGTACGTCTCCTGTAAGGCGGAGCTTGTGTACCCCTCAATGGCGGTTCCGAGGGCTCCAGCAACGATTTGAGCCAGCCATCCGCCGTAGAGACGCTCTATGTACTCGTGTCTCGTCTCTCGGTAGGGCTCCACGCTGGGAAAGCTCATATCTTGGCGCAGCTCATCGAATGAGTGATACAGCGTGTAACTCCAGTAGGGATGGTCGCCGACGGGCCGTGCCCTGCCGATGGCGTTCTGAAGGCGCATGTGTGCAATGTGAAGCGCTGCAAGGTCCCCCCGCTCGAACGCGGCAAGGGCCTCGTCGAGAATTTCGCCGGAGTTCGGCAGCTGCATGCCGCGGTTCTCCATGGCTTGGACCGCGGCCACCATGAGGCGCTCGGGCGCCTGAGAGCCGGGTACGCGGCTGTACCATTGCATCTTGAGCAAGTCGTCGTTTTGTTGCTCGAAGGTCGAGATGCCGCCCCAGGCTGCGTCTTGGTCTTCGGCCGGTTGCGGCTTTGCGTTACGGGTCAGCTCCTGTTCGAGTTGCCAGGCGCGCTGTTTCATATCACCCCCTGAAGGTCTGGATTCGCTCGGCTCCGCCATCTCCTCTCACGGAGGGATAGTAGTCCGCCCTGTACTACCATGAGCCGTCTAGTGTTCTGAGTGTTTGGAAGATCACCTCTTTGAACGCGTCCACGTCGAGGTCCAGCGCAACAGCGGCATTCGGCTTCTTCCCGGTGACCCCGTGGATGTCGGTCACCGTACTGCCTCGCGTGAAGTGGCCGGCCGTTTCAACGTCCACCCCTAGCTGCTTCGTCGAGAGCAGATCCCGGTGCGTCACGAAAGCCATGGCCAGCGCGTCATGCAGGGGTGCGCCGCTGATGTGGAAATGCTCCTCGTAAGCCGAGGCGAAAAAGCGAAGCAAGGGAGCAACGACGGAAGAAACGCGCCCGCCCATCCGTTCAATGAGATCTATGTCGGAAAAATCGAACATGGCCCGATTGGTCACGTCGAGCCCGACCATCGTGATGGGCAGACCGGACTCGAATACAATGTGCGCCGCCTCCGGATCAACGTATATGTTGAACTCAGCACCCGGGGTCACGTTGGACTCGTGAACGGCACCACCCATCAACACGATCTCGCGAATTTTAGCTAGTAGCTGCGGGTGCTTTCGCAGCAGGATCCCGATATTGGTCAGCGGCCCGGTGGGCACCAGGGTAACGGGGTCGGACGCCTCTTCCAGCGTCTTGGCAAGAAAATCGACCGCATGTATACCGGTGCCGCCGAACGCGGGCTCCGGCAAATCCGCACCCTCGAGACCGGATACGCCGTGAATGTCGGGGGCAACGGTTAGAGGGCGAAAGAGCGGAACATCACAACCACGCGACACCGGAACGTCGCTTCGCTGCACGAGGCTCAGTACTTTGCGGGCGTTCTTATAGGTCTTCTCTCCGACCTGATTGCCCGCCACGGTCGTGACACCGAGAAGCTCGATCTCCGGATCCGCCAGGGCGACGAAGATCGCCATCATGTCGTCATGGCCGGGATCACAATCAATAATCGTTTTAGCCACCGGGTGAAACCTCCTCTTGCTGCTCATCAGGCTTTTTCTTGCCGGCCATCTCTCGAGCCGAGTAAACGGTCAAGGCGATCACCGTCGCTACATATGGAATGGCTTGAACCAGCTCCGAGGGAAACTCCACGGTGCTCAGATAGATGGCCAGCGCGTTGATAGCGCCGAAGACGAGCGACCCGAGTAGTGTCCCTACGGGCATATTGCTTCCGAGGGTGGCCGCGGCTACGGCAATGAAGCCTCGACCCGCGGTCATGTCTCGGGAGAACCAGGAGACGTAGCCCATGGAAAGGTATATTCCGCCCAATGCTCCGAAGAATCCCGAGAGCAACAAGGCGTAGAGTTTCGTGCGATTGACGTTGATGCCCACCGAGCGCGCGGCGTCCGGGTTTTGCCCCACTGCCCGGATACGGAGGCCGAGGGGACTGCGGTAAACAATGAGATAGTAGAGGAACACGGCCACGAAGGCACCATAGGTAAGCAGATTGTGACCGCTGAGGATCTTTCCGACAACCGGGATCGAGTCAATTAGTGGGATGGTAATGTTAGGCACCACGAGTGTATTGAGGCCGCTGGTGTTCCTGTCCCCAATGAGAACGATCAGCAAAAAAATCGTCAGCCCGCTTGCAAGAAAGTTGAGAGCAATCGCCGCAAGGATGATGCTTGCTTTGAGTCGAAGGTGAACGTAGCCGAGTAGTCCGGCAAAGAGCACACCTACGAGTATACCGCCGAGCACTGCAATCAGGAGGCTGCCGGTGTAGTGGCTCAGCATTACCCCGGCAAACGCGGAGACGAGCATGATTCCCTCGAGCCCAATGTTGATGGTGCCGCTCATCGCGCTTATGGCGACACCGAGTGAGGGAAAGATCAGAGGCGTGGAAACCCGAAATACCGCGTAACCGAAATCTGAGGAGAATAGATCATTAAGCATTCTGCCGTGCCTCCTTTCCCTCGGCAACCTCGCGAATCTTCAGCCGGTTTCGCCAGTGGCTGAGAAGGCCCTCCGCCGTAACGAGGAGGATCATCAGCGAACGAATCAGAAGCACGAGCTCCGCAGGGACATCCGACATGAGCTTCAGTTGCTGCCCCCCGACACGCAAGTACGCAAGAAGTAAGGAGGCAAGCACGATGAACGCGGGATGGTTTTTCCCAATGATCGCGACAATGACCCCATCCCATCCGTAGCCGGGGCTGTTTTGCCAGTTGAAGCGTTCATGAATCCCCATGACCTCGGTGATGCCGCCGATACCGGCTATCATGCCGGTCAGCATTGGAGCCACAAGCACGACCTTGAAGGTGTTGATACCGCCGAAGCGGGCAAACTTCTCGTTGTGACCGGTCATTCTCAGCTCGTAGCCGGTGCGCGTGTGGAAGAAGAAGTAATAGACCAAAGCCGCGACGACCAGCCCGAGGACGATCCCCGCGTGAATTCGCGTGCCCGGGACGAACTGTCCCAGCTGTGCTGATTCCGGGAGCGTATAGGAGACCATGTAGCCGGCCTCCCGGTTTCGGAAGTGGTAGTTGATGAGATAGAGCCCGAGGAAATAGGCGACATAGTTGAGCATGAGAGCGCTTACGATCTCGCTCGCGCCGAAGCGGGCCTTGAGGTAACCGGAAATGCCGCCCCAGAGCGCTCCCGCAGTGCCGGTCACAATCAGTACGAGGGGCACGTGGATATACCAGGGGAAGGAGACCGACAGCGCAAAGGCCGTGCCGACCGCGGCCGCAATGTAGAACGCCCCCTCCGCGCCGATGTAGAAGACCTGCGCCTTGAACGAAACGGCTATTGCAAGCCCGCAGAAGATGATTGGCGATGCGAACTCCAGCACGGTTCCGAATGACCGTAGCGAGCTGACCGGTCCGGTCAAGAAGCTCACAAGCGAGAAGCCCGGTGTGGTGCTGATAATCACTATCAAAACAAGCGCAAGCACCAGGGCGATTCCGATTGCAATAAGGGTGCGAATGAAGTTGAAGTAGCGAAGTATGAAGCTTTCCAAGCTATACTCCCTCCCGGCGTTTGATCCCGAGCATGTACGGGCCGAGGTCCACCGCCGACACTTCGCCGGCATCCGGAAAGTGAGCGACGATCTCGCCTGCGTATATCACAACGATACGTGTCGATAGCTTGAGAATCTCGTCCAGATCCGCCGAGACGAGCAGCACCCCCTTGCCGGCGTCCCGCGTCCTCAGAAGAATCCGGTGCAGCTGCTCGCCGGAACCGACATCCACACCTCTTGTGGGTTGCGCGGCAACGACGAGTGCGGGCTCCGCCGACAATTCGCGCGCGACGACCGCCTTTTGGATGTTCCCCCCGGAAAGAGAGCCGAGGTCGTTGGCAACGCCGCCGGTAACAATGCCGTACTCATTGACGAGCCCTTCCGCGTATCGACGCGCGTGCTCCCAGTTCATTCTGCCCGGTTTGGAGAACGGAGGCGTTTGGTAGCGATCCACAATGACGTTTTCCATCAGCGTTGCGGTTTCCGCCACCCCGTCTTGCATTCTGTCCTCGGGGATGTGCGCAATGCCGTAATCGCGGATCTCCCGCGGTGTGAGACCATTGAGCGGGCTTTGCTCGAAGAGCATCTTGCCGCTGTCGGGGCGCATGAGACCGGTGAGGCAGCGTACGAGCTCCGATTGCCCGTTTCCGTCGACACCGGCAACGCCAAGTATCTCTCCTTGGCGAACCTGAAACGACACGTTCTTCAAAACCGGCATGCCTTCGTCGTTTCTGTAGGAGAGATCCTCGACATCCAAAATTGGCTCGCCGATTCGCTCGGCCGGGGGGACCCGCTCGAAGTCGATCTGCCTGCCGACCATGAGCTCGGCAAGCTCGGGTTTTGAGATCCCCTTGGCGGAGCGGGTATCGATGACCTCACCGTCTCGCATGACCGTGACCATGTCGGAGACTTGCCCCACTTCCTCGAGCTTGTGCGATATGAAGAGAATGGTGCGTCCGTTATCGCGCAGCTGTCTGAGCGTGCGAAAGAGTACATCCGTTTCCTGCGGCGTCAGCACGGCCGTCGGCTCATCGAGAATGAGGAGCTCCGCTTCCCGGTACAGCGCCTTGAGAATCTCCACCCGCTGTCGCGTGCCGATCGGCAGATCCTTGATGAGACGCTCCACCGGCACGTCGAGCTCGTAACGCTCCACGAGCTCCTTGGCGAGTTCAACCGCTCTCTTATAGTCGTAGAAGAACTTTCGCCGAACCGGTTCCACGCCGAGCACCAAGTTGTCCGCAACCGTGAGATCGGGGGCGAGCATGAGATGCTGGTGCACCATGCCGATCCGCTTGGAGATCGCATCGTTTGGAGACTCCGGCTTGAAGGGCTCACTCCGATGGATCATCTCTCCATACTCGAAGTCGATCATGCCGAATAGAATCTTCATCAGGGTTGTCTTGCCCGCGCCGTTCTCTCCGACCACGGCGTGGATGGTATTTTCCTCAATGTCGAGCGACACCCCCCGATTGGCCATTGTGCCGTTGGGGTAGATCTTCCATATGTCCTTGAACGAGAGAACGGTGCTCATACGCCTCAACTCACAACAGAACCTTTAGAAAGAATAGAATAATGCAAAATATCGTGAGACCTGATATTCTGAGACCTGAAAAGAATAGTGGGGCCGGCCCAACAGCTGAACCGACCCCACGGTACGGAACGAATACCCCCGTCGTTAGTTGCCGAGAGTGGTATCCACGGAAATGTCGCCGGTCTCCATCTGCTCGATGATGTCGTCCACTTGACTGACGAACTCGTCCGGGACAATTCGATCGAAGTTCTCGTTGCGAGCCATGCCGACCCCGTTTTCGGCGATACCGAGGGACTCAGCCTCGCCGTAGGGAAGCTCTCCCTGTCGATGCAGCCTGATGGCTCGGTAGATGGAGTTGTCTACGTTCTTCATCATTGAGGTGATAATAGCCTGCGCCTGCTCCGGGTCGGACTCGCTGATCAGCTGATACTGGTCGGAGTCAACGCCTATGGCGTACTCGTCCTGCTCATGGGCGGCTTCGATAACACCGAGTCCGCTCTCGGAGGCAACGCCGAAGACAAGATCCGCACCCTGTTGAATCTGGGCGAGGGCGAGCTCCTTGCCTCGGGCCGGATCGCTGAAGCTGCCGACATAGCTCGTGAGCACATCCACTTCCTCGTCGATGTACGCGGCACCTTGTTCGTAGCCCACGAGGAAGTCGTTGATAACGGGAATATCCTGACCACCGATGAAGCCGATGGTTTTCTCATCTGCATTGATTTTGTCGTCGCCGTCGTGGCTCGTCATGAGTGCGGCGAGAGCGCCGACGAGAAAGGACCCTTCGTTCTGCTCGTAGAGAATCGAATAGACGTTGTCGAGGTTTCCGGAAGAGAAGTCAACCGCGGCGTCATAGGTGATGAAGGTCTTGTCCGGATGCTGTGGAGCTATCTCCGCCACGTACTCGGTTAGCTGCCAGGTTCCGGCAATCACAATGTCCCAGTTCCCCTCGGCGAGCTGCGAGATGTCGGGTTGCCAGTTCGATGGATCCCAGCCGCCTTCGACGGTCCTGCCTACAATTCCGAACTCGTCGATCGCCCGCTCGAGGCCGCGGTTCGCGGAATCAAAAAAGGACTGATCACCAAGTGTGCCGTTCACATACAGCACCACCCGAAGCTGTTCGCCGTCCTGCCCCTCTTGGGACCCTGCAGCGAAGGCACCCAAGGACACAAGAACCATGAGTGCGAGAGCACTGAGTGCTATCCGTTTCATATTGCCTCCCTTACGTGATCTGCGGTGACCGGTTTTTCCGGCTCACCGGTTTTTATACGGCATTTAGCCTGTACGGCATTCAGTGCCGTATTCGGTTTACCTGCGAAGGGTATCCGCCTCGCCGTCGGCGCCGTGAAAGGCCTGCTCATGTGAGGCCTCTCGTATGCGAGCTTGATGAACGTAGCTATGAGAGTATCTACATGCAAGAATAGCGGTTGCGTTTGTGAGATTTGCAACGGGGTCGTCCGAGGCGGTATCAGTATGAATCCAGAGTCCAGTCGGCAAGCCCCCACCTCTGCAATGCTATCCTGCCAATTACAGTAGCCTCAAGAGGTCGTTGCGTCAATCCACAGCCGCGCTCATACTGTAACCATGCGCATTCTGATCGTCTTCGATCATCCGTATGAGAAGAGCTACTGTGCGGCCTTGCTCCATGAGGTTCGTTCGGGCGCGGAGGCGGCCGGACACGTGGTGGACCTCATTGATCTCTACCGTGAAGGGTTTAGGCCGGTGCTTACGCAGACGGAGCTCGAGCGCTATGCCGAAGGATTCACCGAGGATCAACAGCTTGTCGACTATCGGCGGCGGATAGACCAGGCGGATCACCTCGTGTTCATCTTTCCCGTTTGGTGGCAGGTCATGCCTGCATTGACGAAAGGCTTTCTCGACAGAGTCCTCGTGCCGCCGTGGTCGTTCCGAGAGACATCCGGCATTGTTCCGAAGGGGAATCTGACGCATGCCTCGGCAACCCTGCTCACCACCATGGGCTTCCCCCACTGGTACTACAGGATTCACTTCTCCAACGCCTTAAGCGGAGCCTTCCTTCGCGGGACCCTGGGATTCGTCGGTATCAGGCGCCGGCGTTGGCTCAACTTCGGAAACATTGGCCGCGTGTCGGATGCAAAGCGCCGGCGCGATCTGCGGCGCGTGCGGCGCAGGTTCGAAAAGCTGCGTTAGGCCCCGAGTCGCTCTGCTCGATCATGATCTCATTCCCGCTCGCAACATGATTGTCACCCGTTACGAGCGCGCGTTCGACGCGCAGCCTCGCAGCATGTACCTTTGACAAGGTCTGTATCGAAAGGTTGGGAATATAAGAAGCACCCGCGGAGTATCTGCGGAGCATCCATATACGCAAAAGTCGGCTTAGCATGAATAATCGAAAAAGTTCACTTCCTCTCCAAGCGGCAACCCGGGTCATGATCGTAACGCTAGTCATGCTTCTCTTCGTAAGCACCGGGGCATGGGCTCGGGACGTCGTGTTTCCGGACTTCCGTGGGCGTCAAGAGGAAGAGGTTTTCCCTTACGCGGTTCTGAAGGAGGCTCTCTCCCGCGAGGACTATCGGCTGGTGAAGTCTTCCCGGGCGGAGATGACGAATGCGCGAGCCATCCGTGCGCTGGAGCAGGGCTGGGTGGACGTTATCTGGGTCGGCACTTCTCAACGCTTGGAAGAACGCTTTTCGCCGGTGTATGTGCCCATAACTCGCGGTTTGCTGGGCCACCGCCTGTTCGTGATCCACGAGGAGAGACAAGACATCTTTTCCGACATAGACAGCCTCGATGATCTGCGGGAATTGACCGGCGGACAGGGAACCGGCTGGACGGACACCGACATTCTTCGCGAGGCGGGGTTGGACATTGTGACCACAAGCTTCGACAACCTTTTTCGACTCGTCGAAGCGCGGCGGATCGACTACTATCCCCTCGGTGCCAGTGAAGTCTTCAGCTTCGTCGAGGAATACCGTCCGCGCAACCCTCACATTCGCGTGGAGGATGAGCTCGTTCTCTTCTACAAGTTCGACTTCCTCTTCTTCGTGCGAACGGAAGACGGCGCTCTGCACCGAGCGCTGGTCACCGCGCTGGAGGAGATGTACCGGGATGGAACGTATATGGAGATGTACAACACACACCCGGAGCTGCAGGGATACCTGGATGCGGCGTCTCTGGAGGACCGCAGGCGTTTTGAGATCGAGAATCCCATTGCAACCGAGGAGTTCCAGGCCATACCGGACCGTTACTGGATGGACGCAGCACAGTAACGCGGCTCAGCAATCCGAAACAGTGAAGAACACCGGCGAAGCCGGTGATTCCCGGGGCGCCGCATGCCCTTCGCGGCTTACACGCCGCCGAGCTGCTTGAGGTAGTAGTCGACCGCCGGGTCGTCCGGGAACTCGTGAAGGGCGTCTCGGAACCGACCCACCGCGGCGGGATAGTCGCCCTGCACGGCCGCCGCTACGCCGGCCTCGAAGGATTCCTTACAGTGCCCGCGGAGCTCTCTGGCTTCATCGGACTCGCCTTCGAAAACCTCATACACATCTATCGGCAGGCGGGAGCCCTTCACCGAGACGTTTCCGAGGTAACGCATCTCCCAGGTTTCCTTGCCTACCTGTTCCGCAACAAGCTCGCTGATCACCACGCCTGCGCCGAAGTCCTTTGTAATGCCTTCGAGGCGGGCGGCGAGGTTCACCGCCGAGGATATGACGGTGCTGTCCATGCGTAGATGCTCCCCGACCGTCCCGAGCATGAGGTCTCCCGCGTGGATTCCCACGCCGAAGTCCACGGAGGCGTCGCCGGCGATTTCCCGGTCTCGGTTGTATGATCGTAGCTCCCGACGAAGATCGACCGCCGCTGCTACCGCGTCATTAATAGAGGAGGGAAACAGCGCCATGATTCCATCCCCGACGTACTTGTCAATAAAGCCGCCGTGTCGACGGATCACCGGCCCCATTTTGCCGAAAAAGGAGTTAATGAAGGCGAAGTTCTCTTCGGTGGATAGGTCTTCAGACAGACTCGTGAAGGAGCGAATATCTACGAACATGACGGACATGAACTGCTCAGAGTGATCACCGAGTCGAATATCCGTGATGCTGTCCCGGTGTAGAAAGCTCAGGAACTGGTTCGGCACGAAGCGCCGTAGTGACTCGTTGACCTGTGAAAGGGATGCCGTCTGAATCTGGTTACCCCGCAAACGCATGATCACAACGACAATGAGGATCTCAGCAATCACCACGACGAGGGTTCCGAGGCCGGAGGCGCGTCGAGCGTCGCGAACGCTTTGATCGTTGAGGAAGAGCTCTACATTGCCGATCACATCCCCCTCGAAGCGAATAGGCTCCCGGACGCGGTCGAAAATCCGCGGGCCGGCGAAGTCCGCGGTGTCAATGCCGCTGCGCTCCTCTTCACTCGCTTCGACACCGCCGACAAACCCGCTTGATGAGTCGTAGCCCATGAGAGGTAGGTCTTGTTCGTGAATGAGGACGGTGTCCACCGCACTCAGGGACACGTAGGAGCGGAGGGTCTCTCGGATGGTCCCTTCGGCGAGCAGCCACAGGGGCGTGGACAGCGAAACGGCGACGGATCGGGTGATCGACTCGCCGAGCTTCTGTAGGTCCGCCGCCTCCTGCCGGAGGCTCACGTAGGCCTGCACGCTCTGAATGACCAAGAGTGCAACCGCCGCAAGCAGAAGAAACACTCGGCCGATTCTCGCGGATCGGGTGATGCCGCTTTGAGATCCCGGTTCCTCACCGGCGAGCGTCTCGCGCACGCCGGGCGGGAGCTCGGAAGCGGCCTGCGGTGTCGCTGTTGTTTGTTCGTCCACAGTGTGTTCTCTACTCACCACGCCAGCTCACGAAGAGGTTGTTCAACGACTCCATCAGGGTTGGGTGGGCAAAGGCGCCGTCGCGAAGCACGGTGTAGGGGAGACCTGCGTTCATGACCACTTGCACCGCTCCGGCGATCTCGCCGCCCTGCATGCCGAGCATGGCGAAGCCGAGGATCTTATCTGTCTTTCCGTCGACCACCGCCTTCATGAGGCCGCGGCTCTCGTCGGTCTCGAGGGCTCGTGCCACCCAAGTCATGGGAATCGCCGCCACGCGTAGCTCATAGCCTGCGTCACGGGCTTCCTTCTCACTCATGCCCACGCGGCCGAGCTGCGGATCAATGAACATGGTGTAGGGCACAATCCTCTCTGCAATGGATCCCGTGCCGTCTCCGCTGAGGTTTCGGTCAATGACGCGGAAGTCATCGTAGGAAATGTGCGTGAAGGCGGGACCGCCCTTTACGTCGCCGAGGGCCCATACGTCCGGCGCGCTCGTTTCGAGCTTGTCATTAACCACGATAGAGCCTTTCTTGTCCGCATCGATGCCTGCGGCTTCGAGATTCAACATGTCTGTGTTCGGCTTGCGCCCGGCGGCAACAAGGAGATGGGTGCCTGAGATGTCCCGGGATTCCCCGTTCACCGTGACGGACACCTCAATGCAGTTGCCCTCCTGCATGGTCACTGCGGATGTCTTGGCGTCGGTCAGCAGCGTAATGCCGTCATCCTTCAAAATGCTCGCTACTTCCGCGGCAATGTCTTCATCTTCCCGCGGCAAAAGCCGGGGGCCTCGCTGGAGTATGGTTACCCGGCTGCCGAAGCGCCGGAACATCTGGCCGAACTCCAGGCCAATGTAGCCACCCCCGATAATGACCAAGTGCTCAGGTACAACATCCAGCTCCATGATGGATTCGTTCGTGAGATAGGGAACGGTGTCGATATCGGAAATGGGTGGTACGTTCGGTCTCGTGCCCGTGTTAATGAATATGCGATCGGCCGTCAGGCGGCGCTCGCCGCCTTGATTCTGCGCATCGTCACCGTTCAACGCGACGCTCAGCGCCTTCGGACCGGTGAAGGATGCCTCGCCGCGGATGAGCTCCAGGTTCTCGGTGTTCGCGATTGCGGTTTCACTGCCGCCCCGGAAGTCGGAGACGATCTGCCGTTTGCGGTCGCGTACCACCTTCATGTCGACCGGTCCGGGAGTGGCCCCCACGCCGTACTCGCTCGCGCGGGAAACCATATAGGCCGACCGTGCGCTTGCGACCATGGTCTTGGTCGGCGTACATCCATAGTTCACGCAGGTACCCGCTACATTGCGTGACTCAATCAAGGCCGTTTTGACGCCGCGGCCCGCCAGGGTCATGGCCAAGGGCGTGCCACCCTGACCGGATCCGATAACAACCGCCTCGAAATGAGTCGCCGTTTGTGCTGTCTCTTGCTCTCTCGCCATCATCCTGCTCCTTTTCTGTATTCGTTACTATACAAACTTGTACGTGCAAGTGAAAAGGGGCGAAGCACAGAGGCCGGACTTCGCGGCGCTAAGGGGAACTATGGGGGCTATGAAGCCATGGCCTGTTTCGGCGACTCATCCTTGCGCGGAGCCTGGGCGAGATCGTGAAGAGTGTTCAATGTTGTATGCCAATCCTGACTATCGAGGTCGGCGACGACACGGCGTTTCGCCCGCTTCCACTGCTCCATTGCTGTGTTCAACACCCTGCGCCCCTCCGCTGTGAGGCGGTACACCCGTACGCGGCGGTCCTGCCCCCGCTCCTGACTCACGAGACCACGGCGCACCACGATCTCCATGGTCCTCGACACGGTGCTGAGGTCGGAGCCGAGGCGTTCCGCGACTTGAGACGCCGTTGCCGAATCGGTCAGCTCGGTGTTCACGAGTACGGCGAACTGCGGCAGAGTGATCTCACTTTCCCGGAACTCCTCCTCGAAGAGCCGCGTCACATTCTTGTACGCCTTACCGAGGTTGTAACCCGGGCAGGTGTCGAGCACCCGTTGCAAGGCGGGATTCGCCTGTGGGCGTCGCCGGCGCCGGGGCTTGTGGCCGGAGTGTGCACGAGCGCCGTAGCCGCTGCTCCGGTGCTTCGGTTGGTATGTATAGTTTCTCGTCGAGACACGCTGTCGTCTCACTGTGTCCTCCTGAAGTTTATGTGTTCCTGAAGTTTAGGCTTGTTGAGCTTTTAGAAAGTAATGAAAACGCTGCACCTTGACCATTACTCGTACAGCCTCATATCCTGTAAAAACTTGTATATCAAACAATATATCGTACAAAGTGGAGGAACAGATCATGTCGAGTAGCTCACAGAGTTCCGGACTTGGTTCCGGCGAAGCG
>CAYFQV010000063.1:13189-16771 GCA_964345195.1 uncultured Spirochaetaceae bacterium
AAAGGAAGGATCCCATGGGATACAGACCAATTGAGAATTACGGCCTGATCGGAAACATGCACACTATATCCATGGTGGGTATGGACGGCTCCATTGACTGGCTCTGCTTTCCGCACTTCGACTCGCCGAGCATCTTCGCATCGATCCTCGACGACAAGAAAGGCGGCTATTTCCGGATTGCCCCGCGCGCGGCGCTTGAGGCAGCCCCGGGTGGCAACGGGGCCGCCGCGGGTGAAAGCGTCGACGCTGCGAGCGGCGGCGCCGGCATTACCTACAAGCAGTTCTACTGGCCGGATACAAACGTGCTAGTAACGCGTTTTTTGTCTCCGGATGGCGTTGCCGAGCTGGTAGACTACATGCCTGTCCTTACGGAAAATGCCGAAGCCTCCCCCCGCGGCCGTGCGCATGACGATGAGCGTCGCCACCGGGTGGTGCGGCGCCTGAGCGTCGTCCGGGGAAGCATGGACTTCCGCCTGGAGTGCCGCCCGGCCTTCGACTATGCCCGAACCCCGGCGCAGGTGGAGATCACCGACCGCGGGGCACTGTTTCACGGCGCCGGCGTGCACCTGGCCCTAAGCGGCCAGCCGGACTTCGCCGCGGACGACGGCGGGGATAGCGCCGGGAGAGCGCCGAGGCACGCAGGGGATGGTCGCAGCGCGAGCGGCACGGTCCCGCCCGGCGCCGTTAGTGACTTTCACCTCAAGGAGAACGAAAGTCTCACCTTCGTGCTCCACCAGATCCCCGAGGGTGCCGGCTGCAGTCCCGCCGTCCCCGAGGATGAGTCCGAAGAGCTCTTCCGCCAAACCGTTAACTACTGGCGCCGTTGGATCTCGAAGTCGACATACCGCGGACGCTGGCGGGAGATGGTCCACCGCTCCGCGCTCACCTTGAAGCTTCTGACCTTCGATCCCACCGGCGCAATCGTTGCCGCCCCTACGGCCGGACTCCCCGAGGGTGTCGGGGGTGAGCGGAACTGGGACTACCGCTACACCTGGATACGGGATGCCGCGTTCACCGTCTACGGCCTGCTGCGCATCGGCTTTACTGAGGAGGCCGAGCGCTTCATGGCATGGATAGAGGCGCGCACCCACGAGCTTAATGAGGACGGCTCTCTGCAGATCATGTACGGGATCGACGGGCGTCACGAGCTCACCGAACACACCATGGATCATCTCGACGGCTACAGAGGCTCCAAGCCGGTGCGGGTCGGAAACGGCGCCTACGACCAGCTGCAGCTCGACATCTACGGCGAGCTCATGGACTCGGTCTACCTCTACAACAAGTACGGCTCGCCGATCTCCTACGACTTTTGGGTGCAGCTGCGCAAGCTCATCAACTGGGTTGTGGATAACTGGAAAAACACGGATGAAGGCGTGTGGGAGGTGCGCGGCGGCCGGCAGCACTTCACCTACTCGAAGCTCATGTGCTGGGTGGCGATCGACCGGGGCCTGCGCCTGGCGGAGAAGCGCTCCTTCCCGGCGGACCGGGACCGCTGGATCGTCGCCCGGGACGAAATCTACGAGGAGATAATGCAGGAAGGATGGAGCGAAGAGCGACAGGCTTTCGTGCAGTCCTATGGGAGCACCACATTGGACGCTTCCAACCTCACCATGCCGCTGGTGTTCTTCGTCTCCCCCACCGACCGGCGAATGCTGTCCACCCTCGACGAGACCCTGAAGCCGCCGCAAGAGGGAGGACTTGTCTCGAACAGCCTCACCTACCGTTACGATGTAACCACCACGCAGGACGGGCTCGCCGGTGAAGAGGGTACCTTCAACATCTGCAGTTTTTGGCTTGTCGAGGCGCTCACTCGGGCCGGACGGACCGATCGCGGTCGCCTGGAAAATGCCCGTCTCATGTTCGAGAAGATGCTCGGCTACGCCAATCATCTGGGCCTCTATGCGGAGGAGACCGGCTCGAGCGGGGAGGCCCTCGGCAACTTCCCGCAGGCCTTCACCCACCTCGCGCTTATTAGCGCGGCGTACAACCTTGATCGCACCCTTGGGTAGCGCAGCGACCCTGCAAAGGAGACCCTATGACCTTTGAGTTCTGGTTCATGCTCCCGATCGCATTCGCCATTGCCACCTTGGCAATGGCGTCCGGCATCGGCGGGGCAACCTTTTTCTCGCCCCTGTTTATTCTGGCGTTGCGCCTCGAGCCGGAGGTGGCGATCGGAACCGCCTTGATTACCGAAGTCTTCGGCTTCGCAAGCGGTTTGTTCGCCTACATCCGTGATCGGGTCATCGACTTCAAGCTCGGCTCTCTCATGATTATGGCAACCGTTCCCATGGCGCTTTTAGGGACCTACATGGGCGGAATCATCGACCCGAATATCTTGAAAATTGTTCTTGCCGTCGGCCTTTTCGCCGTCGCCATCAGTTTCCTCCACGCCCCGGATGACGAGGAAGTGAAGCGCACCAACCGAGAGGCCGCGGAGACTCTTGCGCGCACCAACCCGGAGGCCTGCAAAGTGGCGCGAGACGGCGAGCAGATCTGCTACGTGGTAAAGCGGAAGTTCGAAGGGCTGATTAGCGGCGGCATTGGCGGGCTCTTTGTCGGCTTGATCTCCACCGGACTCGGCGAGCTCAACGACTACTTTCTGCTCAAGCGCTGCAAGGTGCCGAGCCGGGTATCCGTGGCAACGAGCGTCTTCGTAATCGCCGTTACGGTCCTTGCCGCCTCAGGCGGCCACGTTGCCCGCTTTGCGCAGGCAGGTCCGGAAACCTACAATCAGGTCTTGTCAATTGTGATCTTCACCGTGCCGGCCGTTTTGATCGGGGGCCAGGTCGGGCCGAAGGTTGCCGCCAAGGTGCCCGAACGCGTCATGCAGGTAACCCTGAGTGTGCTTTTTATCCTGATCGGTATTTTAACTATCGGTGAGGTGGTCTTCGAGTAGCTTGTGGATCGGCCGCCCCGCGCTTGCGCGGGGCGGCCCTCATGGCTTGGCTCCACCTTTAGCGGGCTTCGCGCTTCGAGCAGGCCGGCGTCGCATTGTCGGGCGGGAGCACAGCAGAGCTGTGTGCCTTACGTGCGAATCCACTCCAAGACGTTGTCGAGAGATTCGGATACGTGCGTGGAGTAGCTGCGGTTGCGCTCCTTACCGCCCTTGATCAGATAGTTGATCGTCATCTCTTTGCTCGGCTCGGCGGTTACCACGCCCCAGCGCTTAATGCCGGCGTCGTCCGCTGCCTTTCCCGTTTGCAGCCAGATGTCTTGAATGTCGCGGCCCCAGGCGTCGTCCATCTGTACGTCCACGATCATCTTATCGACCTTCGGGTCCTGCACCTTCGCTTGGAAGTCCGGAAAGATCTTTTGGAAGTCTTCAGCTGTCGCGCCTTTGTTGAAGCGGAAGTAGGCAATATTGCCGTCCATGATTTTACTCTCGGTTGCGTCTGCCATGTTTAGCTCCTGTTCGATCTGAGCGTTTATTGAGCTGTCGAGCGACATCTCGGTGCAGAAGATAGCAATTGATGCATGCATGTGCAAGTTTATAGTGCGGCCGCGGGAGTGTTTGCAAACTCGCCTCAGCCGGCGTAGGGCCAAAGCGGCCCATTACCGCGTTGGCCGTCGTTGGGTTTCCGA
>CAYFQV010000064.1:0-16321 GCA_964345195.1 uncultured Spirochaetaceae bacterium
GCCGTACTTCTTTGCGTATCGATCCTCGTACTGATCACAGAACTCGTCGAAGTGAGGAGCAAAGATCTCATGGAGCTGATTCCGGCCGCGCGGAACATAGCGAGAGCGTGTAAGCTGCCCAACGGCGGCTGAGACTGCCACAATACACAGTACGGTGGAATTCTCGTTGTTGATTCACTTCCCGACCGATTCCGTGCACGGTGCACCGCCCGGGCTGGACGAATCCTAAAGTTAGACCTGTATAAATGACTGCAATACAGAGATTTATAACTACAGCCCGATATCGACCAGGTCCCATCGGCTCTGCGACCTTCTGTACCTCGCTACGAAAATTTACTCGCCGGGAATTGCTGGTCATAATGAGAACTGCTGGACAGGAAGTGCTTTTCCCAATATCGTGGGCCGTCGTGGACTACGACGAGTACTACGAGCAGCTCGACCAGCGGATGAGATCAGCTGGGATTGATCGCGTGGTCGCGGAGTATCAGCGCCAGCTCGACGAGTGGATGGCAGACCAGTAGGTTGGCTACTTTTCCTTGATTCTTGCACATCGCAGGTCCCTCACGGGCCCTGCGCTTCCGTCTCAATGATTACCGAGGAGCAGCTATGATCCCAGTTTCAATTCTCGACCATCAGGCTGACCCGACTGGTGCAACGAAGAGCACAGCATCAATTCAAGGCGCGCTCGACGCGGCCGGTGCAGCGGGCGGCGGAACGGTCATTGTGCCCCCCGGGCGCTACACAACCGGGACGATTCGCATGCGATCGAATGTGAGGCTCCATCTCGAGCTCGGCGCGACGCTCGTCGCTTCTTCGGAGATCGACGACTACGAAGAGGAGACCGAAGGGTTCGTACCGCCCGAATTTCCGTACGTCCGGTGCCTCGTCGTCGGATTTGATATCGAAAATGTCGAAATCACCGGAGGTGGCACCGTCGATGGACGCGGCGCGGCATTCATGGACTACTCGGTGCCGACGTTCGACGAAACGTTCAGCGAAGAGGTGTTCTCGACCATGCCTGCCGATCACCGCAGCGAATACGTGAGCGAACACGAACAGATGCGTCCGACCTGGATCTTCTTCTTCCGCCGCTGCCGCAACGTTCGGTTTCGGGATTTTCACATCGCCGATGTAGCCCGCTGGACGTCCCGGTTTTCCCTCTGTGAAAACGTGCTCATGAGAGGTCTCTTCGTCGAAAATGACCTTCGCGCGGCGAATTCCGACGGTATGCACTTCACGAGCTGCCGAAACGTGGTGGTGTCAGACTGCACGATCATCAGCGGCGACGACTGTATCGCGATCACGAACTATGGCGACAGCAACGATGTGAGCAGTGGAGCGGTGATTACCAATTGCATACTCACCTCGCACTCTGCCGGGATCCGCATCGGCTTTGCAAAAGATGGTCTACTCGAGGACGTGACCGTGAGCAATTGCGTCTTTCGCGCGTGCAACCGGGGAATCGGGATCTTTTCCGGACCGGGCGCTACGGTGCGAAACATCAGCGTCAGCAATCTCGAGATGACCACCCGTCTCATCGCCGGTACGTGGTGGGGCAAGGCTGAGCCGATCATGATCACCACCCTGGGCGACGGAGCAACGATCCAGGACGTGAGACTCTCGAACATCTCGGCCCGCGGAGAGCAGGGGATCGTCGTGAACGCGGCGCCCGGATCGGCGGTGAGGGATGTCTCGTTCTCGGATGTCCGGCTGCACCTGTCCGTCGGGCCCATGACCCCCTTTGCGGCAGGGACCTACGATCTGCGACCGCTCTCCATAGAGCGTCGGATGCTGCCCGCATTCATCGCCGACGGGGTCGAATCGCTTACGCTGCGAAACGTGGAGATCGTGATCGATGAAGACGCGAGAGAGACGTTTCCGAATGCGGTGGAGTTTGTGAACTGCCGTGGACTCCAGATTGGGTCACTCCGCGAGCGGTAACACATAGATCAATATTGTCTAATCCGCGTCGCTAACATACCGGAATCACCGGACGGGCCTCACCGGGTAGAAATGGTGCGGGAGGTGCCCGGTGGTACGCGTTCGTCCTGGATCACAGACAAGAAGGCTGCTCGCGTTCGTCCTGCCCACGCTGGCGTTCTACGTCGCCTTTGTCCTCATTCCCGTCGTCGTTGGCGTCTGGTACAGCCTGACAAACTGGAACCTGCTGAATCCGACGCCGAGGTTCGTTGGGCTCGAAAACTACGTTACGGCACTCACCGAAGATGCGTACTTCATCGACTCGGTGCTGTTCGCGCTCAAGTACGTGGCGTTCATGGTGCTGCTCCAGAACGTTCTCGCACTCGGCCTTGCCGTGATCGCGGAAGGGCTGCAGCGCGGATGGGTCTTCTTCCGCAGCGTGCTCTTCATGCCGAACATGATCGACATGATTATCGGCGGCTTCATGTGGCTGTTTGTCTTCACGATTCCGAAGGCACTCCGGCCGTTCTTCCGCCATGCTCGACCGGCTGCTGCATCACGTACAGATATTCTCCCTGGACGGCGACTCCTACCGCGTCCAGCACAGCCGAGCACAACCAACGAAGGAGGACTCAGAACGGGCCTCTGCCTGACGTCTTCAGGCTACGCCATGGCAGGGCACGCGGTGCCCGGGGTGGTCACTATTAATTGCCGGAGACTGATCAGAAAGGGTTGCCATTTCCAACGCTTATCAAACCCACCAGCTCACGGTGACCTTTTTATCGTTCCTCCTTTGGCTGAAGTCGTTTGAGCATGGAGGCTCAAACCGCCGAAGAAGAGGCGGAATGGCCGCCGGATCTTTCTTCTGGTGATCCTCGCGCTCGGCGAACCGAGACCGAATGTTTCGAAGATGGCAAACGGTCGAGGCAAACCGGTCCCGGCGAGACCGGACCTCGCAACCAACGAACCCAATCCGACGAGACGAATCCGCGGACCGGCGCGGTGGTCGCGTGCCTTGGGATGCCTGTTGCGCGCAGCGTGATCCACGTGGCCCATCGCGCGCATCAACGCGAGAAGGTCCCCGTCCGACGCGACGAGCAGGCGTCTCGCAGTCCCTATCGGTGCATACGCTCAAGGTGTGACCCACAAAACGCGTCTAATCGAAGGCGTGGCGCAGAAGTCGGTCAGACTCGAACCCGGTCGCCGTGGCGAGAATCGGACGAGGCATGGATTGAACCGAGACCAAAGCTACGATTCCGTTGACATTTCGCTCTGGACGCGACACCCTGAGGTCGTGAGGTTGCCGAACGCGGCGGATGCGGTTATCAGCTCGGCCAAGATCCGGGAATACCTGTTGTCACGGAAGCACCCGATTGGAATGCACAAGGCGTCCTTCTTCGAGGCGTTAGGCTACACCGAGGCATATTGGCGTCGCCTCGGCGAGGATTTGCGGCGCATCGTCACTATTGGTGATGCTGAGCGAAGTAGGCACAACGGATATGGTCAGCTGTTTGTAGTCGATGGTAAGCTTGACGGACCGTCGGGTAAGGCGGCATGGGTGAGGACGATATGGATTATTCTGGACGGCGATCGGACGCCGCGACTTGTGACGGTGTATCCAGGAGACAGAGATGAAGTTTAAGCCACTGGACAGTGTTGTTCTCAAACACGACCACGACGAATACGGACTACGGACTGGCGATCTCGGAGCAGTCGTTGAGGTCTATGAACCAGACGGGCTTGAAGTCGAATTTGTGTCAGCATCCGGACGCACTGAAGCTCTGGTGACGTTGTCGAAGGACGATGTGCGATCTGTTGGTGATCACGACCTTATCGCGGTGAGACCTTTCAGTGAGCAAACTGCTTAGCTAGAGCTTGGACCCTGCCCAATCCGCCTATGCCGCGGCATCGACGCGCGCGATGGCGCTCTCTTCCGTTGTTCATCGGCGTGAGTGCTCCCCACGTGGTCTTAGGGAGCAGACGGGCTACTCGAAAACATCATTCGCCTCCCTCTTGATCTGTATATTCTCATCATATACATATGAGTTCAGCGGAACAGGTGTCCTTCAATCGCCCGCTGATCGTGGCCGCCGACGTGAAGCACTCACGAGTCGAACGTCGATACTTCGTCCTCGGGCAGACCGACGATGATCGTCCGCTCTTCATTGCATTCACACTTCGTGGCGATCTGATCAGAGTGATCGCGGCTCGGGATATGAGTCGGCGGGAAAGAAAGGTGTATCAGGGATGAAAGACATACCCAAGTTCAACAACGAGGAAGAGGAACGTCAGTTCTGGGCCGAACACGATTTTACGGAGTACGTTGACTGGTCGCAGGCGAAGCGGGGGGTATTCCCGAGTCTGAAGCCGTCCACCAAGACAATCTCCTTGCGCGTGCCGGAGTCAATGCTTGCGGAGCTCAAGCTCCTGGCCAACAGCAACGACGTTCCCTACCAGTCGCTGGTGAAGGTGTTTCTCTCCGAGCGGATCGAATCGGAACTACAGAAGCACGGTCCGAAGAAGATCAGGAACTGAGACTCACACGAGCATGCCGGGACCCCGTGGAGTGCAAAGCGAGTTTCAGTGCGTTGGTCTTGTGCTTGCTTAGTGTCGGCCATGCGGATAATGTCGAGAAATGAGAGATGATAGCGGTGTCATGCGCGCAGCGCTATTCATGGATGCCCGCAAGATGGGTGAACTGACCGACCATAACAACCGTGAGTTGTCTGCAGAGCTTTTCGAGCAGATGGCCGAGGCTGAGCAACCAGGCGCAGCGATCCGCAGAAATCTGGAGGTGCACTGACATGGCCTTTGATCCCGGATCAGGCGATTCTGATCAACTCCATTCCGCTGCAAGAGGCGAGCTCGGAAATCGAGAACATACTAACTACCGGAGACGCGTTGTTTCGCGCTGCCCTTGATGACGCCCGCTCTGCGGACCCGCAAACGAAAGAAGTTCTTCGCTATCGAACCGCCCTACGGCAGGGATACGATGCGGTCGTAACTGCCGGGCTGTCGCACACTACCAGGTTGAGGCTATCCACCCGTTTGACGACGGCAACGGCCGTACCGGGCGAGTACTCAATATGCTCTATCTTGTTTACGCAGGATTGCTCGACATACCCAACATCTACTCGAAGGAACTGGTTGAGCTGCTCTTCCGGCAGCCCTACTGCAAGATCGCCTTTCTGGTGGATGCCGGAGTTGCCAGACGGCAAACCGCGGCCGCCTACCTTAACTCTTTGGAGGAGGCAGGAGTGTTGACCAGCGAAATGGTCGGCCGAGAGCGAATCTTTGTGAACCCGGTCCTTCTGGAGCTGCTCAAGGCGGATCAACTGTGACGTGTCGATCCGTGCGGCAAGGATCGACACGTTGTGCAGACATGTCGACTCTATCGACACGTCATGGAAACGTGTCGATCCCATGTTTGTGAGTCGACACATCGCTGAAACCATGGCGCGCCGTACGACGGAAGCCAATCAATTAGACCTTGCGACTATCGAGAACCAGGACAGGAAGCTAGAAGAGGGCTGAGTTGTAACGGATTACTTTACAGTTGCCGCCACTAGCGACCACGCTTCCGGTGGTGCCGAATTGTCCTGACTCCACCCAGTGGCCTTCATCGTTGATGTAGTACTCGCGCACCTCAAAGATCCCATGGCCCTGCATGCTCAATCATCACGTCTATGCGCGCCATCTCCGGGTCATCGGGCAGACTATCCTGCGCCAGCAAGCGGCGTGGCTCAGTAACTCTACTGGAAGACGGCGGACTCGGATTTTCGGGAGCGCATCAAGCTCTCACGGAAGCGGAATGCAGTTGTCCACGACAAGCCTTTTGATCTGATAGATAAGGACTTCTACTCTGACTGTGATCATGTTGAGGCGTCATCTATGTTGACTCAGGGGGGTAGCGGTCTATTTCCTATTCCCGACCAGCTACTGCCGGCGGCTCGCGAAGGTTTGGAAACTGTAACTCTCCAGTAGCATCTTTAGGGTGTGCTGAGAGATTCCATGGCATCACCGGAGCCGGTTGTGCGGGACCTACAGAGGCAGCTGAAAACCGGAAAGAGATAGAGCCCGGTTTCGGGTGTCAGCACGTACCATGTGGGTGTGGGGCAGGATCGTCCGGTAGAAACCTGGTTAACCCTGGATACGTAGGCCGTATTACGCACGCACGTGTTCGTGAAACTGGCGCGCGTCAGGGGGATGTCGTATGCTGACAGACAATGAGTGAACAAACGCAGAACAGCGGCAAAGTCTCCGTTTATCACGAACCGGCCTTTCAGTATACAGACGAGTACAGCAGCCGTACGATTGAGCGGTTAACCGATTATCTCGGCCATACCAACCACCTGTGTTTCAGCGATCCGTGCTGGATCGAAGATAACCGGAGCAATCTCTTTCGCCTCGAGCTGGAAGACCGCTCTCTGACACAGCTGACAGACCTGGACGGTGGGGAACGTCCGCACAGTTCGTACTCAGCGGCAACCAGATGTCACGATTACGTCCGCGATGACGTGCTTGTCGAACTCTCGATTGACACGCTCGAAGAGCGGGAGCTGTACCGGCCGGCATCAAAAGCGACAGGTGTCCCAATGAAGCTTTCCGGACGACCGTGCGCCAACGCCGACGGCTCGTCGGTAATCCTGAGCGCGTCCGAGCCAGACCCGACGGCCGCAGCACGCGTGTCCTTCGCGTACGCGGGCTTTCACAGCGATTTCCACCGAAAGCCGCTCACACAGATTATCCGGGTCGACCGGGAAGCCGGGTCAGCCGAGGTCATCCACGAGGACCGGTGTTTTATTACCCACCTCAATCCGTCTCCCGTGCTGCCGGATATCATGGCATTCTGCCATGAAGGGCCGTGGCATCTCGTAGACCAGCGAATATGGGGATTGAATACAAAAACCGGCGAAATCTGGAAGGTTCGTGATCAGTCAAACGACGACCTCGCGATCGGTCACGAATACTGGTTTGCCGACGGTACGCATCTCGGCTATCACGGACGATCGCGAAGCCAGGCAACCCACAGTCAGGGCAGGCACATCTACGGGCATATCCGCTAATCTACACGTCCGATCTGACAGCGTACTCGAACATCTATCGGGTAGAAATCGGCGGCTTCGAAGATCTGCCGCTTCTGACTGATGATGTCAGACCGCAGCATACCTGAGAGTACGCGGCGGCTGTATTGCGCGACATCAACGCCTTTCGCGGCGGCGCCGCCGCCTATATCAGTCTCAGCGTGCGAATCTCAAACGGACCGAACGTAAGAAACACCTCCGAACTCTGTCCAGAGGCTTTGATAGCCACCGTATCGCCGTCGGTCTCGAGCAGGTCAGTTTCAACGGCGGTTTTGAAGCGCTTCGGTACGAATAATATCGTTTTTGCATCGGCACCACAGGTTTCGTAGAGACGAACGATAATACCGTTGCCGTCTTCGGCCGGTTTTACCCCATCGAGTTTCACACTACTCGAGTCGAGATCGAAGTACGAATGCCGCTGCTCTTCGCCGTCGGTGTGCTCAAGGAAACGTTTCGACGGTCTCGCCACGACAACAGCGGGCGCATTCAGCTCGTGCGCGCGGCGTAACACCTCGCTCTCGTCTGATCGCCCCGCGTGCGGCATGTACGCAAACGAGAAGGTGTGCTCGCCCATATCCGCCTCCGCGTCGGGATACTTGGAGCTTCGCAGGAGCGTAAGCTCCACGTCTCGCCCGATGATCCGATGGCCGTATTTACAGTCGTTGAGCAGCGCAAGCCCCGCATCGGGCTGCGAAAGATCGGCAAAACGATGAGCTGCAACCTCAAACCGGGCCTCGTCCCACGAAGTGTTCGTGTGCGTCGGACGATGCACAGTGCCGAACTGAATCTCATAGCGAGCCGACTCCGACTGTATGTCGGCCTGGGCACCGACCCTGAGGTGCTTCCGGATCTCCCTCCAGTCAACCCGGCAGTCGGCTCGAACGACAGGCGACCTGGACTCAAGCGAAAGCACCTGCTCAATCGTGGAGTCACCCACGGCAAACGTCTGCCGAACAGCGGCGTACGTCTCTGTGTTTACCAGAACCGAGCTTTCGACGAGTCGCGCCTGCTCGGGTACCGTCTCCCGGTAGTAGTCGCTTATATCCCACGCGTCCCACGAGTACGGCAGATCCTCCCACAACGTGAACCGGTTGGCGGCACCCGAAGTGTATTCACGCTTCAAGTCTTTCCGGTACAGCGATGTAACGGTGCCGTCGCGGTCGAGACGAACGCGCAGGATCCCGTTCTCAAGCGTCGTATCCGTCGCGCGCACGTCGCCGCCCGACGAAACGGTGCTCAAATCTTCTGGAGCGTCGAGGGTCACAACGGTATATCCCGCCGAAGGGACCGGTACTGTCGCGTACAGTAACTCGCCGTCTCTGCTCGCCGCACACTCGCTTCGCTCGACGGTGCGGACCGCTACATCGGGTGTTCCCGTCGTCTTGAATGCAACCGTGACACGTCTCGCCCAGGATAATGTATTAAATACGACGTATCGGGACGGGAGCGACTTCGCCTCTAACGGCTTCGCATCGGCGGTGAGTTCGGTCACCTGTTTCGCCTTTGAGCCGGTAAGCTCGGCGAGCAGTCGATCCCTCATATTCTGAAGACCGGCCACGTTCGCCTCGGAGACTGCGTGTGCATCCTTGTAGACCCAGGTAATCGATGATCCCGGCAGGATATCGTGAAACTGATTCAATAGCGTCTCTTTCCAGATTCGCTCAATCTCATTGCGTGCAGCGTTGTCGTACGCTACCGCCCCGGCACCCCCCTTCGAGACCGCAGCGATTACCGACAGCAGTTCGACATCGTGTAGAAGATGTTCGAGCCGCCGGTTCATTTTCTTCATGAGCGCCTGCGTCGTGTACGTACCACGGTGCAGTTCGAGGTAGAGCTCTCCCCGCCAACGCGGAAGATTGGCCTCGGAGGTCTTGCGCAGCCGCTCAAAAAACGACTCGCCCGGCGCCATCTTCACTTTCGGCATGCCTTCGGTGTCCGCCGCCCGTCTTGCCCGCTCGATATGCTTTCGCGACGGACCGCCTCCACCGTCACCGGTCCCGTACAGATTCAGGAAATCGTCGAGCGAACCGGACTGGCCGAAACGCTTCTCGGCAGCGACTAACTTGTGCGGCTCATTTGACAGGTTGTAATCGTTGGTGGGCAGAAAATGCGTGCGGATCGCTGTCCCGTCGATCCCTTCCCACATAAAGCTGTGATGCGGAAAAACGTTCGTCTCGTTCCACGAGATTTTCTGGGTCATGAAAATATCAACGCCTGCTTTGGTGAGTATCTGCGGAAGTGCCGCGGAGTAGCCAAAAACATCCGGAAGCCAGAGATTCTTGACGTCGATGCCGAATTCCTGTCTGTAGAATCTCTTTCCGTACAGACACTGTCGCACCAGCGATTCACCGGAGGTCAGATTCATGTCGGGCTCGACCCACATCGCACCCTGAACCTCCCACCGCCCGCCAGCGACAGCGTGCTTTACCTCTTCATAGAGCGATGGATAGTCGTGTTTGATCCAGTCGAACAATTGCGGTTGCGAGGCACCAAAGACATAGTCAGGGTATTCCTCGAGAAGCCGCAGCGCTGTAGCAAATGTGCGCCCGCCTTTCCTTCGCGTTTCGCGAACGGGCCACAGCCACCCGAGGTCGAGATGGGCGTGACCGACCGACCAGGCGGTTGGAGCACTCGCGTTCGCCCGCGTCTTGAGAAGTCCTTCGGTAATTTTCTTTGCTGCTGCAAGCCCGGCACCACCGGACCAGACATTGGCCGCTTCGTTCAGCCCGCAATAGATACGCCGGGCACGAGTCGAATCCTCAGGCAACGATCCGGCTAGATCCAGGAGGAACTCGAGATCGAGGTAGAGCTGCCAGACACGTCGGTCGAGCACCGCCAGCTGAGCCTCGTGGAGTTGATACACATCGTCAGTCGGATGCGCGCCGAAGAGTCCGTTTGCCGCCGCTTCGACGAGCCATTCCACCTGTTCATGACCTTCGACGACACCGATCGGGACCCGTCGTTTGACGTGCAGATCATCACCGATCAGCTTGTAGGTCAGCCCGATCCACGGAACGCCGTCTCGAAAAACACAGCCTTCGGCGCCGACATCGATCAGTCCGACAACCTCACTCCCACGCCACTCCGGAGGGACCGCTCCGGTAAAGCGAAACCAGGCGCTGTCCCACTGCTTTCCCCACAGGGTGCCGACGGCTATCGGTCGAAACCGTCGACCCGAGAGGGTATCATACGGAATTGGTTTCTTATGCGATATGTACTCGGCTGAAAGCGGTTGCGTATCGCTGTAGTAGGACGTACCAACCCGTTCGATGAACTGCCGGACACGTCTTTTTGTTATCCCTGTTTTAGACACGGTGCTTCCTGTCGTCTTCTTACTCGAGCGCTCAGCGTACCGAGGAATCAGGAAAGAGCCTACCCGCTGAGCCCAAGCTCTTTCTCGAGCGCCTTGTTCCTGCGCTTGAGCTCAGCCAGTTCCTCTTGTTGCTGCTTTTTCTTGTCGGTCACGATCTCTCTCAGATCCCCGGTCGCAGGCGCGAGCAGCAACTCAATAGAGTTGCGACCAGCGTGTTCCCAGAGTGGGAGATGCTCGCTGTGAAGCCCTCGAGACCGAAGCCACTCACCCTGCTCATCAGCCGGTGTTGCCCGGCCCTCCAACAGCAGCGTAAACTTCTCTCCGGGGCCGCGATCCTTCGGTCGCACGCTCCCATCTCCGATCTCCAGCATCCCCTCGGCGGCTTGCTTCTTCCAGTTGTAGATCGTCGCCTTGTTCACGCCGGTCTCCCGGCTCACCTCAGCTACCGACTCATTGTTCGGCGGTAGCACGCGCTTTACGATCGCCGCCTTCATCCCTGAACTGTACTGCATATGATGACTCCTTCTCCCTCATGTTGAGGCGTCATCTATGTTGACTCAGGGGGCCCAGCCCAAGCCCCGCAAGGGACTCTGCGTCCACCTCTACTAACAGTTCCCCGCCCTGACGGAGCGCTTCATGGCTCACACTGCACCCGTGCAACTGCCGGCCGTTCAGGTAGTAGGCGACGCCGGGAGCTTCAGGTAGAACACGCAAGTGTTCTGTGGACTTCAAGGACACGCCCGTTTTCCATGCTGATACACAGGTGCGGAACGTAGGGTACATACAGAAGGTACCGGGGCGTCGTCGGGTTCAGCGGATACATATCGGTGGAACCCCACAGATACCACGCGCTCATGTTTCATCCTTGTGCGGCCTGCACATCGTGTGTATACAGATTCTGAGGTCAATAGTACACTGAATTATGTTGAAATATGTAATCAGAAAATGGTTCTTTGATTGTTGGGATCATCTCGGCTTTCTTTTAGTCTCAAACATATTCTTCACGTTCAGCATTGTCCTTGTCCTGATGCCCGGCTTCAATCAGACGGTACAACTCTTCTTTCTGTCCCTGGCTCTTAATATCGCAGGTGGTCTTCTGTTCTTCCTCCAGATCGCGACTGTGGTGGAATCAATCCAGCACATCAGCGATTTCGGACGGCCCGGCTTTTCGCAATGGCTCCCATCGCTAAAGGCACACTGGTCAAGTGTGTTGATCTTTGGTGTGGTCACCATGATCGTGATTTCAAGTATCAGATTTGGCCTGTACGCGATGCCTACCATTATGGGACCAAGCGCGCTAATACCCCAAGCGCTGCTTTTCTGGGCATTGGTAATCTGGCTGGGCTTTTCCGCCTGGTTTGTGCCACTGGAAACAGAGACAAACAGCTCAGGCTTTGTAAACATCAGGAAGTCCTTTCTGCTGTCCATGGACAATCCCGGCATGATTGTTTTGCTGCTTGCAGGCAGTGTTCTGATTCTGGGATTGTCTATTGTCACCTTCACTGTGTTCCCAGGCGTGCTCGGGCTTATCCTGTGGCACAAGACGCTTCTCAGGGTGACACTGCTCGCCTATGAGTGGCGTGAGGAGCATCATCTGGCCCCTGGCGACAAGGTTCCATGGACACGGGTGCTCCCGGCAGAGCAGCGCAAAATCGGGCCACGAAGCCTAAAGTCATTTTTCTTTCCCGGTAGGGGTGACTAGGCCCGTAGTCACTCTTTCAGTGAGCTGGTCCAAAAGGTAGGCCTTGTCCCGCCATTCCAGGGCCACACGTACCTCTGTTCCTTTAGATTGATCGACTCTGAGTATCCCCTCGTCGTCAGCCCAAATCGGCATTCTCACAACCTTGAGTCGCGACTCATCAAAGGCAAGAAGCACAGCTACTACATCAAACAGGACGGAGCTTTTCTTCTCCGTCATGCCGGGGGGTACATCTATCCAGTTCACCAGCCTGGCCCAGATGTCGTAGTTCTCGCGGATCACTCCCGCGGCGGTGCTCCGGGAGTGTCTGATCTGCTGGTAACGGTCCCCGTCTAAAACAAGGTTCCCACAGGTATCAAGTGGCGTAATGAGCTTGTCTTCCCAGGGTGCAGCGATGGCGGTCCTGAACGCGTCTATGTTCCCATACACATTTGCCTCAGAGACGGGGCCCGCCCCGTCACCGTATCCCACGCGGATGCTGCCATACATGCCGACGAGTCTGACGGTTAGCACAAGATCCGGATAGGCATGGCAGAACTCAGCCAGCGTAGATGCGGTCCCAATGCCAATAATGGTGACGGAGCCATGCAGTCGTACCATGTCAGCTATGCGATCCGTTGCGTCTTCCAGGATAGCACCGTCGTAGGTGTCCAGGCTGTAATCATCGAGCCATGGTTCCTGGAAACGTGAAGGACCGGTGACTCCCGGCACCCCGCGAACAATGGGTATGTCAGTCCGGCCGCAGGTTTCAAGCAGTTTTGCACAGAGCCGCGCCCGGTAGTCCAGATCTCCCCCTGTCACCACGATCATCACCAGATCAAGCTCCGGAGATGCGAGGAGATACATGAGTGCCCATGTGTCATCGATGTCAGATCCTATATCAGTATCCAGAATTACCTTTTGTACCCTGCTCATACCTGCCCTCCTTTTTGTGTCGCATGAAGTTGTCGGTGATTAGAATCTGGCTATCCTGTTGCACAGAGAAGCGGACGCTCTTCCCGTAGGGAATCAGAACCGTCTCTATCGCTCGCACAGGATTTCCCTCATTGTCGTGGAGTAACCCCTGCGTCAGATGCAAAAGCTGTGGCTGATCGTCAACTCCAAACACAACCACATCTCCCATCCGGCACTCTACTGCGCGGATCCTGAAGTGCTGATTGTCCGTCAGAACCGCGCCATCATGAAATCGTTTGACCTCAATCTCATGGTCAAAGCAGATCGATGCAAACGCTTCCTTCAGATGCAGTTCACGACCTTCACCGTCTGACGTGACTCTGTCCCAGTCATACATCCGATAGGTGGAGTCTGAGTTCTGCTGGATCTCCAGGATCACGTGGCCTCTCCCGATTGCGTGCAGTGTTCCGCTGGGGATGTACACTGCGTCTCCGGGGTGCGTGTGTAGAGTGTTCAGGGAGTTCTTCAGCTGACCGGATACGCATCGGCTATAGAAGAGCGTCTCGCTCATTCCCTTTTTGAGCCCCACATAGAGTTTGGCGGCGTGATCACTATGCAACACGTACCAGAACTCGGACTTCTGCTCACCGCCGTACAGACGTGCAGCTTCTTCATTTGGGTGCACCTGGATACTCAAGGTGTCAGCACAGTCCAGCAGCTTGACCAGAATCGGAAACCGGTCCCCTTGTCTGTATGCCGGCCCAAGAATGCGAGGCCCATGAACCCGCAGCACCTCGTCAATGTGGACGTCCTCACCCAGGTTTGCAACGCATGAAGTCGCGTCAGGCCTGTCAACAAGCTCCCAGCTTTCACCGACATGCGTGGTGTCCAGGTGTCCGTTGCACGCCGGGTCAATCGTGCGGCCGAACTCATCAAAAAGTCGCCGGCCTCCCCAGATACGCTCGCAATACCTGGACTTGAACCGGAGATAGAAGCTGGGACTCAGTAAGCTTGCCATTCTCGACCTCTCATTGGTGTTGCATTATTTCAACAGTATAGGTGACAAGCTGCTTGACTGCAAGATTGTGATGGAATAAATAAACACAACGTGGGTTTCGGATCTGGTCCCACGGATAAAGAGACCGGCGCAGCCGGAATTGGGGACTCCGGCCTTGCGGTTCTTGGTCTCCACTCCTTGTCGCATTGCTGCACGGTTTTCTTCAGGTGTGCGTGCCCGTGGTGATGTAGTCATAGGCAGCGCTGTTCCCGGCTTGCACACACACTTTCAGAGATTCACCCATCAGCAGGGATGTACAGAATCCTGCGTTGAAGGTATCACCCGCGCCTGTGAGCACCCGTGGCGCCGGCTGATTACACGTGGGTACCCAGGCCCACTCAATAGAGCTGATGGAGTCGCCTGCGGTATGACGCCGTAGGGCCATCGACACCCGCGCGTTGTGGACGACCACCATGTGCAGCCCGATTCGACTTGCCATTGTCGTGAGCATTAGCCTCCACGATTCCTGTGACCGATCAGCTTCTATGTTCAGGTGGAGACGTGCTGCTACCTGCTCCGCCTCGCTCATATTGAGCCCGAGTGCGACACGTTGATGGCCTGCCATGCTGCGAAGGATCGCAAGCAGCTCGTTAAGGTCGCCGCTGGGTTTCTTTGCAGGATCGGCCAGATCCACAAAGACGCATGCCCGGCGTGAAGCGTGGGCCTTGATGAGTGCCGTCATGTCGGTGAAGGTCCCGTTGGATTTGGGGATCATCGTCCAGTTGACCAGGGCAACAAGATCAGACGAGGCTATGCGCGCACGGAGCCGATCACCGCCCACGGCGGCGACTATGTCCGACCAGCTGAGGCTGTTAAGTGACTCAAGCTCGTTCTGGATGATTTTTCCGTCCGGAAACTCAAGCGCAGACGAGCGTGCGTGTCTCCCCACGCTGATCAGTTCGCAACGCTCTGAAAGCTCTGCAAACACCGGTGCCGGCATCTGCTCTGCCTCCCCAGCTGAGAGTGTGCCAATACAGCACACCTCAACTTCGAGACCGGACATAGCAAAGGCCATGATGGGACCGTTACCTCCTACCTTTTCCTGGAGGTCCACAACTTCTATGTTGGTCTTGCGACCAATAGCAGAGTCCAGTCTCCTGACGTAGTCTGTCAGTGATCGAAATGCCACATACTGATCTGGTGACGTTCTTGTCTTCACGACTGCCTGTATGCGGTCTACAAATCCGTCAAATCCAATCAGTGCGCGAGGCTTCATCTTGTTCCGATACCCTATGATTCAGTAGCCGCCGCCCATCTGGCTACTATCGGTTACCATCCCATCGAGATCTTTCCCTTCAGCTATGAGTGCTTTGGCTTCATCAACGATGGCTCTGGTTGCGGTGGCGCCAACCCGTGTCACGCATAGCCTGTAGGCGTGGAGTAGCGCACTCAAAGTACGGACTGCACCGGACGCCTTGACCTGGACCTCAGGTTTGCTGTGTTCACGCATCAGCTTGAGAAAGTGCGGTGTAGCACCCTCATAGGCATACATTCCGTTTGACTGCTTCACAAAGCCAAACCCGGTTGAGGTCTTTACAAAGTCCACAGAGAGGTCGGAGCAGATCTCACACAACGCAATCACTTCTTCATCACCAAGGTAGTCTGTTTCGAATATGACCTTGAGTATACTGCCGGACTCTGATGTGACTTTGCGGATCTCCCCAAGCTCCCCCCGCACGTAGGCCCAGTCATGGCTGAGGACCTTGCCTATGTTCACCACCACATCAATTTCTGTGGCACCACGCGTGCACGAATCTGAAGTCTCGTGACTCTTTGCGGCAATAGTGCTGCTGCCGTGTGGTGTCGCGGGCCAGGTATAATCCCCACAAAATCGGCGTTGGGGCCACCGATATTCCCCACCCGCCGAGCCCGACAGGGCCATTTATATTCCCCAGGTTTTTTGCGGTAGGGCCAGCCATATTCCCCACCTGATGAGGTGGGTTCGGTACCCTGATTCGCAGGAGGACTGTGGGACATGGGATACCGAATGCTGAAGATTGATCACCTATACGAGGTATACCGACGCGTTATCACCGGAGAAAGCAAGAGCTCGATCTCGATCCAAACCGGATGGGATCGCAAGACGATCGGGAAGTACGTTGGAGTACTCACGGAGTGAGCGTTACTGCCGGCGTAGTCGCCACTTTCCCGGGAGGAGTTTCAGAAACGCGCGGAAGATCTGGCTGATCAGCCGCGAGAGAAATCAACGCCGGCGAGGGATCAGCTCATTCATCACATAGATGAGCTTCGAGGTCTGATCGCGCCATCCAAAGATGAGCATGGAAAATCGAAGAAACCGATGCGCCCAAAATCAGCGTATCGCGTGATCACCCGCCGCCACGATCTGTCCATCG
>CAYFQV010000065.1:0-2810 GCA_964345195.1 uncultured Spirochaetaceae bacterium
CAGATTCTCGTGGTCCTCAAAAAAGCAGGAATGGTTGAGAGCTTTCGCGGCGCCCAAGGCGGTTACGCCCTGGCAAGCGATCCCCGAGAGCTCACGGTAAACGCCGTTCTCTCGGCGCTGGAGGGACCGCTGCAGCTGATAAGTGAAGAGCGCCGGGGATCCGCGATCGACTTTTTCTGGGATCGCCTGCAGGAGCAGATCGGTGAGCTCCTCAACGTCTCCATTGAAGATATCCTTACCGAGGAAGAACGCCGGCGTCGGAGCTTCGTGTATACCATCTAAACGGGGTCAGCGAAGGTCGTACACCGCGCCGCCGCGAAGGCGCGCCGTATCCCAAGCGAGGCGATTGAGCAGCCGTCCCGCCCGGGCGAAGGTATCCGGATAAGCTGCCAAGAAGGAGTCGACGTAGCCTGCGCCCCGGGAGGCGGCGAAGCGTCTGGAGAGCGTTCCGCGCAGGTAGCCGCGAACGCGTGACGGCGCTTGTTGCAGCACGTAGGCTTGGAACTCATTGATCATGAGGTACCGGTCCTCCGGATCGTAAGTGAGGTACGAGAGCATGCGGCGCCAATACTCCCGCTCCCGGCTGCTCAACGCTTCCCAGGTCTCGTATACGCCCGCCCGGAATTCAGCATTCGCATAGAACACGCCATGAAACGCCTCATGGCTCAAAAGCAAATCGCGCAGAAGCGCGGATGATTCCTGAGAGATACTGATGATGCCGCCACGTCCCGGCAGCAGTTGATCGCCTTCGCGCCGGAGTACGCCGTTTGCAAGCATCATATCCCGCAAGCTGCGCTCCTCTTCGTTTAGCTCGAACCCGTCCCGTCGGGCTTGGTTGAAGAATCCGGCAAGTCCTTCGGCGCGGTAGTTGTGGGCGTTCCAGCCATGGAGCTTGGAGAGCTCATCGTCACTCAGCAGGCGACCCCGAAAGCCGCGCTTTTCCACGAAGAACGCGAGCCGTTTGAAAAAGCGCGCCTGCACTGCGTAGGACCGCGTATCCATGACCAGGATCTCCGGGTAGCGACTCCAAGAGAAGATCTCGTAATCCTCCAGGCGCCAGGCCGACTGCGGGAAGTGTTGCAAAACAACGCCGAGATCGGCGGGAATGGGACGATGTTCCCCCGCGGTCACAGTCCCATGCCGAAGTGTATCGAGGTGCAGGCCCGGGGGAACGTCTTCAATGCGCAGACGCGCGGGCACGCAGCCCAGAATCCCGCCGTGTATGTAGATCGAATGGCTACCCGGGCGCGGCAACAGCTCAAAGTCTCCCGCCGGGGAGGCGTCGGCGGCGCAGTATGCGGTCACCGATAGCCGTGGCTCGGCAGCGGCGATCGTTCCCGTACCCGGGGTTTCCGGCTTCTGCCGCTGCCGATCGGCTTCTGGGTGCGCGGCTGAGGTTGAGTAACTGTAAGCGAGTTGCAGATAGCGAACGCTCTCGGCGTTCGAAGCGGTGGATGCAGGCCCCTCCGAGCCGGCGTGGCTGTGTGGTGCTAGCTCCAGGTCGAGACTCCTGTTCCGCGAATCTGCATGACCACCGCTCGACGGGGCCCCCGAGCCTGCTGAGCTGATCCGGTGCTCTAGTCCCTCC
Organism: uncultured Spirochaetaceae bacterium; assembly: GCA_964345195.1. Lineage (GTDB taxonomy): Bacteria > Spirochaetota > Spirochaetia > DSM-27196 > PWMO01 > CAYFQV01. The sequence goes on from CAYFQV010000065.1 coordinate 1,589, forward strand.
GCATGAACGACCGCTTCTCCAATAACGAGCCTATCGCCGCCGCCCTGCCGGTCACGAGCCAGACCCGTCACCGTTGGGCGCACGCCGAGGTACGAAAAGGGAAGCTGCTCCCCGGCTCCGTTGCGGGCGCGCTCGGTCCCGGGGTTCTTGATCCCGGCCTTCTTAGTGCCGGAGCTTTCGACCCGATTGTTGTCGCCGCGAGCATCCGCAACGCGGTATGTCACCTCAACGCCGGCAAATTCCGTAGATCGGGGAAGGCTCAGGCGGAACTCTATTGGAGAGGTGAATGAGTGAATGCTGTCGCGATCCGGTTCCGCCCCGCCCGGCTCGATCGCCTCGAAGAAACTCCCGCTCAGCTCACGCGCGGCAATGCGCCCCCCGTCCCGACCAAACACCGCAAGACGCTCAATGCGCAGCCCGTCCCGCGGTCGAAGGGCAATGTCCAACGCGAGGTCCGGCAGCCACAGCGGCTCGGCAAGCTCGAAGCGCGCGACGTGCTCGGCGCCGTCCTCCGTAGCTGCGAGCTCCGAAGCCCGCCTGCGAAAAAGATCCACCGAGGAAGCTGCGCGCTCGGGACTCTCCGCACGATCCGGGCCATCCGCACTCTCACGATCACCACGGGCGCCGCTTGTCTCGAATGAAGTCTCCACCGAAAGGGGAACGGCGATAGGCTCGGAACAGCCGCTGAGGACGAGAGTAAAGAGAATGGCCGCAGCTAAAAGCGGGCGAGACACGGTATATGGCCTATATCCCCGGACCGCGAGTATCCGGGCCGCGAGTGGCTGCAGCGCGAGCCGGCGGCTCGCCCATTCCAGCCGATCTCCACTGCATCCGGCTCTCACAGCGCCACAATGCTCTTCGCCAGGAGATCAGCGACCTCGGCCTTCTGGCTCGGCGTCAACGCGGGCTTGGTACGCAGGAAGCTATCAAAACGTCCGAGGAAGGAGTCGGGCAGGATGGGCAGTTTTCGGGTTTCGGCGGCCAGCAGTCGCCCCGACGGCTCGAAACGTTGATTGATGACAAAGAGCACGCTCGAGGCGCTGCGAATGAAGCCTGAGGCCGAAATGAGGTAGAACATCTCATCTTCCCGGGCGATCGCCGCGTGAAGGTCCCCGAGGAAGTGCTCCATGCGCGCCTGAAACGCGGTGCGCAGCATATTCCAAAAGTCTTCGTTTAACGAGTCGAGATCCTTTTTGGCTTCATCGACCCAGTCACTGCGTTT
>CAYFQV010000065.1:2910-11076 GCA_964345195.1 uncultured Spirochaetaceae bacterium
CCGGTGCAGTAGCAGTCCACGCTAATGAAGAAGTACGGGTCGTAGAAGTCCTCACCGGACTCGATCACGGCGAGGGTGTCGACATTCTTCCACTCGGAGAGAATACCCACAATGGTCTCAATGCTCTGCTCGATCTTGCGCTTCATACGGACCTCTCGTGCCGACCTGCCCCGCCGACAATTTGACGCTAGGGTACCGTATGAACCCAGCTCTTGCAATCTCGGCCGGGCCGGACTAGGCTAATAGGCTATGCGTGTATTCATGGCGGCCCTTCAGGCACCGGGAAACGTCGAAGCGCTTATACGTCCGCTGCAAGACGCCCTCTTTCAGGAGCGCGGCTGGGCCTCCGCGCGAGCCCTTCCCCCACTTCTCCCCCTGGCATATGCCGATGATGCCGCCAACCTCGTTCCGGAGGCTGAAACCCACGAGCAGCTCGAGATCGGCGGCCTTGTGCTTACGGAAGCCGCGCTCGTCGTACCGGTGCGGCCCGCCCCGGTCGCCTCTCGAAGCCATGCCCCGGTGACTCGACTACCGCCGGTCGACGTGGGTTTGTTCGTGGCGGTAAATGAAGAAGGGGTCAAAGCCGAGGAGCTCTCGGGGCTTATGCCCGGCAGCACGAACCCGGACGGGGGCGTCGAGGTGCCGGTAACAAGCGTTCGTCAGTGGTGGTACGTAATCCTGGAGCTTGTATTCGACGATCCGCAGGAGTGGTGGCACAGTCTACGCCGATGTGAGATCGATCGTGTTCGCTTGCGAAAGGGCCGATAAACTCTCCCGAGCCGATCATGCGGAGACGACGCGGTTGCGACCGCTCTCCTTTGCTTCATAGAGCGCCCGATCCGCAGCCTCGGTCAGCTCCCCGGCGTTGCCGTAGCCGGGATAAGAGGCCAATCCACAGCTCAAGGTAACGTAGAAGTCACGGTCATCGGCGGTGTGACGAATCCGCGCAAAGCTTCGGCGGATCTGGTCTATGATCTCTCGCGCCGCTTGGGGGGTGGTGTCGAGAAGAATCACGCCGAACTCCTCGCCGCCGTAGCGGCCAATGAGGTCGGTCTTCCTGAGGCGTTCTCGAAGCAGCCGGGACAAACTCTTGAGCACCCGATCCCCCGTGAGGTGGCCATAAGTATCGTTCACGGACTTGAAGTGGTCGAGGTCGATCATAGCGAATGTTAGGCTGCCGTCGATCCGCACGGCCCGCTGAATCTCGTACTCGATCTTCTCCAAGAGGTTCGAGTGGTTCAGTAAACCCGTTAGGGAATCACGCTCCATGAAGAAACGCATATCCCGGGTCCGCTGAGCCTTCATCCGCACCGCCGTTACCAGGTATTCCGGCTGCAAGGGCTTCGTGATGAAGTCGTCCCCGCCTTCGCTGATCGCCTGCAGCTGCTTCTCGGGATCCTGCTCAACGGAAATGAAGATGATCGGGATACCAATGAACGCTTCCTGTTGCCGGATGATCCGTGCCAGCTCCAGACCGCTGCAGCCGGGCATGTACATATCCATGAGGATCAACTCCGGCTTCGCTTCGGCAAGAACCTGAAAGACCTTGCTTGCCTCGGTGACCACCGAGGTAATCATCCCCGCCTGCTGCAGAATCAGCGCGAGGTATGAGACTTGCTCGTGATCATCGTCTACGACGAGGACGTGGTAAGGGTCGTGCTGCGCGGCGCCCAGAATGCTTTCGAGCTTATCCACGAGCCGCAGGACCTCGACCGGCGCCGGAAAGAAGGCATCCCCGCCGCTGCGTACGGCGCGGAGTCGCTGGTCGAAGTTGTCCACTGCGGAGTAGAAGATAATGCCGGCCAAGGAGTTGTTGTCGTTGCGCAGCGCCTTTAGCTGAAGTGAGACATTTTCCGTATCGGGGACCTCGCCGAGATCCGCCACGAGAATGACCACTCCGCGGGCGTAATCGTCCATGATCGGCGAGAGCTCGGCGAGCTCTCGAATGCGGCGTACGGGGAATCCGAAGAAGCCGAGCTGACTCGGAAGGTCGCCGAGGGTGTCGTCGTCGCCGGCCAGAAGCGCTACCTGGTGGCCGCTGTGCTCTTCGCTGTCCTCATGCCTATCCTGGACAGGCAGAAGCTGAGCCGCATCTTCCGACAGAGCTGCTTCATCCGCGTTTTCAACGACTTCGGCTCGCACGGACTCCCGGAGCGAGCTGTAGGACTCCGCGATCGCCCGACGATCGTTCTCGCGAATGGGATCGGCAACCTCGGCGGCGATCTTGGCCTTCTCCTCGAGCTCTCGCGCGGCGGTGGAGACACGGTTGAATCCGAAGTTGCTCCCGGTGCCCGCCAAGCGATGTGCCTGCATGCGGATCTCCTCGAGCGCTTCCGCGGCGTCCTCCTCATTTTGGAGTCGCTCAATACCCTCGGAGATAGCGTTGAGGCGATTGGGAAGTTGCTCGGTGAACCGCTTGCTCAGCTCTCGGAGTCGCCGGCGGATATTCCGCGATAACATCCATACTCCCTCATGGTTCCGTAAAAACCACGAGCTGTGATAAACACAGCCTCCACGGTCCTTGACGGGCCTTCACTGCCGTTTACTATATGCATCGGCGTCTCGAGCCTCAATATGGAGCATGCCGTAGGCGCAGATGTCGAGAAGCGTGCATTGATCGCAACGAGGCGACCGAGCGCTACAGGTATCACGACCGTGGAAGTTCACCGCCATGGATAACTGTGTCCGGATCTCTCGCGGCACAATGCTTTCAATATCCCGCTCAACGGCCTCGGCTTGCCGCGCATTCGTGAGACCTAATCGAGCCACCACGCGTTTAAAATGGGTATCGACAATGACGGCAGGGAGCCCATGCAACGCGGCCCGCAGGACATTCGCGGACTTCCGACCGACACCCGGAATACTTAGTAGCTCCTCCATATCCCCGGGCACCCGGTCCTCGAAATCTCGGTGCACCGCGGCCGCAGCGGCGATCACGCTCTTCGACTTATTTCGGTAGAAGCCCACGGGACGAATAATCTCTTCAACCGCCCGCGGCTCCGCCGCCGCCAACGCGCCCGGCGTGGGATATGCGGCGAAAAGCGGCGGCGTAACCCGGTTCACTTGAGCGTCCGTCGTCTGTGCCGACAGCACGACAGCAATCAACAGTTGAAACGGGGTCTCATAGTCGAGCAGCGTTCGCGGCTCTCGGTACACCTGGGCAAGGCGTTCGTTGACTTCCACGGCAAGCTCACGGCGCGTCACTCCGTCGACTCTCCGTCGGTCTTCTTGTGCCTATGTGCGCGATAGCCTTCCCGTATCACCTCGAAGGAGAACTCTTCGGGGACCGGGTCGTGCCCCCCGGTGAACAGGCCGGAGCAGCGAAAGACGCGGGCCACGCCGAGGGCCAAGCCGCGCAGGACCCCGTGAGTCATGACCGACCGTTGCACATAGTGCGAACAGGAGGGGTAGTAGATACAGGTCTGGGGCAGCAGAGGCGAGACAAGATAGCGGTACACGCGTATGGGGATTGTTACGAGAAACCGAAGCGCACGTACGGCTCCTCGATGCAGGTCGTGGTGATTCATACGTTTAGCCCCCGTGCCGGCGCCGCCCGAGCCGTGCCCGCCCCGCCGAACCGACAAGACGGCTCAGAGTGTGAAGGGCTCGGGCAACAGATCTCGCAGCTGTACATGCCGTTCAATACCCTGGGGCGTTGCCAAGTAGAGGTCGAAATCAAGAGGACAAAACTCCGCGAGGACCTGAAGGCAGAGGGCGCATGGCACGGCGGCCGGCGTGGCATCCGTGACGAGCACCAAGAACTCGAACGTCGGCTTTCCACATGCGGCAATGGCGTTCCATACCGCCACGCGCTCCCCGCACACGCCCGCCCCGTAACTCGCGTTTTCGATATTACATCCGCCGTATATCCGATCATCACCAACCGTCTTGACGGCTGCCCCCACATGGAATGAGGAATACGGGGCGTATGCCCGTTCCTTCATACGCTTTGCTGTATCAAGTGCTGACTCAACGATGTCCATACCCTACCATATCACGAATGTTGCGCTACGTCGCGCCGGCTGTGTGCCGCCGCCGCGCGTTCATATCGGTACCGCTCACTCCCCGATTACGGTGACTACGACGTTGCGCCGACGTCGGCCGTTGCGGTGTTCGAGGAGATACACGCCTTGCCAGGTGCCCAGGCGCAAGCGGCCGCGTGAGACCGGAACGGTGATGCTCGCTCCGGTCAACACGGATTTGGCATGAGCCGGCATGTCATCCGCTCCCTCGAGGGTGTGCACGTAGTACGGCTGATCCTCGGGAACCAGATGGTCGAGGATGGCCGAGAGGTCTCGGCGTACATCCGGATCCGCGTTCTCGTTCAATGCCAGTGAGGCGGAGGTGTGCAGAATGTGGATGTGGGCGAGGCCGCTGGAGAACTCCCCTAACTCCGGAATCCCCTCTTCGATCTCCCGTGTCACAATATGAACACCCTTCGCGTATGAGCTCAAGGTGATTTCTCGCTGTTCCATTCGCATCCAAACCTCCATCGGATGTCTAATCGGCACCTGCATCGCAGCCACATGGGCGCGCTTATCGGGTTATGCGGGCCCGGGGTGAGTAGAAGAGGCTCTCCGCTTGACTCAATGCCCAATCTACCAGAAGCGCCAACAGCGCCGCGGTGACGGCGCCGGAGAAGACAAAAGCGGTGTTGTCCCTGACCAAGCCCGCTATGATAATAACGCCGAGCCCACCGGCTCCGACAACAGCCCCAACGGTTGCGGTTCCAATGTTGATCACGACGGATGTACGCACGCCGGCGGCGATAACACGCGCCGCAAGAGGTAACTCCGACAAGAGCAACACCTGCAATTTGGTCATGCCGATACCACGGGAGGCTTCGGTGAGCTTGGACGGGATCGCTTCCATCCCGGATATGGTGTTGTTGAGCACCGGCAAAATGCTGTAAATGAAAAGCGCCACCACCGTCGGCTCGAATCCGAAGCCCATGGCCGGGACCGCCAGCGCGAGGACGGCTACAGGGGGAAAGGTTTGGGCCAGCGAGCTAATGTCCTGGACAAGCGACAAAAAGTCGCGGCCGATCGGATGGGTTACGAGGATCCCGAGTCCCATCCCGACCGCCGTCGCGGCAACACTCGAGACCGCCACCAAAACCAGGTGTTCAGCCAACAAGCGACCAAGCCCGGCCCGGGGATAGAGATGCTGTTGGGCATTCGGGAAGAGCATCTCCAGGAAGTCCCGCAGCACAGCGTCGTTCGCCACCACGGCGGTGAAGGCCGCGATCACAAGAAGCAGAGGGAGCAGCCCGAGAAACCGCTTTCCGGCGGAGAGACTCATTAGTCGAGGCCCTCCTGGTTCAGCTTCTCAATGTCCATGAGACGCACCTCGCCGAGAATCCGACCATCGTCATCCAGGACGGGAACCGCCTTCAGTCCCTGCCCGAGAATGCGAGACAGTGCCTCGCGTAAATCCGCGGAGTCTCGAACGCCCACGTCTTTCGGGCGAATCGGCGTAATGCGCTCCGGATTGAGGGTCTGGCTACCGTTTAGCTTGCGCTCGTCGAGCATACCCACGAGACGGCCGTCACGGTCGTGAATCCACGCCACACCCACTCCGCTCGTGAAGGCGCTGCGCGGGGTGCCGGCCACATCGTCTCGCTGCAACTGGAACGCTTCCTGTACGTAGTCCTGCACCCGGAAGCAGGACAGACGCTTCAAAGCACGATCGTTTCCCACGAAGTCTCGCACGAACTGGTTCGCGGGATGCGCCAAGATCCTTTCGGGCGTATCGTGTTGCACAATCTCGCCGTCCCGCATGATGACGATCCGATCCGCGAGGCGAATGGCTTCATCGAGGTCGTGAGTAACGAAAATCACCGTTTTGCGAAGCTGCCGCTGCAGATTGATAAACTCACTCTGAAGGACCTCTCGGTTGAGTGGATCCACGGCTCCAAAGGGTTCGTCCATGAGCATGAGCGGAGGATTCGCCGCCAGCGCCCGCGCCACGCCGATGCGCTGGGCCTCACCGCCGGACAATTCCGCGGGATACTTCATCCGGTATTGTTCCGGGTCAAGGCCAATGAGGGACAGCAGCTCATCCGCCCGGGCGTAGCGGTCATCCTTGGACCAGCCGAGGAGTCGCGGCACAATGCCGATGTTGTCCCGAACCGACATGTGCGGAAAGAGCCCGACACTTTGGATGACGTATCCAATACCGCGCCTGAGGGCCTCGACGGAGGCCTCGCGAACGCTCTCGCCGCCGATACGGATGTCTCCCGCGGTGGGCTCGAGCATCCGGTTCGTCATGCGCAGGCTTGTCGTCTTTCCACAACCCGACGGACCAATGAGCACGCAGACCTCCCCGTCCTCCACGGTCAAGTCGATCGCGGACACGGCGGTGAAGTCACCATACTTCTTCGTTACGGAGCGAAATTCAATCATGACATGTCCCTCTTGGATCCCCGGGGGGTTACCCGGTCGATAAGCAGTCCCAGAAAGCGGTCGAGGGCGACCGCCATGAAGATAATCGGGAGAACTCCCATGACAATAAGGTCGGGCGCGGCCTGACCGAGCCCCTGAAACACGAAACGCCCGAGCCCGCCCGCACCGATCAGTGCCGCAACCGCCGTGTTACCGACAGCCTGGACGGCGGATGTGCGAACACCGGACAAGACGATGGGCACAGACAGCGGCACCTCTACGTGGCGTAGGAGTTGCCGTCGGCTCATCCCTACCCCGCTTCCGGCATCAATAACCGCGTTTGGAATGACGGCCAGACTGGTGTAGGCGTTTCGAACAATGGGCAGCAGTGCGTACAGAGTCAACGCGATCAAGGCGGGGGCGTTCCCGATCCCCCGAAGCCCGAGGCTCCGGAGCGCCGGAAACTGCTGTGATAGGTATGCCAGCGGCGCAATCATGAGCCCGAATAGCGCCAAGCTCGGTATGGTTTGAATGCCGTTTACCACGACGAAGATCGGCTTCTCCAAGCGGTGCCGCTTCCACGCCAAAAGCCCCAGAGGAACACCGATTATCACGGCTAGAGTGACCGCCGTTCCGGCCAAGTAAATGTGGTTGAACAACTCCCGGACGAAACGCTCTCTGCGATTGCCGAACTCCTTGAGAACGGCAAGGTCCTCGAAACTCCCAAGCATCAAGAGAACGATGAGTACAGCAAACGGTGCAAGGGAGATCCCGGCCCGAAGCGCGCGGGAAAGCGGGGCGTTGCGCAGAGACCCGTCGATCAGCACGAAACTGCCGAGCATCAACATCCAGAAGCCGCCGGAGGGGGTGACCCGGCCAAACTCGAAACCGAGCCGGTCGAGAATGACCCCGGCGCGGGACAGCAAAAGCAGCGCTGTGGCGAAGATCAACAGACCTGCGCCGACCTTGCTAAGCCGTATCCGCACGCTCTCGCCGAGGCGCGCAGCCACCAACGAAACAATGATGACCGCCGCGAGCACAGCGACCAGCATCGGCGCAGGCATCTCCCAGACCTGCCGGGAGAGGCCCTCGACAACACGGTTCTCCTTAACAACGACGAAGGGTAAGAAAAAGGATACAGCTGCGACAAGGGCGCCGAGAAGTGTAACCCGTTCGAACGACTGCGTGCGTATCATCACCGTGTTCCACCCGGGCGACGGACACGCTGTCGCGCCCGCCGCCACGGTTTCTCAATTCACTTTATACCGGTGCCTCAGGACTCCAAAAAGCCCTGCTCGACCAGGTATTCCCGGGCCACTTGGGAGGCGTCCCGGCCCTCTACGGCGATCTGAGAGTTCAGGCTCTGCAAGGTCTCGAGGTCCAGGGACTGGAACACCGGATTCAGAAGCTCGGCGATCTCCGGGTACTGCTCCATGACCTCGTTGCGCACGAGAGGTGCCGGCTCGTAAACGGGCATGACACCCTGTGAGTCCCGCATGACCTTCAGACCGAGCGCGCGCAGCCGGCCGTCCGTTCCGTAGGCCATGGACGCGTTCACACCATCGGTCTCTCGGGCCGCCGCCTGCGTGGTTGTTGCGGTGTTCCCACCGGAGAAGGTCAGCAACTGTGAGTCATTGAGGTCGAAATTGTAGGTCTCCTCGAATGATGGAAGCACGTCTTCGCGACTCACGAACTCTTCACTCGCCGCCAGCTTGAAGCTCCCACCCTCACGGATGTAGGCAGCCATATCTTCCAGGGTCTCGAGCTTCTCCTGCTCGGCAAG
>CAYFQV010000065.1:11176-16275 GCA_964345195.1 uncultured Spirochaetaceae bacterium
AACTCGGTGTTGTCGACCACCTCGAAGCCATTCGCCTCGAGAACATGGACGATCATGTTTCCGAGAAGGGCACCTTCGGTATCGATCTTGGAAGCCACGGTGACCGGGCCCTTGGTCTCCGCTTCTTCCTGAGATCCCGCCGCGAAGACCGCCGAAGCGGCGATCAGCATGAGAAAACCCGCAAGCACAATGCGCGGGCTCAGCTTGTCTTTCATATGAACACTCCTTGCGTCGTCGCATTTTAGACGATGTAGTCTAAAATTGCGCGTATTCGGCAAGGATAGAAAGGCATTGCGGCATCGTCAAATTTCGCGAGAGTTCGCGAGAGTTTTTCCGACGGGTCGATCTGGACGGGCCGTCCGCCTATGACGGCTCCTCCCAGGCCTTGGCCTTCTCGACCGCGCGCTGCCAACCCGCGTAGAGACTGTTCCGATGTTCGGCGGAATAGCTCGGCTCGAAGCGCTTATCCACTTCGTACTTGGCCAGAATGTCCTTCTTGTCTTTCCAGAACTCAACCGCCAAGCCCGCCAAATAGGCCGAGCCTCGAGCGGTAGTCTCAATGATGGTGGGCCGCAAAACGGGCACTCCCAGGATATCCGACTGAAACTGCATGAGGAACTCATTCGCGCTCGCGCCGCCGTCGACCTTGAGCTCTTTCGTTTCTATGCCGGAGTCCTGCTCCATACAGTCGAGAACGTCCTTGGTTTGGTAGGCCAGCGCCTCGAGCGTGGCCCGGACAATGTGGTTCTTATTGGCACCGCGAGTCAGACCGACAATGGCACCTCTGGCATACATATCCCAGTACGGCGCTCCCAAGCCGACGAAGGCGGGCACCATGTACACACCGTTCGTATCCGGAACCTTGCCGGCGAAGTACTCCGTATCCTCGGCATCACTAATGATACGCAACTCATCTCGGAGCCATTGAATGGCCGCACCGGTAACGAAAATCGCCCCCTCGAGAGCGTACTCGACGCGATCTCCAATTCCCCATGCCATGGTGGTCAACAGCCCCGTTTCCGACGCAATGGGTGTCGTCCCGGTATTCATGAGCACGAAGCTGCCGGTGCCGTAGGTATTCTTGGCCATACCGTGTTCAAAACAGGCTTGGCCAAAGAGTGCCGCCTGCTGATCCCCGGCAATACCCGCCAGCGGAATCCGGGCGCCCCCGAAGGTCTTCTCGTGGGTATACCCGTACACCTCACTCGAGGGGCGCACCTCGGGCAGCATGCTCCGCGGCACACCCAGCACCTCGAGCAGCTTCTCGTCCCACTGCAGCTTCTTGATGTCGTACATCATCGTCCGGGAGGCGTTCGAGTAGTCGGTTACGTGAATAGCGCCCCGCGTAAGGTTCCACAGGAGCCAGGTATCGACCGTGCCGAACAGCAGCTTTCCGGCTTCCGCCTGCTCGCGTGCGCCCTCAACGTTATCCAGGAGCCACTTCAGCTTCGTACCCGAGAAGTAGGCGTCGATAACCAGACCGGTTTTATCACGGATGTAGGCCTCCCATCCGTCGCGGCTAAGCTGATCGCAAATCCCGGCGGTCCGTCGATCCTGCCACACGATCGCGTTGTGAATCGGCCGACCGGTCTCTTTATCCCACACTACCGTCGTTTCACGTTGGTTGGTAATGCCGATGGCGGCCACCTGTTCCGGGCTGACGTTGCTGCGCTCGAGCACCTGCCGCGCGACACCGCTCTGGGTGCCCCAGATCTCCATGGGATCGTGCTCGACCCACCCGGGCCTGGGATAGAACTGGGTAAACTCCTGCTGCGCGGTCCCGACAATGCCGCCCCCGTGGTCGAAGAGGATCGCCCGAGAGCTCGTAGTGCCTTGATCGAAGCTCATGACGTACTTCTTGGTACCCTTACTCATTGCTGTCTCCTTCGGCCGGCTCCACCTCTAAGTCTTGGCCGTCGTCCTCGTCGGCATGAGCCTCCCCGCGGCTGCCGCTAGCGGCCGTCGCGCCGGGGCCCCTATTTCGTTCAACACTCATACTCGCAATCAGACTGATCCCGGTCCCGCGATAGTCTTCAAGAATTACCTGGCCACGCGTGATAGGAACCGGGATCTCGAGCGTATACACATCTTTGAGAAGCTCATCAATGTGCTCCTTCGGCAGAGCTGCATCCGTCCGAACCGGGACCCGCGGGAACACGGTGGACGTGGTCCGCGCCGTGGCGGTAACGATACGCTTCGGCGCGAAGTACTCCTCCCGAGCATACTCCTTGCCCCGAGCGCATCGGTTGCCCTTCACGACCAGCTCATCTTCCTGATCGGTATAGAGCGTCAGCCGGCAGCCGATCGGGCAGCTGATACACACCATCTCGCGTACCTTCGTCAATTCGCCGGTTTCACTCATTCGACGCTCACCTCCATAACCGAATTAGCGGTAAACCGGACCTCCTCGAGGTCTTTCGGCCGTAGCTTCACGCTGATCATCTCCGAGGGCTGCACGTGGTTCTTCTTCACGCTTCGCACCCGCACATTATCGACATTGATATTCACCCGAGCGTTGTTCTTCACCACCAAGGTCCGCATGTACAGCTTGTCCGGCGCATTCGGATTGAACTGGGCCGGGTTCACGTATTTCAAATTCGCACCGGCACGGATCTGCACTTGGCTCTTGGGACGCTTGCGCAGCAGATAGTCCGCCGCGTAGCCGCCCGTCCGCCGCGACTCCTCGGAGACGTAGTCAACGAGATCGTGCACATGCAGTACATTGCCGCAGGAGAAGATCCCGTCGACGTTCGTCATCATGGTCGAGTCCACGAGCGGCCCGCCGGTTTGCGGATTGAGCTCGACTCCCGCCTGCTTCGACAACTCATTCTCCGGAATCAGTCCCACCGACAACAAAACGGTGTCACAGGGGAGCTCAAACGACTGATCGGTATCCGGAATTCCGTTCTCGAGGGGCGTGACCTGGACCCCTTCGACGCGATCACGTCCATGGATCTCCGACACGACGTGGCTCAAGTAGAGGGGAATACTGAAGTCATTCAGACATTGGACGATGTTTCTGGTCAGACCGGATGGATACGGCTGGATCTCGATCACGGCGTGGACCTTCGCACCGACCCACGTCATTCGCCGTGCCATAATCAGACCAATGTCGCCGGAGCCGATCAGAACGACGTCCTTCCCCGGGAGGTAGCCCTCAATGTTCACCATCCTCTGGGCGAGCCCCGCGGTAAACACCCCGGCCGGTCGGGTACCCGGAATACGGATGTTCCCGCGGTTGCGCTCACGACAGCCCATTGAGAGGACCACAGCCTTCGCGGTGATCCGCACGACACCGTTTAATGAAGAAAAGCAGGCCGCCTCCTTCGTTTCGCCCTTGTCGCTGAGCTCGATCACCGTGGTGCTCAGAAAAACATCGATCCCGGCCTCGTGGACCTGGTCGATAAACTCCTCGGCGTACTCGGGACCCGTGAACTCTTTCTTGAACTCCTCCAGACCAAAACCGTTGTGAATACACTGCAGAAGAATGCCCCCGAGGCGTGCCTCCCGTTCCACAATCACCGGGCGAAAACCACGTCGCTGTACTTCCATAGCGGCGGCCATTCCGGAGGCGCCGCCGCCGATTACTAAGACATCATATTCCAATTCAGTCATGTGAACCTCTCGACGCCTATAGACGCCCGACGAGCAGCCGGCTATTTCCGCCGCGCTTCGTGATTTCCTCAGGACTCATGCCGGTTTCGCGCATCAGGATCTTCACGACCTTGTAGGTGCAGAAACCGCCTTGACAGCGTCCGGCTCGGGCACGCGTACGAAACTTGATACCATCGAGCGTGGTATGCCCCTCCCGTATGGCCCGGACGATCTCAGCCTCCGAGACCTCCTCGCATCGACATACGATCTCTCCGTACGCGGGATCTTCCGCGACGAGTTGGTCCGCCTCGTAGGCGCCCGCTTCCCGGATGCGCGGAACCGGATCCACGTAGGGATCAAAGTCGCTCTTCTCCGTGAGTGATGCCCCGGCGTCCTTCAAAAGGTCCTTCACGTACTCCGCAATCGCCGGAGAGGCGGTCAGCCCCGGCGATTGGATTCCCGCAACCTGAATGAGCTGCGGCGCCTTCTCGGAAACCGCAATATAGAAGTCTTTGTCGGCCAAGGCCGGACGCAGCCCGGCGAAAGAGGTTATCGCGTCGTTCTCCGAGACCACGGGGACCATTTTTCGGGCGGAATCAAAAATGCGATCCAAAGACTCCGCGGCGGTGGCCGTGTCATCTTTATCGTCTATGTCGTCCGCGGTCGGCCCCAAGAGCACGGTACCCTCCACGGTCGGAATGACGAGCATACCTTTCGAGACCTTCGTCGGAACCGGAAAGAGCACGCGCTGGGGTGCCGCCTTCGTTTGGCGGTCGAGAAGGTAGTACTCTCCCTTTCGCGGATGGATCTCGAACTCCTCTCCGCCGAAGATCCGCGACACTTCGTCGGCGCGCAGACCCGCCGCGTTGACTACGTAGCGCGCCCGAACGTCACGACCGTCCGCCGCATGGATCGTATACGCCCCCTCACTGAACTCCGCCGTACGGACGGCGAATTCGGTCATCAGCTGCACGCCGTTTTTCCGAGCGTTTTCTACCAAGGAGAAGACGAAGCGGTAGGGCTCAATAATCCCCCCGCTCGGCGCGTACAGGCCGCCGACTACATCCTTGTTGAGCTTCGGCTCGAGCTGAAGCATGCGGTCGCGAGAACACATCTCAATGCCGATCGAGCCGTTGGAGCGGCCCTGCTCGTAGAGATGATTGATGTACTTCATCTCCTCGTCCTTGAGAGCCGCAACGAGAATGCCGCAGCGTCGGAAGGGGAAATCGAGCTCGCGCTGCAGCCGATCGAACATGATGTTCCCTTGCACCTCCAGCCGTGTCTTGAGGTACTTCGCCGGATGGTGAAAGCCACCGTGAATAATCCCGGAGTTCGCCTTGGAAGTGCCGAAGGAGACATCCGCCTCCCGTTCGAGAAGGGCGACATCCAAGCGGTACGCCGAGAGGGTGCGGGCAATCGCAGCGCCGATAACTCCGGCCCCGACGATCGCAACATCTACATCAACTGCCATATATCTTCCTTATTGAGTCGTATATCCACGGCTA
>CAYFQV010000066.1:0-1108 GCA_964345195.1 uncultured Spirochaetaceae bacterium
GCATACTCGCGGATTTCAACGGAAGCGCCAGAGCAGCATCGATCGATGTCGAGTTTCTCTCTTCACTCGGGGTTTCCATGCAGACAATGAACGAGACTCCCGGAGCGGTCGCCCACCGGATCGTCCCGGAGGGAGAGGGCCTCGAGCCCTGCGCACGGCGGCTCGAGCAACTGTACCGCCAAGATCCCGCTGTCACCGTCGGATACGTCCCGGACAACGACGGCGATCGCGGGAACATTCTCTACATAGACGAGGACTCCGGGACCGCTCGCCCTATCCACGCCCAGGCCGTCTTTGCGCTTGCGTGCCTGGCGGAACTGCTCTGGCTTCGCGCCACAGGCGTCGTTGAAACCGACGAAAACGGCTGCTTCATCGCTCCCGTCGCAGTCGTAGCCAACGGTCCCACATCCATGCGCGTCGACGAAATCGCGCGCTCCTTTGGAGCCGAGGTACACAGGGCGGAGGTAGGAGAAGCCAACGTCGTGGGCCTTGCGCGGCTCCTGCGGGAACGGGGCTACACGGTCCGTATCCTCGGCGAAGGATCGAACGGAGGAACCATCACGCACCCCGGCGTCGTGCGGGATCCGTTACAGACCATCCTGGCCATGCTCAAGCTTACCAGGTTCCGCGACGTGGCCGGCGCAACCCCGCTTTTTGGAACCTGGAACGAAGCGCCCTACTCCGCCTTGCCGGACGACTACTTGCCGTCCATCACTGAGCTCCTGGAGAGTTTGCCGGCCTACACCAGCACCGGCGCATACGAGGAGCGTGCAATACTGCGTATCACCGGCACGAACCATGCGAAGCTGAAGGCGGCGTACGAGCATCTGTTTAGCGAGGACTGGAAGCAGCGCAAAGAGGCATTGGATCGCAACTACGGAATCAGTTCGTGGCATGAGATCAACTACGAGGGCTACGAAGCCCGGGTAGGCATCGGTCCGGAGGTCAGAAGTGGTCAGGAAAAGGGCGGACTCAAGATCGTGCTGAACGGTCACAATGGAGAGGAAGTGGCGTTCATGTGGATGCGCGGCTCCGGGACCGAGCCGGTGTATCGTATACTCGTTGATGCCGGCGGGACCGACACCACGCTCCACGACGAGCTTCTCGC
>CAYFQV010000066.1:1208-5233 GCA_964345195.1 uncultured Spirochaetaceae bacterium
CCGCGCTCAGCAATGACAAGCCCCTCTTTTCGCAGGCCCTCCACTGCATACGATACCCGATCCTCCGGATAGTCTACCCGCCGCGCCAGCTCCGCCGCGGTCAGACCGGTCGGTTCCGGGCCGCTCTCGGAGGCGCCCCCAAGCACCCGCAGAATCCGGCCACGAATCTGCCGATTCGAGTTTTCGAAGGGACTCTGCCGAACATAGCGACTGCTGCGCCGGTTCGGATTGGTGACCCATTTGGACAGAGCCGCCCCGTAATCCATGAGAGCGTAGTACCATTCCCGCGGATTCCCACGATCGAGGGTCGCCTCGATCAGCGGCAGTAGATCCCGATCAGCCACCGCATCTTCCCCAGGAAAGAAGAAGTAGATGAACAGCCTCCGGATGTTCGTCTCAATGAACACCACCGGCTGATTGTGGCAAAACGCAAGCAGGGATCCCGCGGTATTGGGGCCGATCCCGGGCAAGGCCTCGAGCTCGGTCCGCTCAGCCGGGACCCGTCCGCCGTGGTCGGACACAATACGTCTCGCCGCGTCGTGCAGATACTTCGCCCGTCGGTTGTAGCCGAGTCCCTGCCAGAGAGCGTAGACCTCCGAGAGCCGTGCAGCGGCGAGCGCCTCGAAAGAGGGGAAGCGCTCGAGAAAGGCCGGATACTTCTCCATGACCCGCAGCACCTGGGTCTGTTGCAGCATGACCTCGGAAACGAAAACGGCATAGCCGTCCTCGGTTTCCCGCCAGGGCATGGCTCTGCCGAAATCTCGATAGAAGCGCCACACGTGCCGGCGCAACGCTTCGTAGCTCGGCGGTCGCTCCAGCTCTTGTGTATCAAACATGGCTTGTGTATCAAACATGGATAATGCGGCCGGAGCCGGGCGTATGCATTCCCCTATTCCGCCTGCTCTTTCGCCCGTTTCTTCTTGGCATCTTCGGCCTTGCGGCTGATCTTGTTCCACGCACCGGTCAGGCCCATGGCTTTCTTCGCCGCGAGGAGGGTCTGCCGACCGACCTCACGCATACGCTGCGTACCCTCGTAGATGACTTCGTCTACAAGCCCCTTCCGAGCGGTGTACTCGGCCCGGCGCTCGCGCATGGGGTCGAGGAAGGCGTTCAAGGCGAGGGCGAGCTTCTGTTTGACTTCGACGTCCCCAACTCGACCTTCCCGATAACGCGTCTTGAGCTCTTCAACCTCGGCTTTATCCGGGTTGAATGTGTCATGGTAGGAGAACACCGGATTCCCTTCGACCGTACCCGGAACATCGGCGCGAACACGCTTCGGATCCGTGTACATTCCCATCACCTTCTTGGTCACGGTCTTCTCGTCGTCCGAGAGGAATATGGCGTTGTTCAGAGACTTCGACATCTTCGCGCTACCGTCGGTGCCGACGAGGGTCCCGCCCTCGACAAGCGAGTCGGGAATCGGAAACACCTCTCCATAGAGATAGTTGAAGCGCCGAGCGATCTCCCGAGCCAACTCTACGTGGGCCTCATTATCCTTGCCTACCGGGACAATGTTGCCCATGGGCAGCAAAATGTCTGCAGCCTGCAACACCGGGTAGCCGAGAAGGCCGAAGGGCATTTCCTGCAGATTGGCATCTCGGGCCATGTCTTTCAGGCTCGGCAAGCGCTGGAGCCGCGGGACCGTCACCATCATCTCGAAAAAGAGGTTGAGCTCATACACTTCATGCACAGCGGACTGAAGGTAGATCGTCGACTTCCCGGGATCAATGCCGCAGGCAAGATAGTCGAGGACCATCTCGCGGGCGTTAACGGCGATCTCATCGATCTGTTCTTTCTGCGGCTTCGTGGTGAGCATGTGCAGGTCCGCCACCAGAAAGAAGCTCTCGTAGCGTTCCTGAAGCTTCGCGCGGTTCGCTATGGAGCCGATGTAATGACCTAAATGAAGCCTTCCCGTCGGCCTGTCGCCGGTGAGCATGCGCGAGTTCGCCATGGTGTAACCTCTCTTTCGTTCGCTGTTACTCAGCCCGCTCGCTCACGTCGTCGGACTGCGGGCCCTCGGCGGCACCGTGGCGACGTTCCTCACGCTCTCGGTGGCGCCTGTAGCGCTCCCCGGTTCCCATGAGAATCCCAAGGGGCCGCGTTGCGGGGATGTTCTCGAAAGTTATCTTGATCGCGCCGGTTATAGGAACCGCAATGAACATCCCCATGATGCCCCAGATATAGCCCCATAACAAGAGCGAGAGCAGGATCACCACGGGACTGAGATTCAAGCGCTCGCCGAGTAGCTGTGGATCCAGGATATTGCCGATCAGAAGCTGCGTAAGCGCCATGGCACCCGAGGCGAGAATTACGGAGTTCCAGTCGGGGAGGAACTGCACCAGCGCAAACACGGAGGCGATGATGGTTATCGCTATCGAGCCGATGCTTGGAATGAAGTTGAACAGGAAGGTCAGTACCAGCCAGATAAATGGAAAATCCACGCCGATCAGTGTGTACTCGACGAAGACCGCTCCGGCGGTCAGACCGCTTATCAAGAACTTGACCACCAGATAGCGGCTCACTTGCTGGTTGATATGGGCAATCATGATGGTCACTTTCCGGGTCGCCCTGCCCTGCACCGCGTCCATCAGCTTGCCCCGGAGAAAGGGCTCCTCCAGCAAGACGAACAGAAGAAAAATCACCACCAGTGTGAAGCCGCTAAGAAATGACACCAGATTGCCCGAGACTTCGAGGGCTATGCCGCGGATCGCGGTCCCAATCTCGAGCTGGTTCAGAATATTCTCCGGGAGGTCGAAGCGCTCAATGACCTGCGATAACAGGGTTGTGAACCGTTCCTGGTATATCGGAAACTGCCGCAAGAGAGACTGTGAGCTCGAGTAGAGGACGAGGCCGACGAGGAAGCCCAACGCCAGCAGAAAGAGAATCACAACGACGATTCCCACGAAGCGAGGCACCTTCAGTTTTTGAAGGAACCCGACCACCGGCGAGAAGACAAAAGACAGCAGAATGGCGACCGCGAGGGGCAAGAACACCGTCGACGCCACCCGCATGACGGTAGCTAAGGCTATGATCGCGAGCACGAAGAGAAAGCCGTTTGTTAATCGATGGCCGTCCATTGCGACCGAGAAAGTACATCTTTTGGCGCGAACACGCAATGTTCACGCGCCCGTCGCGAGCGCTGCGAATCAGGCGAAGGGCGTGCCGCCGCCGCGGCGCAGCCGTAGCTCATCGATCGCGGCGTTACCGCCCAGCTCGTACAGAAAACGCACGCTTTTTGCCACCGCTTCGGGATATATGAGACCGGCCGGGTCGAGATCGGGACGCACTCCCTGAATCATATCCGTGGCGGTGCCGCCGGGCGACACGGCGTGCATGCGAATACCGAGATTCGCGAGCTCCTTCCCGGCAGCCTTCGTGAAACCGAGCAGGGCGTGCTTCGACGCAGCGTAGGCGCTTTGCTCGGCGTAGCCTTTGTGAGCGACAACGGAAGCAATATTGACCACGACGGCACCGGCCTCCCCATCCTTGGCGTTACCTTTCGCGGCCTTTTGAAGCAGCGGAAGGACGGTCTGAGTTAGAACAAAAGGCGCCTCTAGATTGATGCGTACGTGTTCCCGCAAGAGCTCCAGGCCGGTCTCGACGAAGGGGGCGGACTTCGCAACGCCGGCGTTATTCACGAGGAGGTCCACCCGCCCGTAGGCCCGCGCAAGCGCGTCCCTCAGCTGTTCGGCGGCGCCGTCGTCGGTGAGATCCACCGCCAGCGTTTGCACCTCCGTCCCCGAGCCGGCTGCGGACTCCCGGGCCTCCCCGGCCACCGCCTCCAGCGCAGCGGCGTTGCGCGCGGTAAGCATGACGGACGCACCGGCGCGCGCCAGCTCTAATGCTATTGCCCGGCCGATCCCCCGGGAAGCACCGGTAATCAAGACAACCGCATTGTGCAGTGGGCGTACCATGGCTCCGGAGGCTACGCCGCCCGAGCCCCCCTGTCAATCGCGTTTCGACGGCGAAGAGCCGGAGACCTTTTGACGCCCATGTGATGCATCTCTATAATGCCGTCATCGTGA
>CAYFQV010000066.1:5333-12803 GCA_964345195.1 uncultured Spirochaetaceae bacterium
TCGTGACGAGACGAAGCGCAGTTCTTCACGTCTTAGCTGCATCCGTATTCGATATTGCATCCGTATTCGATATACGTAATATCCGGCATAAGTGCACTCGCACCGTGTAGACGCGCGTAAACACGAGTTATATACTAAGCTTAGCGAGTGGATAATAAAGTATCTATTAAATACTATCGTATTTTCGGTCCGGGTGGACCGGCATTCCGCTGAGGAGGCGTCGTGGGACAGAAGATCTTCCAGAAGCAGTTGATCATGCGACGGGTCATGTACTCCCTCGTACCCATCTTTCTCTTTTCAGTGTACCTGTACGGGTGGCGTGTACTGGCCGTTGTCGGAGTAACTTTTGCGCTCGGCATTCTCACCGAGTACATCATGGAGAAGCGCAAGAACAAGAAAGTGAGTGAGGCCGTGCTGGTAACGTGCGCGCTCTACTCCCTGTCATTGCCGCCGGCAACGCCGCTGTGGATCGTTGCGATCGGCATCATCTTTGCCGTCTTCATTGGGAAAGAGGTTTACGGAGGCTTCGGCCGAAATATCTTCAATCCGGCCATCACCGGAAGGCTGTTCATCTACATCACCTTCGCGACCGTCCTTGCGTCGTCGTGGATGGTACCGGGAGCATTCGGCACGGCCGGAGCGGCCGGGGTGGACGCCTTGAGTGCGGCAACACCGCTGACAGCCATGCGCAACGGACAGATGCCCGACTGGCTGGATCTGTTCATTGGCACCCGTGGCGGCTCGATCGGTGAAAGCTCGACCATTCTAATCATTGCGGCGGCCGTCTACCTCATTTGGACCAAGACGGCGCAGTGGCGACTGATTGTTTCAACTGTGCTGAGTGCCGGGATTCTAACGAGCATTTTCTACTTCACCGGCTTGGCGCCGAATCTGCCGCCCCATCTCGCCATGATGTCGGGCAGTATCCTCTACGTTTCGGTGTTCATGACCACCGATCCGGTATCTGCGCCGAATCAGAAGAACTCTCAATGGGTGTACGGCGCACTTATCGGTACGGTCACGATTCTCGTACGTACCTTCTCCGGATTCCCGGAGGGAACAAGCTTCGGCATTCTCATGGGTAACGTCTTCGCCAGCCTCATTGACGAGCTCATGCCGAAGCCGGCGAAAAAGAAGAAGAAGCCCGCGCCGAAGCCCAAGAGTGACGAAGCGCAGGTGCCTCAGGCAAAGGAGGCCTCCGCATGAACAAGCAGAGTACGATCTACACCGTTATTTTCATGTTCATTACGAGCTTCGCCTTCGTGTTTCTCCTGTCTCTCACCAACGGAGCGACGAGGGAGCGCGTTGAGCTCAATCAGGAGATCGCGCGACAGCGAGCCGTGCTGTCGGCCATGTCCATGCGCGGTCTCAGCGATAATGAAGTACTCTCCCGCTTCGAAGAGGTAGAGACTTTCGAGCGTGACGGCACCATGCTGTTCCGCGCGAACGTCGAAGGGAAGACGGTGATCGCCAAGGAGTTTCGCGGCTCCGGGCTGTGGGGAACGATCGCGGGAGTCCTTGCCGTAAACGAGGACGTCACCGAAACGGTGGGGCTCACCATCATTGAGCACAACGAGACGCCGGGACTCGGCGGACGTATTACCGAGCGCTGGTTTCAGCGGCAGTTCGAGGGCGAAAGCATTGGCTCAGGCGGCGAAATTGCCTTCACGTCCGGTGACGGCGATACGAACTACGAGAACAGTGAAGTCGACGGTATCACCGGAGCCACCCGGACGACGGAGTCTATGCAGCGAATGGTCAATCGGGAAATCCAGACTATTGGATCACTGCTTGGAGGTAACGCATGAGCGACGCTACCGCTACAAAGAACCCAGGTCAGATCCTCAAAGGAAACCTGTGGACAAATAATCCCATCTTCATGCAGGTACTCGGGATATGCTCGGCCCTTGCGGTCACGAACCTGCTCACCAACACCGCCATCATGGCCGCGGGTGTAATCTTCACCACCGCAATGACCAACGTGACGGTATCCCTGTTGAAGGGCTTCATGCCGCGAAAGGTTCGCATGATGGTCCAGACGCTGATCATCGCCTTCTACGTGATCATTGTCGACTTGGTGTTGAAGGCGTATCTACCGGCCATTAGCGAGAATCTTGGTCCCTATGTTGGTTTGATCATTACGAACTGCATCATCATGGGCCGCGCCGAAGCATTTGCCCAGAGCAACGGTCCGGTGCTGTCCTTCTGGGACGGGCTGACCTCCGGTGCCGGCTACATGGGCGTTCTTCTCACCATTGCACTATTCCGAGAGCTACTTGGTTTCGGAGCGCTCTTCGGCTTTCAGGTGCTACCCGACAGCTTCGTGCCCTGGATAATCATGGTCATGCCGCCGAGCGCATTCTTCCTCCTCGGCCTGATCATTTGGGCGGGTAAAGGCGTCATGATGAAACAAGGAGAGTTGGCATGAGTCCGCAAATAAGCTATTTCTCCCTCTTTTTTGCATCGATATTTACGAGCAACATCCTTCTGGCAAACTTCCTGGGCATGTGCTCGTTTATCTCAATCTCAAAGGATATGAAGTCGTCCAACGGCCTGGGAATGGCCGTGGTCGTCGTGTTGACGGTCACCGGCGGAGTCAATTGGCTCATCCTCAACCTGGTCCTCGAGCCCCTCGGCCTGGTGTACCTGCGCTACATCATCTTCATCATTGTGATCGCCGGCGTGGTGCAGATGCTGGAGATGATCATCGACCGCCTGTCTCAGAGCCTATACATGTCTCTGGGCATCTTCCTCCCCCTCATTACGGTGAACTGCGCGATCCTCGGTGTATCCCTATTTATTCAAATCCGGGAGTACACATTCCTGCAGTCGCTGGTGTATGGGTTCGGAAGCGGTCTCGGCTGGTGGTTGGCCATTATGGCCCTCTCGGCTATCCGAAAGAAGACCGAGAAAGCCCCGGTGCCACCGGCCCTGCAGGGCGCGGGTTTGACCATGATTACCATCGGCTTCATGGCCATGGCCTTCATGGGCTTCTCCGGCATGCTGCAGGTGCAGTAACAATTTCGCGGCACACGTGCAGTACGAGGTCGGCGCCCGGCGCCGATCCCGGGACCGCCGCGAGGTGCCGACTAAAGGAGAATAACTGTGGATCTAGCATACTTCGTTGCACCCATTGCCATATCGACCATCAGCGCCCTGCTCGCCGCTTTGGTGTCGGTGACCGACAAAATCGTCAACAACTACGGGGACGTCGCCATAAACATAAACGACGGCTCGAAGAAGCTCGACGCCCAAGGCGGCGGAAACCTCTTGGTGACGCTGGCGGAATCAGGCATCTTCGTACCGTCGGCCTGCGGAGGACGCGGGAGCTGCGGCGAGTGTAAGGTGACCATAAGCTCGGATGTTGGGCCTCATCTCCCGACGGAGCTCCCCTATCTGTCAAAGGAAGAGATCGATAAGGGCGTTCATCTCTCTTGTCAGGTGAAGCTGAAGTCGGACGTCGATATTGAGATTCCCGAGTATCTGTTCAACATTCAGCAGTACGTCGGCGCAATTGAAAAGATCCGGGACGTCACTCACGACATTAAAGAGCTGCGTATCGCCCTACCGGAAGATGCCGAAGTCAACTTCAAGGCCGGACAGTACGGTCAGATCGAGATACCGCCCTACGGGCAGGTTAAGGAAAAGACCTCCCGAGCCTACTCAATGGCTTCATCTCCCAACGACAAGAACCATTTGGAGTTCTTGGTCCGTCTGGTGCCCGGCGGTATCGTGACAAGCTACGTACACGAGCATCTCCAGGAAGGTCAGCAGATGAACGTGGTCGCACCGTTCGGCGAGTTCTACGTCCGGGACACGGACGCGCAGATGATCTGCGTCGCCGGCGGTTCGGGAATGGCCCCATTTAGAGGCATCTTCCAGTACCGAATCGAGCAGGGGCTCATGGACGAGCGTGAGATCTACTACTTCTTCGGCGCGCGAACCAGCAAGGATATGTTCTACCTCGATTGGCTTTGGGAGCTCGACGACACCTACGAGAAGTTCCATTTCGTACCCGCCCTGTCGGAACCCGAGGAGGGCGCCGAGTGGCGAGGAGAGACCGGTCTCATCACTGAGGTCCTCGACAAGTACCTCCAGAATTCCATCACTACGGAGATCGAGAAAGAAGGCTATCTCTGCGGAAGTCCCGGCATGTTGGATGCTTGCATGGATGTCATGAGAAAGAACAACATGACCGAAGAGAAGATATACTTCGATAAGTTCGCGTAGACGGGCAGCCCGCCTAATAGGCGGGCACTCCGCCGTGGACGAGCCCGACCCGCAGGAGGTCAGCCATGCACATGTCGCCAGAGTATGAAAAAGCGCAAGCCAACATGCAGCCAGGAGAGATAACCTCCGACGGCTTTCTCGGCAGTGATGAACGCAACATTATGGAAATCATTGCCGCCGACGAGGAGGCCATGACTGCACACAACCTGAGCTTCGAGGCCTGCACCGAACGGATGCGTTATCTCATGGACGAGGGGCGCAAGGGCCTCGAGGAACCGGTTACCGTAGACGGAAAGTGGATCGTACGGGTCAGTGAAGCTCGCGGTTTTCTTGCCTCGCCGTTCGAAGACGGCATCTTCCGTAAGGTGAACGCCCAGGTGGATCACGCGCCCGACGGGAACCCGACGGGCGACCGGATACTCTTCTCCGAGCTCTCCCTGCACCTTTTTGAGAAGTACCATTTTCTACAGGGCAAAGGCTCGCCGTTCCGGCTCGAGCCGGGCCTGCTGCAAACGGTTCTGGAGCTCTGACGACCCGCTCCGACCGCCCGTGCCGGCGGCGCCGAAGGGCGCCGCCGGCATTCAGCGGCTCTATCACTGTGAGCCGCTTGAGCCCAGAAACTCTACTTTACCAATTTAACTCTAATAACACAATTCATAGCGTTTATTGCTTGCATACCTCAGGTCTTTGCCTTTATTCTTGGATCACGAGGTGGAACCGGCAGTGGACGACTCTCGAATACTCATCGTCGAAGACGAAAAAATCATCTGCTTAGACTTGCAACGTCGACTCGAGAAGTTCGGTTACGCCGTCGTGGGAATCGCAGCTACCGCGGACGAGGCGGTTGCGAAGGCCACGGAGCTTCGACCGGACATCATTCTCATGGACATCATGCTCGGAGAGGATTCCGACGGGATCGATGCAGCCACGCAGATCAAGGATCTCCTGGCCATCCCGGTAATCTTTCTCACGGCCTACGCCGACGACAAGACGCTCGAGCGCGCAAAGGCCGCCGAACCCTTCGGATACGTGCTCAAACCCTTCAAGGAGCGCGAGCTCTACACAACCATTGATATTGCGCTTTACAAGAGCGGCGTGGACAAGAAGCTCGCCCAACAGGAGCGCTGGTTCTCCGGGATTCTCCACGGCGTTGCAGACGGCATTATTGCAACGGATACAGATAACATCATTGAGTTCATGAATCCGGTGGCGGAAAAGCTCACAGGCTGGCAAGAAGACCTGGCGCGGGGGCGCAACTTGAAAGAGGTGTTTCAGGTTTACGATGCCGGCTCCGAGACCCGCCTGGAACTGCCGGACGCCACCACCGGAAATCCACGGGGACCACTCTACTTCGAAGACGTATTCCTCACCAACAAGCAAGGGGCGCGCATTCACGTGAATGGAACCGTAGCTCCGATCAACGTTGAGAAAGACCTGATTCGCGGCCAAGCGATCGCCTTCCGGGATGTAACGGCGATCAAGCGCATGTCGGATACTATTGTCTATCAGGCGAGTCACGACACCTTAACCGAGCTCAAAAACCGGGATGAGTTCTTCTCCCGGCTCCACGAGGTCGCTCAGACAACTTCTGAGGACGGCCGCCGGCACACCTTCGTCTACATCGACTTGGATCAGTTCAAGGTGATCAACGACGTTTGCGGCCACTACGCGGGAGATGAGCTCCTTCGCCAGGTTTCACAAGCAATCTGCGACACCGTCGGCAATGAGGCCCTTATCGGGCGCCTCGGCGGAGATGAGTTTGGTGTGGTTCTTCTCGATGAGCCGGTCCAACAAGTGGACGAGCGTGCCAAGCAGATATTGAATGCGGTTCGACGCAAGTTTATCTGGCATAAGCACTCCTTCAACGTGACCGCAAGCATCGGTCTGGTGCCCATCAACGAGGACCAGACCGACGGTTACGCAATACTCGCCGCGGCGGACGACGCAGCGTACCTGGCAAAGGAGGAAGGCGGCAGCGGCATCAAGATCTACGAGAACGCTAACTACACCTTTCTCAAGCGCCGCGGAGAAATGCAGTGGATCTCCCGGCTGACGACGGCCC
This sequence comes from uncultured Spirochaetaceae bacterium, assembly GCA_964345195.1. GTDB lineage: Bacteria > Spirochaetota > Spirochaetia > DSM-27196 > PWMO01 > CAYFQV01. Next base: position 11,626 of record CAYFQV010000066.1, read on the forward strand.
TCGAAGAAGATCGCTTTACCTTGTTCTTTCAGCCCATTGTTTCAACGAACGGGAGCAAAGAGCTCAAGAAGGAGATTCTTCTTCGACTGCGCGCCCTCGACGGATCGCTGGTGGATCCCGGACAGTTTATCCCCGCCGCGGAGCGGTACAATCTCATGGCGAGCATTGACCGCTGGGTCTTGAGTGCGGTCGTAGCCTATGCCGCCAAGCAACACGAGATGACCGGGGAGCGCGACAACTTTTGCGTCAACATTTCCGGAGCATCCGTGGCGGACGAGACCTTTCTCGACTTTGCGGTAAGCTTGATCGAGGAATGGGCGCCCCCCGCCGGGTCACTGTGTCTCGAGGTCACCGAGACCGCGGCAATTGAAAACCTGTCGAGCGCCGTGGACTTCATGAAGCGGCTCAAGAAAATGGGGGTGACCTTCGCGTTGGATGACTTCGGGAACGGCTTCTCGTCCTTCGCCTATCTCAAAAACCTCCCGGTCGATTACCTGAAGCTGGACGGCTCGTTCGTTCGGGGTATTGACGAGGAGCCGATAGACCGTTCCATGGTGGAGGCGGTAAACCGAATTGGTCACGTCATTGGGATGAAGACGATCGCGGAGTTTGTCCGCAATCAGAAGATCCAAGACATTGTTGAAGGTTTCGGGGTCGACTTCGTGCAGGGCTACCATATTGCGAAGCCGGCGCCGCTCGACGATCTCGACGAGACCTCCGCAACCGGCTAAGCTCCTAGTAACGTGCGCATTATTCTCACAGGCATGAAACACGTGGGCAAATCTACGCTTGCCCGGATGCTCGCGCAATCCTTTGGGCGGCCGTTCATTGATCTCGATAACGTGATCCTTCAGTACGCTTCTGAAGAAACAACACGCCCCTTGGCGGACATCCGAGACGCGTTCGACGCACTCGGTCAAGAGCGTTTCCGTGCACTGGAGCTTACCTGCCTGCATGACGTTTTATCCCGCTCCGATACGCATCAATCGGTAGTTGCTCTCGGAGGCGGGGCACTCGACCTCATTTCGCACTTGAAAAACGAAGCCGTGCAGGGCCTCGGGGAACGGGCCCCAGCAGTTCGCGACGCACTCCTTTCCGCTGAGAACGCAATCGTGTATCTTCAGGAAGACAGCAAACGCCTCTGGGAACGAGTGCGGCTCCGCGGAATTCCAGCCTAC
>CAYFQV010000066.1:12903-16141 GCA_964345195.1 uncultured Spirochaetaceae bacterium
GGAAGACAGCAAACGCCTCTGGGAACGAGTGCGGCTCCGCGGAATTCCAGCCTACTTGACGGGAAGCAATCCGGAAGCTGAATTCCACGCCATTGCCGCGGCCCGAGACTCGCGTTTCCAAGCCCTTGCGGATGTCGTGGTGGAGCTCGAAGGAGCACCGTTAGCGGAAGCACGCCGCCGTGTCGAGACGGTTCTTCGCAGCTCCGTTCTATCGGCCGCCGAAGGCGGGGAGTCCGAATAGCGACTCCAAGTATTGCAGAGTATTAAGACTAACAGAGAGGAGAATCTGTAGCAGGATGCCAGGAAACACCTTCGGCCACAGTTACCGTATTACCACCTTCGGCGAATCGCACGGCGGGGCCGTCGGAGTAGTTATTGACGGGGTTACACCGGGTCTCGAGATCACCGTCGAAGAGATACAGAAACAGCTCGATCGCCGGAAGCCCGGTCAGTCACACATTACGACATCCCGAAAAGAGCCGGACATGGTGAACATGCTGTCCGGGATATTCCAGGGCAAGACTACCGGAACGCCCATTCTCATGATCCTCTATAACAAGGACGCGGACCCCTCGGCCTACGACGAAATACGGCAGTTATTCCGGCCCGGGCACGCGGACTATACATATCTGCGCAAATACGGCATCCGGGATTGGCGGGGGAGCGGTCGCGCATCCGGGCGGGAAACCGCGGGCCGCGTAGCGGCCGGGGCGATCGCCCGCAAACTACTCGCCAAGCGCGGTGTTTCGATTCTCGCCTACACCGTTAAGGCAGGGGGCATATGGTGCGAAAGCTATGATCCCTCGATCATTGAAGACAACCCCATGCGCGCCTGTGACGCCGCGGCCGCCGATCGCATGATGGAACGTGCGACCGCGCTGAAAGAAGAAGAAAACAGCATGGGAGGCGTCGTTGAGTGCCGGATAAGCGGAGTCGAAACCGGCCTCGGGGAGCCGGTCTTCGACAAGCTCGACGCCGCCCTGGCCCACGCCATGCTCTCCATCGGCTCAGTCAAGGGATTCGAGCTCGGCGCGGGCTTCCGTGTCGCGGACATGACCGGCAGCGAGCACAACGACGAAATGGGGCCCGACGGCTTCCTCAGCAACAACGCCGGAGGGATCGTCGGCGGTATCTCAACCGGGGAGGAGATCGTCTTCCGGGTTGCCGTCAAGCCGACGTCTTCCATTGCGCAGGAGCAAAAAACCGTTGATCTCCACGGGAATGAGCGCATCATTCGCACCGAAGGGCGTCACGACGCGTGCATATGTCCACGGATAGTTCCAGTAGTTGAGGCAATGGCGAGCCTGGTCTTGGAGGATCACCACAAAAGACAGACGGCCATGTTCGGCTAAATAAGTGAAGTTGGTGGTGGGGAGGCAGATCTGCCGGCGCCACATTGCAATAAGGCTATCACAATGGCCGCACCACCGCACAATGCCGGTGACGGTAAGTGGGCGGCCTCGAGGAGGGCGCCGGGCTCTGCAAACACGCTCTGTTCACGTGTGCAGAGCGGCGCCGTTCGCGCCGGGACCATAGAAGCCGCCGAGTGCTATTTGTCGCGGCGGCTTATCGAGGAGGCTTGCCGAGGCGGCTACGCTATTCCTCTTCCGGAGAGAACTCTTCCTTAGACGCGCCGCACATTGGGCACACCCAGTCTTCCGGAAGCGCTTCGAAAGAGGTACCGGCCTCGATGTCGCTGTCGGGATCACCCTCTTCCGGGTCGTAGATGTATCCGCATACTTCACAAACGTATCTCTGCATTTCGTACTCCTCTGTGGGGTAATGACTATCGTAAGATCGATTCTTAAAAAATGTAACACTGTTTGTCGACTTCGTTAAGTAGGTGTCGCGCGTCCACCGGCCAACACGTCCCCGAGCTCGCGACGGGCCAGATCCGGATGTATTCCTGCTCGCGTCAGCGCGAAATCGTACTTTGCCGGATCCTCCGGGGCAATCAGCCGGAACGCGGCCGTGATCTCCTCACCGGCGCGCCGATCCGCCGTCTTTCGCGTCGTGAGGCCCAAGTACCGAGCGATCCGCAGCATATGCGTATCTACCGGAACCATGAGACCGGCGGGGTCAACCCTCGTCCAGTCGCCAAGGTCCAACTCGTCCCGTCGGACCATCCAGCGCAAGAAGAGATGGAGACGCTTGCCGGCACCGCCCTTTTCCGGGAAGGAGAGTAGAATACCATGATCACCGCCGGCATACTGAGACAAACGGTCTACGAAGCGCACCAGCGCGGGCAGCACCGAAGTGCGCTTCCCAGCCTCTCCGTACGCCCCCGCGAGAAATGCGTCTTCGAGAGAACCGTAGCGGCGCAGAGCTTCTCCGATACCGAACAGAAAGTAGCTCATGTGAGCGCTTCGAAAGAAACGGTACACGAAACCGTCGAGACGCGCCGCGATATCGTTTCGGGAAAGCCGTTTCAGATCTTCATGAGGCTGCGGAAACGCCGCGAGAACGTTCCGGCAGGCGCGCAGGATCACGTCTACCCGACCGAGCGCGAGCGAGGAGGCGATCAAAGCCACAACCTCGCGGTCCGCCGGATCAGTGTACTCGTGAACGATCTCCAGCGGATCGGGGTGTAGGAACGCCAAATGGTGATAGCGTAGATACGCACGATCGGCAATTTCAGCGACCAACGAGAGTCCATTGTCGGCATCCGGGCGGCCGTCGACATGCCGGCTGTCGACGTTTACGGCGGGTAGAAACCTGCTCATGGTTCTAGTAATGTAACGAACGTGCGGCCGTTGCGGAAGGTCTCGAGCGCACAGCAGCGGCTCACCGGCGGCAAATCGCCCCCCTACATTGTGACTGGGGCATATTGTGACTGGGGCATAAGGACGATCAATGACACAAATTGCAGAGTTTCTCGCAGATCAATTCTATTGGGTCTTCCTCGGCATTCTGCTTCTCAACGTCTTTCAGCGGCGCCACCACGAAACCGCCGTGAAGAAGCGCTTTGCCACCCTGTATCTCGGCTCCGCCGCTTTCGTCATCTTTCTCATGGCAAACGCGGTCGTCGAGTACGGCTTGCCCGATTTCGCGCTGCTTATCGGTATAGCAGCGGTTCTCGCTGTGCTCTACGGCTTGCGACGGCATACCTTCCCGTTCACCCTTAGCTGTCAACACTCCGGAAAGCGTCTGGACATGCACACAATCCTCTTCAGAGACTCGAATACTCTCCCTGAGTTCGATGCCTCCGTGCAGGCCGACGTCTCCGCGGACGCCACGG
>CAYFQV010000067.1:0-4275 GCA_964345195.1 uncultured Spirochaetaceae bacterium
GTCCTGCAGAACTTCTTCGTGCTGCTGGCCGGGCTGCTACTTGGATGGAGATGGGGAGCTCTCAGTGTTGCCCTCTACCTCATCTTGGGCGCGGTGGGATTGCCGGTGTTCTCCGCGGCCCGCGGTGGCCTTGGACACTTCTTCGGCCCGACCGGCGGATACCTGCTCGGTTTCTTGGCCTGTGCGCTCATTGCCGGAGCGCTTCGTAGACCGGGGCGGTCACCGGCGCACAACGCCCCGGCAGGTCTCTTAGCCATGTTGGCAATTTACGCAATGGGCGTTCCCTGGCTCAAGCAGGTTGCCGAGATGTCGTGGGGTGCCGCGCTAGGTGCCGGCATTGTGCCCTTTCTGGTGGGTGACGCCCTGAAGCTCGCGGCGGCCCTGGCGACGCAGCGCGTCGTGACCGCGCGAATTCCCTGGATGCGCGATCTCGCAGGGGCGGCGACAATGGAAGCCGGTGCACCTCGCACGGCGGAACAGAGCTCGTCGCCGGAGAACGAAAATGACGGACATACTGCGCTTTGAGCGGATAGAGTTTAGCTATCCCGGCGGCATCCGCGCCCTTGCATCGATCGATCTCGTCTTCCGTCAGGGGGAATATGTTCTCCTGGCCGGACCGAATGGGGCGGGAAAAAGCGCTCTGCTCCGCTGCGCCAACGGCCTCAACCAGCCGCAGCGTGGACGGGTACTGCGCCACGGCCGCCCGATTGCGGATGATCTTCCCGCTACCCGACGCGCAGTTGCGCTGCTCTTCCAGGACACGGACGATCAGTTCATTGCCGGTACCGTTGAAGACGATGTCGCCTTCGGCCCGGAGAACGCGGGATTCGATGCCCGGGAGATCGATGCGCGCGTGGAGCGTGTGCTCGAGACGATGGAGATAACTCACCTCCGTCGCGCGGATCCGCTCCTGCTATCCGGCGGGGAGAAGCGCCGCGTGGCCCTTGCCGGACTGCTTGCCCTCGATCCGGAGATAATCTTCATGGACGAGCCCTTCGTGAGTCTGGACTACCGCGGAGTGCGCAGCGTCTTGGCCGCCATGCGTCGACTCCGGGAATCCGGAATCACGGTTGTTGCCGTCACACACGCGGTCGAAAAGGTCGCCGCCGAAGCGACGCGCATGATTCTCATGGACGCGGGCGCGCTTGTCGCCGACGGCCTTCCCGCGGATGTTCTAGCCCTCGCTGACGCACACGGACTGCCACCCTTGCGACAGGCGCCCGAAGAGATGACGTGGCTCCGATAGCGGCTGAAGACCCCCGAGCAGGCCTAATCGCCATGATTACCGTCCAGGTAACGCTCATGGCGGCGCCGATGGAGGGGGTCGCACCGGCACTCGCGGCTGCAGTGATCACCTGGGCTCGATTGCGCGTGGAGCCGCGAATCGTGCTGCGGGCAATCCTGGGCTTCGCGGTACTGGGAGCGGTGATCGTCGCCTCGCATGTGATCTTTGCCGCACCGGCCCAGGGGGCCGGGCCGCACGCCGCAATCCGCGGCGCCACACTCGCCGGGCGCCTCATAGCCGTGGCCGCGGCGGGCGTGATCTTCACCGCCGCCCTGGGAAGCGACGCCATTGGCCGGGCGCTTTCCTGGTATCTACGCCCGGTCCTCGGCAAAGCCGCCGCACGTCTCGACCTCATGACCCGGCTCGCCTTCCGGGCTGTCACGCTCATTGGGCGGGACGCACGAGCCTGCCGGGATAGTCTCTCAGCTCGGGGCATGCGTCTGCGCCGCCGCCCGCGGCGATTCGTGGCGCTTCTCGGATCCAACACGGTTGTTCGGGCGCTTCGACGCGCGGAAACCCAGGCAATGGCGATTAGCTCGCGAGGCTACCGGGACCGACTGCCGCCCTGGCGGACACCGGCGTCACGTCGCAGCGCGCCGGCATCCGGAATACCCACTTCGTCGCTGCCGTCTTGGCTCTGGGCGGGCGCCACGGTGGGCATGTGCCTGATCGGCTGGAGCCTGCCCACCGTGCTGTCGGGTTAGCGCAGTTGTGGGAGAGCTCTTCAGCCGGCGCTCTCGAGCATCCGGCCTTTAGCACCCGAGCTATTCGAAGCCGGCGCAATCGTTCGGCGCCGGCCCGCCGGCGAGGATTTGATCCATCCAGGCCAAGGAGTCTCGAAAGCCCGCCGGCCGCGTGTGGCGGTGTCGGGCATCCTCATAGAGACGGTACTGCACGGGAACACCGGTATTGCAAAGCTCGGCGGAGTAGTCGCGGATCGCTGGGGTGGTGATGATGATATCGTTACCCCCCTGCACAATGAAGACGGGAACATCGTGCCCATCCAAGCCGCTACGGTTCTCCTCGAGTCGCCGGTACAGGTTCGGGTACTCACTCTCCATCCGCCCCTTGTGCAGTGCGTCGTAGAACTCCGCGGTGAAGAGCTCCCTCCCGTCGAAGGGATAGTAGAGCTCCATTTCCTTCACGCACATTGCGGATAGATCCTCATCCAGGGTTTCCGCCCATTGTGGCTGCAGATACGCCGCGGGGTCGATCTCATCCGCTCCGTACATGTCCCGATAGGCGTAGATGATGTACGGAGAGTAGTACGCAGCCTCCTGCATGAGCGTCATGACGTCGTTGGTCGAAGCAAAGCCGATCGCGCCCCGTAGGTCGACATCCGGCGCGTAACTCTCGTTCATATCCGCCGCGGCGAGAGCCGCGTGACCACCTTGAGAGTAGCCGGCGGTAAAGACCGCCCCGGAGGGCTGCGCCATGAAGAGCCGTTTGCGAAAGAAGTCCCGCACCGCCCTGGCACCGTCGAGGAGTAAATGCCCCTCGGCGGCCTTACTGAAATACCGCTGCGCCCGCTCAGCGTCGTTGAAGCCGACGTAGTCCGGGAAGAGCGTAATCACGCCGTTTGCGGCGTAAGAGGCCATGTTGGTGCGATAATAGCCCCATCGCTCCAGCTCCGGCTCTTCCAAGCTCGGGGCGCAGTGATCCGCGATTCCGGTGGTACCGGAACCGAATACCAAGGTCGGCAACTCCTTGCCCACGGGGACCAGAGGCACGAAGAACCGCGCCTTTGCCTCGACCGGGGTGCCGTCGAAGTCTTGTGTGCTGTAATAGAGAATGTACTCTTCCACGGGATACCGCAGCTCCGGAACACCGTACCACTCGAAGAGTCGCGGTCCCGCCTCTTCAATCGCTTCCACGCTCCAGCGCTGCACACGCTCGAACGACAGCACCGTTCCCGAAGTTTGCCCCGTCCCGCCGGACTGTGCAGTCACGGGAAGCCCCATGGAAGCCGCCAGCACGGCCACGATGGCGAGAATACGAAATCGGGCCCGCCACGCTCCCGACACCTTTGACGCGGATGCTACCGCATGAACACTCGTCATTGCTGCTCCTCTATCCAGTTGATGACATCCAGGTGCGCCGCCTGACGCACGTCATGTCGTTCGTTTTCGTAAATATAGTAGCGAACATCACTTCCGGCACTACGAAGATCTCGGACAAACTCCGTTTGTGACTCGGGATAGACCACAATATCGTCGGTCCCCTGAAGAATGAGTGCGGGAATACCGTGACCGGTCAGACCTACGCTGTGCTGTCTCAGTATCGCCGCGATGCGAGGATACTCCGCGCCGAGAGCTCCGTTGCGCAGCGCCTTCAGGAAGGCCGGCCGGTACATGCGCGCCGGATCCCAGGGATAGTAGCTTTGAATGCCGCCGATGCACTGCCGGGTGACGTCGTGGTCCAGAGTATCGAGCCAGCGATCTTGAAGCATGCGCGCGGGGTCGAACTGCGCGACGCCGTAACGTTCCCGGAAGCTATAGGCCACGACCGGACCGACGACGGTGAACTCGCGAATAAGGGCCCGCATGTCGGTTGTCGGCCCGTAGCCTATGATCCCATCGATTGAAAGTTCCGCTGCGTACGCGCTGCGAAAGTCCGCCGCGGCAAAGGCGGCATGACCACCTTGGGAGTATCCGGCAAGAAAGACCTGGTCGAAACCGGTTTGTCCGTCCCGCGAGAGGAAACGTCGGGCGGCACGTACGGCATCCAACATGAGCACCGCACCCGCGTCGGCGTGAAAGAAGGGCTGCAATCGATCGGGGTCTCCGAAGCCCATGTAGTCCGGCAGTAGACCGACCATACCCCGGCCGGCGAAGGAGAGGGTGTGAGAGCGATAACTCCCCCAATAGATCCCGGCAATGTGCTCGCGAGAGGGACGGCATACATCGAGGATGCCTGTGGACCCCGGCCCGAAGAGGTAGAGGTCACGCGCAGGCGGCGGCCCACCTGCGCGGTCCCCGGCGCCTGCACGG
>CAYFQV010000067.1:4375-6535 GCA_964345195.1 uncultured Spirochaetaceae bacterium
CGCCCGCGCCGACGCCGGCCCTGGTGGGAACGAAGAGCTGTGACCGCACCGTCGCCGTCTGCCCGTCGGGATAACGGCTCTCGAAGCGCAGGTAGTACACATCCACCGCGTGGGTCGCCGCCTGCCGCTCGTAGCCCTCGAAAAGAGCGGCGACGGCTTCATCGATCTGACCGGGAGTGAAGCTGCGATCGAACTCGACATCAATGATGTCGCCGGGTGCGGCCCCGGCGGCAAGAGGAGAAGCGAACAGCAGGGCGGCAACAATCGACACGACCACTATCGGGCTCGGGCACAGGAGTAAGAGCTTGGCTCGATGCACGCTTGGCATGCTATCATCCCGCCCCATGTTGGTACAGCGAGACCGGAAGCATGCGCGCTTCGGCGTGGCCACCCTCAGCCTCCTGATGCTCTTCACGTGCGGCGTCTTAGCCGGCGTCCCCGAGCTTTCGGCCCAGGAGGCGCCGGATGTGTACGGACCGCCCGCGCCGCGGAACGCCGGCTTCATCCGGCTGGTGAACGCGGGCACACCGGGAAATACGATCTCAACCACGATTGGATCCCGGAGCTACGGCCCGCTGGCCTTCGGCGATGTTACGCCATACCGACCTGTACGGAGTGGGATCTACCTTGCAACAGTGGCCGGCGCTCGAGGCGAAGTCATAGTCAGCCCGGACAGTTACCACACGGTGGCGGCAGGCGGCGACGAGATACGGGTTATCTCGGATACCCGGCATGAAGATCCGGCTCGGGCGCAGCTTGTCCTGTACAACCTCCTGCCGTCGGGCCGGGCGGATCTACTGGTCGCGCCGAACGGCACGGCGGTTATCCAGGATGTAGACGCCGGCACCGCCGAAGCGCGGGCCGTAAACGCGGTCACCGCCGGCTTTACTGTGCTTGGTCCCTCCGGCGCGCGCATCTCCGCCGGCGAGTTGGAACTCAGCCGAGGGGACTCCTTCGGTATCTTCCTGATCCCCGCCGCCGGCGCTCCCACAGTAGTCTCACACCGCGCCACCGTCGAGCTCGACGAGTAGTACCCGGGGGATGGACGCGGCTAATGGTCTTCAGCACCACCATTTTCCTGTTCGCCTTTCTTCCGCTCTTTCTGGCCGTGTACTACCTGCTCCCCTTTCGCCACCGCTCCGTTTGGATTCTAACGGCAAGTCTCGCCTTCTACGGATGGTGGCGCCTGGACTTCATGCTCTTGATGGTCCTTACCACTGTGTGGTCCCACGTACTCTGCCGCGCGATCGAGACGCAGCGCATGACCGCACCCGCTCGCGCCCGCCGCGCCCTGCTTCTGGGCGTGATTCTCAATATTGGAACGCTGGCCTACTTCAAGTACTTCAACTTCGGCGTCGATAGCATCAGCGCCCTCGTGACGGCCCTCGGCGGTGGCGCTGTGACCGCTTGGGAGGTGGTGCTGCCGATCGGCATCTCCTTCTACGTCTTCCAAGCAAGCAGCTATTTGATCGATGTGTGGCGTGGGGATGCCGAGCCGGCGCGGAACTACGTCGACGTGGCGGCGTACATTAGCCTCTTCCCGCAGCTCATCGCCGGACCGATCGTTCGCTACGGGCACATTGCCCCGCAACTGCGAAGCCGAGCCCACTCTCTTCCAGAGTTCGGCGCCGGAGCACAGCGCTTCATGATCGGGTTCTCGAAGAAGGTTCTGATTGCCGACAGCGTCGCCGGTATTGCAGATGCCGCGTTCGGCCTTCCCACGCCGCACACGGCGGATGCCTGGATAGGGGTCCTCGCCTACGCGGTGCAGATCTTCTACGATTTTTCCGGCTACTCCGACATGGCGATCGGCCTCGGACGCATGATCGGATTCCGCTTCCCCGAGAACTTCAACCGCCCGTATAGCTCGCGCAGCATTAGCGAGTTCTGGCGACGCTGGCACATGAGTCTCTCGAGTTGGCTACGGGACTACCTCTACATCCCGCTCGGAGGTAACCGCCGGGGCCGGCGGCGCACATACGTGAACCTCCTGACCGTCATGCTTATCGGCGGACTATGGCACGGCGCCGCATGGACCTTCGTGCTCTGGGGCGCCTGGCACGGGACGTGGCTGGCCCTCGAGCGCGCGATCGCGGAACTAAGCCCCCGGCTGCCGCGGTTCACCCTGCCGGCGGCGAGACGGGCGGCGGGACCGGCTGC
>CAYFQV010000067.1:6635-16025 GCA_964345195.1 uncultured Spirochaetaceae bacterium
GGCTGCACGTCGCCCGGGCATTCAAACCCTCCTCGGCACTGTTTACACGCTGCTCGTTGTACTGAGCGGCTGGGTGCTGTTCCGTTCCCCGGATCTCGCCGTTGCCGGGCGCATGCTGGAATCGATGTTCGGGTATGCCGCGGTAGCGGGTGACGGGGCGCGGACTATCGGACTCAGCGCCGCCATGGCGTGGCAGCTCGACGATCTAGGGATTGTTGCTCTGGTGGTGGGCTGGCTTGTGGCGTTTATTCCGCCGGCCCCGCGGACCTTCGGCACCGCGGCGGCAGCCGCCCGCGCCGCCGTCCCGGCTGCGTTCATCCTCGGCATCATCAAGCTCATTGCGGAGAGTTACTCTCCCTTCCTATACTTCCAGTTCTGATGGCCGGCAACGAGACGAAAACACAACATGGAGCCGAAGCGACGGCACCACGCGGAACCGCCGTATTCTTCCTGCTTGTTCTTGTCGCCGGAGCCCTCCTGAGCGCGATCGCCTTCGCCTCAATTGACCACACACCCGGAGGGTCGGCCCTCACCGGCGAATGGACCGCCACGCTTCAAGGCTCCTTCGAGGAATCACTGCCCATCTATGAGCCGGCCCTACAGCTGTGGACCGCGATCAGCTACGCGGCATTCGGTCAGGGAGGTCGCGGAGTACTCGTCGGCCACGACGGGTGGCTCTTTACCGAACAGGAGCTGACGATTGCGGAGTCGGAGCGGGATCGCATGGAAGAAAGCCTATCCTTTATTCGGACTGCAGCCGCTTCCCTTCGCGAGCGCGGTGCGAGCCTAGCGATACTCCTGCTGCCCGCAAAGGCGCGCGTGTACACCGATAAACTTCCACGCGCTGCTCTGCCCGCGGCGGTTGCCGCTCGGTATGACACGGCGTTGCGACGCATCCGGGACACGGTGCCCGCGCTCACGGTGCCGGACCTCCGCACGGCCTTCCTGGAGGCGCGAGAAGACGGAGCCTCCGTGTTCCTCCGCACGGATACCCACTGGACGCCGACGGGCGCCGCTCTAGCCGCGGAGGCGCTTGCCGAAGGTCTGTCCGGCAGCGCGGCGGTGAATCGTCTTGATACGCAGCGCTTCCGAACCCGTCGTACCGAGACCGTGGTCCACCACGGCGACCTGCTGCGCTTCCTTCCACTCGGGCCCTTTCAGGAGAGCCTGGGACCGCGGCCCGACCGCGTAAGCATACGGGAAACCACCCCGGAAAGCGCTATCACCGATGCATCCGCGGCCGACGCCCTCTTCGCCGATCCCTCCATTGCGGTGACGCTGGTCGGTACGAGCTACAGTGCCGGTGAGCTCTGGAACTTCCGCGGCGCCGTTGCCGCGGCACTGGAGACGGACGTGTTGAACGTCGCCGAAGAGGGGCGCGGTCCCTTCTCCCCCATGCAGGATTACCTGGAAAGTGAAACGATCACCGACCAGCCTCCGGTCCTCGTAGTCTGGGAGATCCCCGAACGCTACTTGGTGTCACCGCCGTGAACAGCGCCGTAACGAGCGCCGTAAGCACCGCGCTAACTACCGCCATAGGCGACCCTCCGGGACAAGTGTTTGACACCGTCGGTCGACACCCGATACGCTTTCGATGTCTTTGCTCGGTGACAGACCAACTGGAGGAATACAGTGAATTACTTTAACTCTCTCGCACTCCGCGAGCAGATTTGGCATCTCGGCCAGTGCAGACTCATGGCGCAGGCGGAGTTCAACGGCGTCGAGAAGCTTGCAGGCAAGAAGATCGTGATACTCGGCTGCGGCGCCCAAGGTCTCCACCAAGGAATGAATCTGCGGGACAGCGGCCTGGATGTTTCTTACGGGCTGCGACAACAAGCTATCGATGAAAAGCGACAATCCTACCTCAACGCGACGGAGAACAAGTTCCCGGTCGCATCTATTGAAGAGCTGGTTCCGCAGGCCGACCTCGTTGCGAACTTAACGCCGGACAAGCAGCATGGCCACGTCATTTCGCACGTCATGCCGCTTATGAAAACGGGAGCGACACTGCTCTACTCCCACGGTTTCAACATTGTGGAGGAGGGGCAGCAGATCCGCGACGACATTACCGTTGTCATGGTTGCACCGAAGGCGCCGGGCAGCGAGGTTCGCGAGGAATATACCCGCGGTTTCGGCGTGCCGACCCTCATCGCCGTGCATACCCCGAATGATCCCAAGGGTGACGGCCTGGAGATCGCAAAGGCTTACGCATACGGAACCGGCGGCCACCGGGCGGGGGTTCTGCAGTCCTCTTTTGTGGCTGAGGTCAAGTCCGACCTCATGGGTGAGCAGACCATCCTCTGCGGCATGCTGCAAACCGGCTCGCTCTTGTCCTTCGACTTTATGACCGCCAACGGCATTGAGCCCGACTACGCCGCCAGGCTCGTCCAGTACGGCTGGGAAACGATCACCGAAGCGCTCAAGCTCGGCGGCATTACGCAGATGATGGACCGCCTTCCCAATCCCGCGAAGATCATGGCGCATGAGCTATCCGAAGAGCTAAAGCGCGTTCTGACACCGCTCTACCAGAAACACATGGACGAGATCATGAGCGGTGCCTTCTCGACCACCATGATGCAGGACTGGAAAGAGAACGATGCCAAGCTCCTTGCTTGGCGGGAAGAAACCGGCCGCACCCCCTTTGAACAAACCGCGCCGAGCGACGACGAGATTCCCGAGCAGGAGTACTTCGACAACGCAGTGCTCCTGGTAGCCTTCATCAAAGCCGGCGTCGAGCTCGCCTTCGAAACCATGGCGGCGAGCGGCATCAAAGCCGAGAGCGCCTACTACGAGTCCCTGCACGAAGTGCCGCTTATTGCCAACCTCATCGCCCGTCGCAAGCTTCAGGAGATGAACCGCATCATCTCCGACACCGCCGAATACGGGAACTACCTCTTTGCAAACGCCGCGCTGCCCCTCCTGCAGAAGGAATTCATGCCCAAGATCGATGTCACGGTCATCGGCAAGCCCTACGACGTGACCGAGACCGACAACGTCGAGCTCATCGAAGTGAATCAGGCAATCCGCACGCACCCGATCGAGGAGGTAGGCTTCCGCCTGCGCAGCGCTATGCAGGGGATGAAAGCCCGGGCATAGAAGGAGAGATAGAAGCGGTGCTACCGGCTCCGGGCTCGCCGGCGGGGAGGAGTCGCATACGGTGGCTGGTGCAGCTGAGCGTCAGGTTCGGGTTGTGCGAGACGTAGAGGATGCAGGTTTCGGTTTCCGTCCCCACTCGATCGAGGATCGAGAGGACGAAGGCGCTGTGAGCGTCGTCGAGGCCGTGGCTCGGCTCATCCGCAATCAGCAGGGGCGGCATCTTCACCATGGCCCGGGCGACAAGTATTGCGCGCTGCTCGCCGTACGAGAAGCGGCGCAGCTTTTCGTCCGCCCGGTCGGCGAATCCCAGAATCGAGAGCCACTCCCGGGCGTGCTGCTCTTGCAGACCCGTCGGCTCGTGGTAGAGCCCGGCGGAGTCCCAGTAGCCGGATAACACGACCTCCCGCGCAGTCGCGCGTGTTGGATAGGAGTTGTGGAAGCTCGCACCGACAAAGCCGATGCGCCGCTTGATATCCCAGACGGACTCGCCGCTACCCCGCCGCCTGCCGAAGATATCGATCGCCTGCCCATACGCCTTGGTGTTGCTTCCGTCGATCAGGCTCAAGAGGGTCGACTTGCCGGCACCGTTCGGTCCAATGATGTGCCAGACCTCGCCGGGCCGTGCCTCCCAGTCGATATTCACGAGCACCTGCTTCTCGCCGTAGCGGACCTCCACGCCTCGCATGCGTACAAGCGGCTCCGCGGTATCGAGATGATCCGGCTCCGGCGCGGCGGGAAGCGACCGTGATTGATCGCTTGCGGGAGGAGACGCGACGGAGTCGCCTCCCCGGCGCGGGTCGGCGACCGGCGAGACGAGCCTTCCCGCGTGCAGCTCGACGCGCTTGCTAAGCTCCGGCGGGATCTCCGCTTGCCGCGCGACCACGAAGAGCAGGGCGCGCTCACCGTCCGCGAGCTCCGAGACGGCACGGCTCAACTCCGCTCGGGACTCCACGTCCAGCCCGTCGAAGGGATCGTCCAGGACGACCATACGGGGCTTTCGGGCAAGTGCCCGGCACAGAAGCGTCTTACGCATTTCCCCGCTGGAAAGAAAGCGAAGGCCGCGGTCGCGCAGATGCGCAATTCCGAAACGGCCGAGTAGACTATCGATATACTCCCGGCGGGCGTGGCGCTCGCTTCCGTGATCCTGTGCGCCCGCATCCTGGCCCCCGCCGACGAAGCTCGCCACACTCGTCCCCGTGTCCACGAGGCCGTGCATGATCCAGCTCTCGTCACGACGCCGCTCGCGAGCCATGACGCGAAGCTGCTCCTCGAAGGAGACAACGTGGACGTCCCGGTGTGGATCCACGTCCTCGTCGAAGGTGACCTCACCGCCGTTCGGGATGCGCCGACCGGCGATCACCTCGGAGAGCACGGTTTTACCGGCTCCGTTCGCTCCCGTAAGGGCCCACAGCTCTCCGGGATGGACGACGAGCGAGACCCCGTCAAGGGCGCGGTGAAGACCGAAGCGGACCGTTACGTCGCGAAGCTCGACGAGTGGCTTCATCGTTCATAATAGTTCGGAAGCGGTTTTCCCTGTGACTCCCAATGCGTCACGATCTCCGGAGCCTTGCCGGCGCTGTTGAGCATATCGAGCTTGCGCTCGACCATACGGGTGATCTCGTCGCGTGCAGGACCGAGGTACTTCCGGGGATCGAACTCCTCGGGCTTCTGCGCAAAAACCTCGCGGATCTTCGAGGTCATGGCCAGGCGCAGATCGGTATCAATGTTCACTTTACACACCCCGTAGGTTCGCACGGCGTTCGCGATCTGGTCCTCAGGCACGCCCATGGCGTTCGGCAAATTCCCGCCGTGATCGTTGATGAAGCGCACGTACTCCTGGGGCACGCTGGAAGAACCGTGCATGACCAAAGGCGTTCCCGGCGCGGTCTTCATGATCTCCTCAATGCGGTCGAAGGCGAGGGTCGGCTCCTTGGTGAACTTGTAGGCCCCGTGACTGGTGCCGATCGCCACAGCCAGGCTGTCAATGCCGCTACGATCGATGAACTCCTTCGCCTGTTCCGGATCCGTAAGAAACTTCTGAATGTTTTTCTCGTACTCTTCGGCGGAGAGCCCGACGACGTCCTCTTCAATACCGCCGAGCTGTCCGAGCTCGGCCTCGACGACCACGCCCGCCGCGTGAGCTCGCCGCACCGCCTCCGCGCTGATTCGGACGTTTTCGTCGAACTCGTGGTGAGAGCCGTCGATCATGACCGAGGTATAGCCGTCGTCGATACACTGCTGAATCAGGTCGATCGTATCCCCGTGATCACAGTGAACGGCTATCGGTACATCCGGGTATTCCTCGACGGCGGCGTCAATGATCGCTTTCAGGAAACGAATGTTCGCATACTTCCGGGCACCCTTGGATATCTGCAGGATCACCGGGCTCTGCTTTGTGGCGCAGGCCTCAATGACACCTTGGGCGATCTCCATGTTGTTGACGTTGAACGCGCCGACGCCGAAGCCCCCTTCGTAGGCTAGATCAAACATTGGCTTTGTGGTCATGAGCATAGCGGTCCTCCTTCGTGGCGGCATTGTGCGGGAATCCGTGGGCTGCTTCAAGACCTGCCGCAGCGCGGCCGCCGGCCGGCTCGACGATCGCCGACCGTGACTTGACAGGCTGTGAGGGAACACGAAGAATACCGCACGTGCCTGTTAGGCTGCCCGCCGGCTCACCCGGCGCATGAACGCCCCGTCCGCATGATCCTCGTGATCGCCATGATTGAACGCCCGCCATACACATGGCTATCCCCGCCGGCGCGTGACCTCCTCGAAACGCTTGCCCGTAGCGGTGTTCCCGCCGCGGCGATTGATAACGGCGAAATTGCGGCCATGACCCCCTCTCTCGTCGAGTTGATCCGTCGCGCTTCTACACACGACGCGGACCCCGAGACCGATTCACCGCAGACGCTCGCACAGCTCGAGCGGCGCCTTCAAGCGCTTGGGCTCGCCCGGGACTCGGGCACGGTACGCGTCGAGGAGCTTTCGTCCGTGCCCGGACTCTCAGTTCTCACCGTGCTCGGCGCTACGGCGCAGCTAGAACAAGAACGGGATTCCTTGCTAGAGCGGGAACGCGAACGCCGGATCATGGCTCGAACGCTTGCCGAAGTCACGATATCACTCACATCGCGGAGACACGTTGACGGTGTACTCGACGAAATCCTGCGCGGCGCCGGCACCATCATGCCCTACCAATCCGGCAACATCTCGTTGATACGAGACGGCCTCGTGGAGCCCGTGCGGTGGACGGGATACAGCGAAATCGGCGGGGAAGAGCTCATGCGAAGCACCCCTCCCTCGCTGGAGGAGCTGCCTATCGCACAGCAGGTCATTCGCACGCGAAAGCCCTACGTCGTACCCAACACCGAGCACGAGCCGGGATGGCGGAGCTTTTCCGGAACTGAATGGATCAAATCGTTTCTCATTATCCCGATCATCTACCGGGATGAGGTGCGCGGCTTTCTCAGGCTCGACTCACCCGAGTCCGGCCACTTCTCGGCCGAAGCCGGTGAGAGATTGCTGCCTCTCGCGAACGCCGCGGCGGTGGCTCTCGAGAACGCCCGACTCGTAGAAGGCTTGGAAGAAGAGATTGCCGAGCGGCGAAACGTGGAACAACAGCTGCGCCGCTCCTTGGACGACAAAGAAGTACTGGTACGGGAGATCCATCACCGGGTGAAGAACAACCTGGCCATGGTCTCGAGCATCATGAGGCTACAGAGGAATGAGCTCCCGGAGATCCCGGAGGTGGAGCGGCACTTCGAGGAGCTGCAATCCCGCATCCGCGCCATTGCCGGGGTTCACGAGCAACTCTACCAGACCGGAAACATCTCTCGGATCAGCCTTGCACAATACGTTCCTGAAATAATCTCGGGTATACAGACGACCCTGAGACACGGCGAGCAGGGCATCAGTATTGAGCATGAGATCGAAGATCTAGTGGTCACCGTGAACGAGGCGACACCGATAGGACTCATTATCACTGAAGCGCTCACCAATACGCTCAAGCACGCCTTCGCGCCGGGGAGCTCGGGACGAGTATCCGTGCGCATCCGAAGCTACGAATCGACCGAGCCGTCAACCGAGCCTTCACACAAGTTGGAACCCACCGCAGCATCCGGCTCCGTAGAGCTTGCCGTCATTGACAACGGCGGCGGCATCACAGCCGACGGACCTCCACCGGAGAAGAGCGGCAGTCTCGGCATGCTTCTCATGCGAAACCTCAGCGAACAGCTGGGGGGCAGCCTGCGGATCGAAAGCAACAGCGAGGGAACCCGCGTGCTGGTCACACTTCCACCGGAGTGCATCGTCCGCTGACCGAATCGCCCATCACGCCCGGTTGACAGCTAAAATATTGATTCTTATATATAAGAAGCTGACTATAAGAGTCCACTAACAAGGGGAAGGTGCATGAAACACAACATGGCCGCCGACGAGTTTCAGGAGACCGCCGAAAACGCCGTCGTCCTGGACGTACGCACTCCTATGGAGTATGAGCAAGGCCACATTCCGGGGGCCCGGAATATCGACATCTCGGGCGCGGAGTTTATGGATACGATCTCCGGCCTTGATCGAGAGAAACCCTATGCCCTCTACTGCCGCAGCGGCAGCCGCTCAGGCATGGCGGTACAGCTCATGCAGCAGATGGGTTTCAAAGAAGTTGGTCACCTGGAAACGGGCCTGCTCAATTGGAATAAAGAGCTCGTGCAAGGAACTACCGACGCCGTCCATGAGTAAGGGCGCCTGCGAGTACGCTTCTTTACCGCTAAGCCGCCCATAAGAGGAGAATCTATGTACTTCGAACGCGTCTTCGACAAGGACCTCGCCCAGGCAAGCTATGTCGTGGGTTGTCAACAGAGCGGGGAAGCCCTGGTGGTCGATCCCCGTAGAGATATCGATGTTTACGAGACGATCGCCGAGCGTGAGGGCCTGCGTATTAGCCATGTGGCGGAAACCCATATACACGCGGACTTCCTCAGCGGCGCCCGGGAGCTCGCTCACGCCACCGGAGCTCGCCTGCTCCTCTCCGACGAGGGCGGACCGGACTGGCAGTACGCCTTCGAGCACGAAGGACTCCACGACGGCGACCGTATCCGGATCGGCAACGTGACCGTCGATGTCCGCCACACCCCCGGCCACACGCCCGAGCACATCACCTTCGTTGTAACCGACACACCCGCCGGCGACGCCCCCACCATGGCACTCACCGGGGATTTCGTCTTCGTCGGCGACGTCGGCAGGCCGGACCTCCTCGAAAAAGCCGCCAAGGTAGAGGGCGCACAGGAGCAGGGTGCTCGCGAGCTCTACCGATCCTTGCAGGGCATGCGGGAGATGCCGCAATACCTTGCGGTGTGGCCCGGCCACGGCGCAGGCTCCGCCTGCGGAAAAGCCCTCGGCGCCGTACCCTCGACAACCCTCGGCTATGAAGACGCCACAAGCTGGGCGTTCCGCGCCGCGAGTGAGACAAGCTTCGTTTCTCAAATCCTCGACGGCCAGCCTGAGCCGCCCACCTACTTCGGGCGCATGAAGGTACAAAACCGGCAAGGTCCGCCGATCCTCGGAAGCCTCCCACAGCCCCCGAAGATCTCCCCGGCGGAGCTGGAGGCACAGGCCGGAGAGGGTGCCCAGCTTGTCGACGCTCGCCCTAAGCGAGAGTACAACGCCGCCCACATCCCCGGCGCCATCAGCATTCAGGCCGATGAGGGTTTTGCCAACTGGGCGGGATGGACCATCGACCCCGATCGGCCCGTCGTCCTCGTGGCCCCGGCCGCGCGAATCGAGGAGCTCGTCCGCGGCCTGATCCACGTGGGGATCGACCGCATCAGCGGCTACCTGCCCGACATGGCGGCGTGGACGACAAGCGGCCGAGAAACCAAGAGCCTGCCACAGGTCCGACCGGCGGAGTTGTACGCACGCCGGCGGGAGTTCGCAATCATTGATGTCCGTGGCCGTGACGAGTGGGACGAGGGCCACATTGCCGACGCGCGACACATCCACGTGGGCCATCTTACCCGCCACCTCGCGGAAATCCCCCGGGATAAGGCGGTGGCGCTCCACTGCGCCGGCGGCGATCGCTCGACCCTCGCCGCGAGCATCCTTCAGCACCACGGCTTCGAGAACGTCTACAACGTCACCGGCGGTATAGAGGCCTGGGAAAAAGCGGACTTGCCCGTAAGCGTTGATTCCCAGGATGCAGCGGTCGAGGAGTCTTCCCACACGGTATCCTCACAAACGCAACCCCTTTAAGGTATCACGCAGCTTGTGGGTTTGCCTGAGCCAAATCCCGTATCGCATACA
>CAYFQV010000068.1:0-3017 GCA_964345195.1 uncultured Spirochaetaceae bacterium
CGATCGTTAGCTCAGCGGGTGGACCGAGCTTGTCCGCCGCGTACTGATCCGTCGTTTTTTGGGATCTCGGCCTCGTCTTCCGTGAGGACGAGTGCAGAAAGCGCAAAGACCATTCCGCGCGAAACTTTTCCATCCTGCGGCATCTTACTCTGAACATGCTCAAACGCGAGACCACGTACAACCGCAGCCCAAAAAAAAAGCAAACGCCTTTAGGCAGGGTGGGACGAGACCTAACTTGAGAGAGTCCTCACAACCTAAATGCGTTTGCCTTGGTCATACTGTCCCGGCTCAGACTGAGATCGAAGAGATGTCGTTCCTAGCGCCGGCGACCACCGACGCGGCTCACCGGCTCAGACGTCGGTGGATCCTCAGCCCGCCATGACGGGGCCGTCGGCGAGATCGTACATGGCGATCATGTAGGGGTGCTGTGGGTTGTACTCGGTGAGGGTCTTGGGGTTTTCTACTCGACCCTTTGGGCGCACCTCACTGCCGGTATGGCCGGTGGCCGCGTCGCCGAAGCGGCGGCGGGCTTCATCCGCGCGGCGACGGAGATCGGCAAGGACCTCCGGATGCTCACCGGCGAGGTTCCGCGTTTCGCCGGGATCTCCCACGAGGTCGTAGAGCGCGTCCTCGGTGTTCACGGCCGAAGCACTGCCGGAGGGGCCGGCGGCAGCTACAGGTTCGGGATCTCCCGGGCCGCCGGTCTTGGCAACGGCGAAACGAAGCTTCCAATTGTCGTAGCGGATCGCCTCGAGCGTGCTCCCTCGGTAATAGAGAAGCTCCCGTCGCGGTGACGTCGTGCGCGGATCGCGCAAGAGCGGCTCGGCATTAACGCCGTCGATCGGTCGTGCGTCGAGGTCCGCAAGGGCGGTGAGATCAACGCCGGCTATGGATGCCAGCGTCGGTAGGATATCCATCCCGCTGAGCAGGGCGTCCGAGGTTTCATTGGCGGGCACGTAGCCGGGCCGGCGCACAATGAAGGGTACACGCATGCCGCCTTCCCACGTGCTGCCCTTCACGCCACGGAACGGTGCGTTACTGCCGCCTTCGTCCCGGGCCCGGGAGCCGTTGTCGCTGGTAAAGATGATCATGGTGTTCTCGGCAATACCACGCTCATCGAGCTCGTCCAACAGTACTCCGAGACTCCAGTCGATAGCGGCCACCGCGCCGCCGTAGGCGCCGTTCCGGGAACGTTGCAAAAACACCTCCGGCACGAAGAGTGGCACGTGCACGTACATGTGCGCGAAGTAGAGGAAGAAGGGCGGCGAAGGTTCCACCGCGTGAGCGTTTCCATTATCAGCCGCGGGCATGTCACTGTGCCGGCGAATGAAGCGTAGCGCCTCTTGGGTGTAACGCTCGGTAAGGGCCCGCTGATCCGGTTGCTGCTGAATCACGTCCTCGTTTTCAATCAGTGGCAGCGGCGGAGAGTCCTCCCGGCCGCGTTGTCGACCCATGTCGTTGCTGTAGGGCAAGCCGTAGTACTCGTCGAAGCCCCGGCGGGTCGGCAGAAACTCCGCTTGGTCCCCAACGTGCCACTTGCCGATGAGCTTGGTCGCGTATCCGGCGTGCTGCATGAGCTGCCCGAGGGTAAGCTCATCTTGGTGGATCCCGTACGCCCGACCGGGAAAGAGCACCCCCTGCCCGTCGAAGTCGTCGAAACTTATTCGTGGCGGATAGCAGCCTGTCAACAACGCCGCACGCGAGGGCGTGCACACCGGAGACGCCACGTAGAAGTCGGTGAATCGGGTGCCCTCCCGGGCGAGACGGTCTATGTTCGGCGTGTCGTTTCGCGCTGAGCCGTAGCAGCTCAGGTCGCCGAAGCCGAGGTCGTCGCAGTTGATGAGTATGATGTTTGGTTGCGTTGAATCCGACATGTACGCTTCCTCCTGTGTTCCGCCTGTATGGTGCAGGGCTTACGTGTAAAGAGCTGCGTGTACCTTCCGGATTGCCGTCACGACGGCGTCCGTATCCGTCTTGGTCCACTGCTGATTGAGTCCGACGGCAATGGAGCGCCCGAGTAGAGCCAAGGTGTTGGGCAGCATGTCCGGGCTGTACTCTATCGGGCGGCGCGCCGCCGTCCACGGCCAGCCATGGGGATCGCTAGTGCGCTTCTCCATGACGTAGTCCTAGGCGGAGTAGATGTGACGATCCGGGATCCGCTTGTTGTAGATCGTTCCGTTGGGCACTCCTTCCGCGGCAAGCATCTCGCTGAAGCGTTTGGCTTCGTCGCCATCCGGCAGAAAAAAGGCGAAGACGAAGCCACAATCGCCGCCCTGATCGCGCTGCGCGGCTATCCGGATCCGATGGAGGTCGGTCACGCCCTCCACAAGTCGACGCTTGGTGTCCCGGCATGATGAGAGAATACCCGAAAGTCGGTTGAACTGCGTCAGTCCGAGGGCGGCGCGAAGCTCGCACATCCGGTAGTTCTCTCCGGCAAAGGCTTCCCATCCCTCATCCGCCTTCCAGAACTGCATGGCGGAGTCGTGTTTAACCGCCGCAGGACGGTAGACTTGCTCGTCATGTGTCACGAGCATTCCGCCCTCCCCGGCGGTGATCGCCTTGTAGTGCTGGAAACTGAAGGCGCCGGCGTGGCCGATGCTTCCGAGCATTCGCCCCTTGTAGGCGCCACCGTTGGCCTGTGCTACATCCTCGAGGACCTTCAGGTCGTGACGCCGGGCCACAGCTATGAGCCGGTCCATGTCCGCCGGGAAGCCGCGCATGTGTAGGGGAATCATGGCCACGGTGTGCTCGGTGACCTTGCGCTCCGCGTCGTCCGGATCCATGGTGAGGCTTTCATCTACCTCGACGAGTATGGGAATGGCACCGACGCTCAGACAGGCCGCAGCGGTCGCAATGTAGGTGTAGCCGGGAACGAGCACCTCGTCGCCGCTTCCCACGCCGAGACCTACCAATCCGCTTATCAACGCTCCGGTTCCGCCGCCACCAAGCGCAAGTGCGTACGGCACATTGCAGAACTCTCGGTACGCCGCCTCCAGCCGAGCGGTTTCGCTGACGTG
>CAYFQV010000068.1:3117-16004 GCA_964345195.1 uncultured Spirochaetaceae bacterium
GCACATTGCAGAACTCTCGGTACGCCGCCTCCAGCCGAGCGGTTTCGCTGACGTGGTCCTCGTTGAGGAAGCGGAAGATCGTCCCACGTCGCAGGACTGCGGTAACCGCGGAGTCCGCAGATTGTGCTGTTTCGTTTGCTTGCCGTTGCCGGGACATCTGTTCCTGCTCTATACCCCCCTCTATAGGCTGCATCTATCGCCCGCGGCGGACCAAGCGGGTTCTCAGGCGTGTCGGCTCGGGCGCACCCGCCGCCTCACCTCCCGGCGAAGAGGCGCCGGCACTAAACTCGACCGCAGCTTCCGGGAGGGCGCCGACTCCGTTCTCGTCGACGAGCATAAGTGCGCGCAGGGAAACCGGCACTTCGAACTCCCCTTCACTTCCTGCGGCGAGGGAGACCGTCCGCAGACCGCAGAGTTGGTAGCGCGGCGCGGAAGGATGATCAGGATGGCTCGCGTAGATTTGAATGGTCTCGCGCAGATCCCGGCTGCTCTCGTTCTTCACGCCCACGCACAGGGTGATCCGACCGTCCGGCCCATCCGCGGGGAACGGCTTATCCGCGCGGCGCGCCGCACCGCCGCGGAAGTCGAAGACCGTCTCGGGAAGCTCGATCGTTGCTTCGCCCCCGGCCGATGAACCCGCCTCGCCGCGTTCGGCTGCTAATCCGATGCCGGCGGAGCTTGTCCCGCACGATGCGGCCCCAATCCGCAGGCCGCGAAAGACCGCGCGTCCGTAGCTGAGGCCGAATCCAAAGGGATAGCGAGCGCCGTGACTGTAACGGTAGGTCCGTCCGGTCATGCGGTAGTCCTCGAAGTCCGGAAGATCCTCCGTGCGGTTTGGAATGCTGACCGGCAGCTTTCCGGATGGGCTCACGTCGCCGAAGAGCACCCGGCCGACAGCCTCTCCCCCGGCTTGTCCAGGGTACCAGACCATGAGCACCGCATCCGCGAGCTCGTCCACGCCCTCGAGGGCCACCGCGCTTCCGCCGGTCAGTAGCAGCACCACGCGTTTGCCGCGGCGGCGGAGCTCCGCGAGATAGGCTCGCTGGGGCTCCGGCAACTCGACCCGGGCCCGGTCACCCTTTGTCGGAGAGGCGATCGCATCCCCCTCCTCGCCTTCGAGGAAGGGATGGATGCCCATGACCACCACCGTGACGTCGGCGTCTTCGGACTCGAAGGCGGCCCACTGAGCTTCATTGACGTTGGGACGGTCGGTGAGGCAGCCGGGGCGGTACTCTACTTTCACGCCGTGGCCGGCCCGGCGGCTGACCCCCTCGAGGATGCTCGAAAAGCGCGTGCCGACACCGTGATAGTTGCCCATGAGCACATCGACATCCGTGGCGTGTGGACCGGTGACGTAGATCTTGGAAATGGATGCTGCGTCGAGGGGTAGCAGATCGTCGCTGTTCTTGAGAAGCACGAAGGAGCGCTCGGCAACTTCGCGGGCCAGGTCCGCATGAGTTTCCCAGTCGATGCTCTCCGGGGTCAGATCGCGATAGGGCCGCTTTTCCGGGGGGTCCAGCAGGCCCAGCTTGATGCGAGCCGTCATGAGACGGGCGACTGCTTCATCGATCCGATCCTCGGAGATCATCCTTCTGTCCACGGCTTCCCGAGCATATTCATAGGTGTTACCGCAGTTGAGATCGCAGCCGTTGTTGACGGCCAGAGCGGCGGATTCAACGGGCCCGGATGTAATCTTGTGGTGGGTGTGAAAGTCGCGAACGGCCCAGCAGTCCGAGACGACGTGGCCGGTGAAGCCCCACTGTTGTCGGAGGGTCTTTTCGAGGAGGAAAGGGCTGCCGCAGGCGGGCTCCCCGTTCACGCGGTTGTAGGCACCCATGACAGCCTCGACGCCCTCGTCGACCAGCTCCTCGAAGGCCGGGAGGTAGGTCTCGTAGAGATCCTTTTGGGAGACTTGGGCATTGAACTCATGCCGGAGTGCTTCCGGACCGCTGTGGACGGCGTAGTGCTTTGCGCAGGCTGCCGCGCGCATGTAGCCCCCGGTGCCGCCGTTTGAGCCTTGCAGTCCACGCACGAAAGCGCGGCCCATCCGGCCGGTGAGAAAGGGATCCTCGCCGTAGGTTTCCTGGCCGCGTCCCCAGCGCGGATCACGGAAGATGTTGATGTTCGGCGTCCAGAAGGTCAGACCCTGGTACTGCTTGGCTTCGCCGTGGAGGTCGAAGCCGACGTTAAACTTGGCCCGTGCTTCCAGGCTGATGGTCTCGGCAACGCGTTCCACCAGCTCGGGTTCGAAGGTGGCGGCCATGGCGATCGCCTGCGGGAACACGGTTGCCAGACCAGCCCGGGCCACGCCGTGGAGCGCCTCGTTCCACCAGTTGTAGCCCGGGATGCCGAGGCGCGGTACCGCCGGCGCCGTGTAGGACATCTGGGCGAGCTTTTCGTCCAGGCTGAGGCGACTCAGCAGATCCGCGACGCGCTCTTCAACACTTCGCTTGGGATCTTGAAAGGGAAATGATGTCGATGACGATGTACTCACGCTTTGTCTCCGTTTCTCATGTGTATTTTCAGAGTATGCGGCACGCCGGGTACATTCCGGCCGGCCGCCTCATGGACTGAAACCTATCGGCGATTCCACGTAAGCCTACCGGGAGGCCGGCCGCCCATGCAAGTGGGCGTTGCGGGGACGGAGTATAAGCTTGGGGACGGAGTGGGCGTTGGGAAACCCAGGCGCGTGTGCCCTCTTCCGTCGACAACCGCGTCGCCTCCGCTATCCTGGGCCACATGAGTATGAACGACGGAAATAGAGACCCGAACATGCAGGGCGGACAGCGCACAGAGCGACAAGACGGATCGTCCACGGAACTCCTCGGAGACGAGCGCCGCCGCCCCCGGGCCATCACCATGTGGGATTTCTCCTGGCTCGAGCGACGTTGGCCGGGAGCCGGCTACGAGGACTGGGACCAGGCGCTGGACGAGCTCGTTGAGCGCGGCTATGACGCGGTGCGCATTGACGCATATCCTCACCTGATTGCTGCGGGGGCGTGGGGAGCGTCCGGAGCCGTACAGGGCGCTCAGGGAGCCCGCGGCGGCGCCGGCGGTAAGACGGAGTGGGAGCTGATTCCGGTGTGGTCGGTCAACGGCTGGAGCGCCCCCATGCGCTGCCGGGTACAGGTTCTGCCGGCCCTGCTGGAGTTCGTCGAGGCCTGCGCGAAACGGGACGTTATGGTGGGCCTCAGTTCTTGGTTTCGCCGAGACACCACCGAGGCCTGGCGCCTCCTCTCCTCACCGCAACGCCACGCCGACGCCTGGAGCGCTACACTCTCCGCACTCGGTGAGGCCGGTCTCCTGGACCACATCCTCTACGTCGACCTCTGTAACGAATGGACCATTCGGATCTGGGCGCCCTTCTTCTCCGGACAGGATATCGATGCCGAAGCCGCGGACGGCGGCGGCCAAGCGAGCCGGCACGGCGATCACAGCCTCGATTGGCTGAAACGGGCGGCGAGTCGCATCCGTGCGTCCTACTCGGAGTTGCCCGTGACCGTCTCGGTCATGCCCTGGCAGGACAAGTGGGCGGATCGCCTCGACTTTGTCGACTTCTACGAGCCGCATCTCTGGATGAGCGGCGGCGAGTTCTACCACCGCGTGGGCTACACCTTTGGGCACTTCTTCGACAACAGCGAGTATGAGCTCGTGCAGCGCCACGCCCGGCGGCTCTACTACAACGACAAGGAAAAGTGGGACGGTGTTCTCACCGGCATGATAGACAACGCCGCGGCGACGGCTCGAGAGCAGCAGAAACCGCTCATGACTACCGAGTGCTGGGCGATTACCGACTACAAAGACGGGCCCATGCTGCTCTGGGACTGGGTGAAGGAGCTCAACGCCATCGGGACACGCCGCGCCGCGGCAACCGGAGCATGGGCCGCCATAGCTACAAGTAACTTCTGTGGTCCACAGTTCGTCGGGATGTGGCGGGACGTCGCTTGGCACCGGGAGCTCACCGACAGCATCCGTGGGAGCGTCGTCTCGGTGCCTCCGCCCGCGCGTCTCGCCCGGCGCCTTCCCCCCGCTGCGCCGTAGCTCGCCACGAAACAGTCCCGCCACAGGCTCCGTGTAGGTATCGAGACCCGGGGGGGCTGCGGGCTCAGCTCGCTGCCGGGCGGACTCCGCGCCGCGGCGGGCTCATGTCGGCAAGAGCAGGTAGCTTGCGCCGTTTTCGGTTTGCGCCGTGAAGACCCGGCGAGCGCCTGCCGTCGCTGTCGGGCCGTCTCCGGTGGAAGATCCGGGCACCTCTGCGAGAAGACCGCCGTGGGTCGCGGGTGACTCGGCATCCGGCCCTGGGTCCGCCGCGTCGTCCGGCGGCGGCGCCGCCTCCCGGATCAGCCGAGCCCCCTGTGGCCACGGGACCTCGACACGCAGTTCCTCACCCCTGATGGAGCGGATGCGGATCCACCCGGGAGCCGCCGATAGGGCATTTTCGTCCTGCCGCCGGGAGCCGCCGCTCCTATCTCGCCGCCGACCGGAGACAACGAAGCCGCCCTCGGTGTGGATGCCACGGAAGGCCACGTCCGGCATGGAGGCCGGAATACCGGAAAAGAAACGCAGACGTCCGCGGACCGTATGCACGAAGAGCTCGAGGATAGCTGCGGAGTAGGCGCTTGCGGCTTCCAACTGCATAATGTCTCCGCCGGAGAGTACGGTAAAGCCCTCGCCGTTGGAATTGTGGCGAGTGCTGTAACCGGGCATGGTGAAGATCTCTCGGAAGATCCTGAGCGAGAGCACCGCCATCTCCGGACTGCCCAGCCGGCCGTGCAGGATGGAGGCCCAGGGCATGGACCAGCCCGACCACTCCCCCATACCCATGCGGGTCCACCGGCGGTAGCTCTGCCGGACGACCTCGGCGTGCTCGGGATCCGCGGGATCGATCACGTCGAAGGGATGGATCCCCGCCAGGTGCGAGTGATGCCGGTGGCTGTGTGCCAGATGCTGGTTCTCCCAGAGAAAGATCTCCGGCCCGGAGATGTGGGCGTCTCCGGGCACTCGGCCCGCGGTGTATCTGGGAAGCCGCTCCCGCACGTCCGCCACCTCCCGGAAGAGCGCCTTATCCTGCAGATCGCTATGCTGCGGGAGGACGGCGCGGCAGCGTTCCAGCGTCTCGCAGAGGAAGTGTACGTTCGCCAGGAAGAAGCTCGAGTTCACACCCCAGGCATCGTCACCCTCGGCGCCGTACTCCGGGGAGATGCTCAGCGGAATGCGGTAGACCGTGCCGTCGTCCTCCATCATGCCTCGGAACACGCGAAAGGCAGCTATTAGAAAGGGTACGGCGTACTCAGCCAGAAACGCGGTGTCGCCGGAGTAGCGGTAGGATAGCCACATGAGTTGCGCCATCCAGGACGTGTTTGCGGGATCCACGGCGCCGGTCCAGAAGCCGCCCATGCTCATGCCGCGGTCGTCGACGGCGTGGTTGAGTTGAAGTCCGTTCTCCACGCCGACGAAGATCCGGGCGCGTTCACGAAGCACCGGTTTCCAGGAGGCCACCAGACTGAATATCGGCTCCAGAGCATCCAGGTGGCCGGCGGGATAGGCGGCCCAGAGGCACTCTTGGACATTAATGTTGAAGTGGTAGTCACTACTCCAAGGAGGCATGCGGTGCTCTTCAACCCATGGGCCCTGCAGAGAGGGTGCCACGCGGCCGGGCATGGAGTTTCCCAGCATTTTGTAGACACCGAGGGCATACATCCGCTCCATATCGATGTCGCCGAGGTCTACCGCCGCGGTCTGCTCCATCAGCTCGCGCCAACGCTCTTCGGTCGTCCGCGTCACGGCCGCGTAGCCTTCCCGCGCGAGTCTCTCGAGCGTCTCGACCACCACTGTTTCGACCGGCCGGTCGTCGTGGTCGCGGTAGTCACCGGGGTAGCCGCGCGGAACGGAGGGGCGCCGGGCGGACTCGCCGCCCGCTTCGTCTCCGCCGCGCGCAGCGGCACTCGCGTCCAGACCGGCGCCGGCCACAAGCAGGGTCTCGGCTCCGGCGTCGCTCCTCTTGCCGGCGGCCACGGTGATGGAGGGGTTCTCCGGGATTTCTTGCACAAAGCCCTCGAGGGTCGGTGCCGGCGTCGATTCGGACTGCTTCGGTCGAGCGGCGGTGAGAGGCCGCTGTGGCGGAATGGCCCGCGCGGCGAACGCATCCGCCACCGCCGGGAAGTCCCGGGCGGGGACCAGTCGAGTCCCGGCAAGGGTACCATTGGGAGCGGCAACGACTACTAGCGGTGCCTCGTATAGCACGCGAACGCGTATCGTCGTCGACTCCCCAACGAGCACGCGGACCTCTCCGGCTGCTAGGTCGAGCTCCGCAGCGGTGATCACACGGTCGTCGGCAACATCGATCTCGAGACGGCCGAGCGGCAGTCTGGTAGGGCGGCCCACGGTGTTCCCTACGCGGCCCGCCTTGAAGAGGGCCCGGATCTCATCGACGCGATCTTCCTGGGCCAGGCGGCGGATGTTGTCGTAGGAGCACTGCTCGGTCCACTCGGTCTCCCCGCGGCGGTCCCAGTAGTCGCCGCGGTTGATGGTGATCCGGATCCGGGAGTGCTGCGACGCGGGGGCGCCGGGCGAAGCGGCGCGTTCGGAAGCGCTTTGAGCGGCGCCGTCGCCGGCGGATCCCGCGGGTCCGAACCACACCAGGGCGCCGAAGACCCCGTTGGACAGGGGCATGCCGTGATGGCAGTAGGCGGTGTCGAGGGTCCAGGGGATGCGGGTGCGCAGCTCGGGCCTAGTTTCCATGGTCTGTCTCTCTTTCGTCGGGCTTTTATCCGGGCCCCTGATTAGTTGGAACCACCGTCGGCGGTGTCGGCAATCTGGTCGCGGGCGCGTCGAAGTCTCTCGATCATTTCCCGCACCTGTGCCTTGGAGATTAGAAACTCACTCACACCGTCGCGATGGACGGCGTAGAAGTTCCGGTCGTAGTTGGTGAGATGCGCGACCAACTCGGAGTTCGGCAGCTTCTCTACCTGATACCGAAGCGTCAGAACCCGCTCTTCCGGCGGCGGCGTCCCGGCCACCGCTTCCGGGCGCTCGGCGTCGAAGGTCAGGCCGATCACCGCCTGGTACAGATCCCGGAAGGGGTCTTCGTCGGCCTCCACACCCTCGAAGTAGAAGGTCTCCACAGGCTCTTGGCCGTCATTGCCGGTTCCGGCTGATTCCGCGGGGCTAGGCTCAATGCGGCCCCGGAAGCTTTCTCCCATTTCATGAGCGAGCACCGTGAAGGACTGCACGTTGCGGATATCGACAATGAGGACGAATTTGCTCACGAAGGTGAATGCATCTTCAGTGAGTGTTTCCGCGTCCACGTTGACGACGAAGACACTCGGCTCGTTTGGGCGCTTGGCGTAGAGGCCCCGGGCGTCGCCGCTCGCAGTGTCGGCGGTCGTGGTATTGCCGCCGGTAGTGTCGGCGGGGTTGCCGAAGAGCAGATGCAGGCGTGAGCCCGTGGCATCCGAGACGTCCAACTCGAAGCGGGGATTCGCCAATCCATACGCGCCGAGATCCTCAGCTTGATCGTCGACAAAGCGGACAATCTCGAAGCTCGGCAGATCTTGGAAATAGGTGCTCAAGCCGTCCGGGGACGCCGGGCGCTCAATGCGGTAGGGCTCGGTCAACTTCTGGTTGGAGAACATTGCAAGAATCGGTTCTTCTTCGCGGTCCACCGGCAGCGTCTGAATACGGGCGTTCGGGGTTATAAGCTGCATCCGCTCGACTTGCCCGGGCTCGATGCGCGGAAGGCTGCGATCACGGATGTCCGCGAGGCTCCATAGGAGAGGTTCCGCGTTGCCGGTCGAGAGGGCGTACACGGTCCGATTCCCGGGGCGGCGGGCGTAGTAGCCTTGTCCGCTCGGCAACTTTCGGCCGATCAACACCTCCCGTGCGCCACCCTCGCGGGTGGTGACCCGTACGACGGCGGCACTCTCGTCGTCGAGCTCGTAGCCGGCGAGGTCTTCCGCATCTTCCGCTATCGTTCGCCGAGCCCGCAAACTCCTGGCGTTGCGGACAACGCGATCGACCGCGTCGTCGCGAAGGTCGATCTCAACGGGATAGTCCGGAACATAGCGGACATGCGTTTCGGTCTCGGCCTCAGCGCCGTCCTGCGCGTCGCCACCCTCGGCGGACGCCCGCGGGACTTCCCTGCGCCGCAGTGTGAGCCGACGGTTCTCGCCGATAAGCTCAACGCTTTGCACCTGGTCACGATCGATCTCCATCAGCACCGCGGGCGCCGAGTCGTCCGCCTGCGTCGGTGAGTCGGCGTCGCCCGCTTGCGAGAGCTCGCCGGACGCGGTCCCTGCGGCATCGTTCCGGCTCAAGAGAAGGTAGACGGCGAGCAGGACGACGAGGGCTGCTGTGGCCAGGACCAAACGTAGCGAGCGCTTCATTTGTGCCGCCTCCGCAGCCATACAACAACGCCTCCGGCAAAGGCGAGAAGCGGAATGAGGATTACCACTATCCCGGTGTAGATCAGTCGTTGGATTCCGGTGAGTTGCATGGGAAACTCGAGTGTGCTCTTTGGCGAGAGCGAGATGAGCTCACCTCGATTTTGCAGCCACGCCAGCGAGTTACGGAAGAGCTCCACGTTTCCCTGCATGAGTCCCATGTTACCCGCCGGTGCCAGCAAGCCGGTGGAGCCCACCGCCACAATGCGTACGGTCGGCTCGTCCTGCGAAGCACCCGGGGCCGAGGAAGCCACGGCAACGTGAAAGGGTCCGTCGCTGTCTTCGGGCTCTCTTCGAAGTGAGCCGCTCTCGAGGTTACGTCGAAGGTAGGCCTGATCGGAGGTGGTGAACAGGGGCTGCAGCTCCAGATCACGGCGACGGACTTCGGTGACCTCGACGGGCTGTGCCGCCGGAATGACGGTGAGGAGTCGGTTTTCGTTCAGGGGCGCGGTTACCGGATGCTCCTGGATATCCGGCACGAGTTGCACGCCGTTTCCCGTGTGGAAGTTTTCGCGTTGCTCCACGATCACGCCGCGCTGGAAGCGCAGGCCGTATACTTCGAGCATGCTGTTGAGCACCGGTGTCTCTCCCGAGCCGTAGTCGACCATGAAAAGCGCGCTTCCCCCGGCATCGAGAAACTCTTGGATTTTGCCGGCTTCGTCTTCGCTGATGTCGGACTGGGGCCCCATGACCAAGAGAATCGCTGCGTTTTCGGGGACCGCGGGCTCGGTGACCAGGTTCAGGCTTTCGACGCGGTAGTTCTCCTCTTCGACGCGCTGCTCGAAGTTGAGCTCACTGAGGGTAAGCTCCCGGTGACCCGCCAACTCGTACACCACCGGAACGTTTTCCGTCTGGAGAAAGGCGATGGCGTTGGTTACTTCCCTCTCGACGTTGATGCCTGCCACCTGACGAAAGCGCGAGCTGTAGGACAGGAGGTCGCCCTGCGGAATCACTCGAGAGCGCTCTCCGCCGGCAACGACCACGCCCCCGAGGCTGAGATCTTCCCCGTCCCCGTAGCGATCGGCGAAGGTCGGGTTCTGATCCGGGTCGACGACTTCGACAGCGACGCGCGGCGAGGCCGCCTCGTAGCGCCTCAGGATCTCCATGACATTCCGGCGCTCCCCGCCGCTTCGATAGAGCGCATACACGGTCACATCCTGTTCGAGCGCATCTAAGGTTGCGTAGCTCTGGTCTGAGAGGGTGAAGAGTCGGTTCTCCGTCAGATCAAGCTGCGCTGGTATCCGCCCGACGACGAGATTGATGATTACGATGAAGGCAATGCCGATTACGGTCATGATGGAGGCGTAGCCTCCGTAGCGTACGGCTTGGCTTTTGAATACCTCTCGAAGCTTCATACTATGCCCACCGCCTTTTCTCGAGAATTCGAATGGTCAGGTAGATGAACACGGCGACAAAGCTGAAATAGAAGACAACGACATCCAGCTTGATCACGCCGACGACGAAGTCCTGGAATCGGTCGAGTAAAGAGACCCAAGCGAGGACCTTTCCGATCAGCCCTTGGAACAGGGTCGGGTCAACGGCGAATACGACGGCAACCGCGATAGCCCCTGCTCCGCCGCCGGCGCCGCCGATGAGCGCACTGCGCGTGTTGCTGTATAACAGCAGTCCTACAAGAATTGCGGCGACGAGCGTAAACGCTACGCCGAAGCCGACCTCCCCCGGGACGATCCGGCGGATCGGGTCGATCAGCCAAATCAGCAGGAGGACGAAAAAGGTGAAGAAGGCTGCGGTTATCTGGTTCTCCGTCAGGGCCGAGACGAATAGTCCGACCGCAATGAAGGCTGCCCCAAGCAGAATGAAGCCGATGTAGGCCCCCAGCGTCTCCCAAGCGGCCAGATCGCCGTGCACGGCAATGATAATCGCATACAGTGCGGTGACCGCGAGAGTAATAAGGAATACAACGAAGGCGGCGAGGAACTTTCCCGCGACAATGTCGAGGAGGCGAACGGGGCTGGTGAGAAGCAGTTGCTCGGTCCGCTGGTTGCGCTCCTCGGATAGTAGGCGCATGGTGAGCAGCGGAATCGCGAAGAGGTATACGATCAACACACTCGAGAGGAAGGCGTTGAAGTCCGGGCTGCCCTGGGAGATGTTGCCGAAGGCGAAGAAGAAGCCCGTTACCAGCAAGAAGAGCCCCATGAAGATGTATCCAAGGGGGGTGCGGAAGTAGTGATGCAGTTCGCGTCGAAGTATGGCCGACATGGCGCTACCCTCCCTGTGAAATGTGCTCGCTATGGTCGGCGCCAAGGGCGGAACCCATAGTGCTTTTAAGAAAGATATCCTCTAGACTGAGGTTTTCGCTCTGCAGTTGCAGCAGAGGCTTATCCGCCCGGGCCAGGGCGTAGAAGATATGCGTGCGGATATCCGTCCCGTCACCGGCCGTTACGCGCACTTCGGTGCTCTCCGGCTCGTCCCCGGGCGCCACTTGCAGATCCCCAATGTTGTCCAGCCCCTGCAAGACCTCTTGGACTTCCTGGGGCGTCCCGGCCACTCTGAGGTAGATGCGGCCCTCCTTGGCGAAGTCCCGGGAGAGCGACTCCGGGGTGCCGTCGGCTACGATCCGGCCGTCGTGGATGATGATGATCCGCTTGGCGACGGCGCTCACTTCCTGGAGGATATGACTGCTGAGAATTACCGTATGTTCTTCACCGAGGGACTGTATCAGCGACCGGATCTCCAAGATCTGATGCGGATCGAGGCCGATGGTCGGCTCATCGAGAATCAGCAGCTCCGGATCTCCCATTAGCGCCTGGGCCAGACCCACGCGTTGGCGGTAGCCCTTCGACAGGTTGCCGATGAGGCGATCCCGTACCTCCGCAATGCCGACTCGTTCCAGGCCGCGATCAATGCGGCTTCGAATCTGCGGCTTGGGAACCTTCTTTAGCGCCCCGACGAAGTGTAGATACTCTCGAACGGTCATATCTGTATATAGCGGCGGGTTTTCGGGTAGATACCCGATCCGGCTCTTGCAGCGCTCCGGCGCCTCGAGGATGTTGTCGCCGTCGATCGCTACCGTACCGGAGCTTGCCGAAAGATAGCCCGTAACAATGTTCATGGTTGTCGACTTCCCGGCACCGTTCGGGCCGAGGAAACCCACAACCTCTCCAGTTCCTACGGAGAAACTCACGTCGTCGACCGCCGTGTGGCGGCCGTAGCGCTTCACGAGGTTCTGAACCTCAATCACTGCACACCCTCCTCTGTATACACCGCTTTATACGCGGCCTTTTCTCGCGTGTCACCGATCGCCCCCCGATTGGTAACCGTTGTCACGGCCACCAGCGGGACCGCTTGCCACCGTCGCCTGTATTGCCCGGCGCCGGAATTCGGAGCGTATTATGCCATGTGCGCAATTGAACACGCAAACAGGCCGTGAACCTGCGAGTATCCCTCCGGCGATCGAAACACCCGGCTCGCGCTGGATGCAGTCACCTTCAATACGTGCGTTCTCAAACGATTCAGTTCGCAAACGAAACGAGTGTGTTGTCAAACAAAATGAGAGCCCTCCGGAAAAGACTTTTCGGGCTATACGGCGATAGACCACGGATGCACTGTCTGTGGTTTCACCCTCTCGCGGTCGCGGATGTCGAAACGAAAAGGGCCGGCCGGGCCCGCGTGGCTCGACGTCCAAGACGCGGAGCCCGGTCGGCGACGGTGTGTGGCTATTTGTTCTCCTCGAGCCACGCGTCGAGTTGTCGCTGCATCTCTTCCTGAATGGTGGGATAGCCGGCGGCGTCACGTTTTTGAAGGAAGTCCTGGAGGAACTCCTCAGTCTCCACGGAACCGGTCAACAGCGGCGCCTCAAACTCGGAAATCACGTTCTGCACCGCGGCCCACTCATTCTCCACGGGGTCTGTGTCGAACTGGAAGCCCAGCAACCTTGAGGTATATGCCGAGTTGTTGAACTCCTCGTACTTCTCCCACTTGTCTTCCGGCGTCTGGGGGAAGGTGTAGCTCATGAACTGGTTGCCGAGTGTCCAGCCGCCGGTAGGCGCATAGTTGGTCATGCCATCCTGGGTGATGACGCCGGCTTCCTCATCAACAAACTCCCAGTGTTCACCTTCAATGCCGAACTCAACGAGGTTTCGGAGCTAGGGGTCGGTGTTCATAAGCGTAATGAACTCCATAACCTTTTCGGGATTATCCGAGGTTGCCGAGATGGCCATCATGGAGCCTCCGACATCGCGGGTAGAGATGATCGCTTCCTGGAAGGGCACGTGCACGACGTCGAAGCCCCACTGTCGCGACTGACGAATGTCTGCGTATGGAGTTGTCGGAATATACTCGGCGAAGGGAGCCGCGGTGAGATCCATGGCGATGCGCGGAACTCATGATCTGTAACACCTCAGCATGTTGCGGGAAGTATACCGGACGCTGATTCCGCGGGTCACCACCCCGCCGGTTCCGTCTCACTTCGGCTATTGGGAGGGC
>CAYFQV010000069.1:0-5995 GCA_964345195.1 uncultured Spirochaetaceae bacterium
AGCAGCAGCGGGTGGGCATTGCCCGAGCGCTCATGCAGGAACCCGAGGTGATTCTCGCCGACGAGCCGGTGGCAAGCCTTGATCCGGTGCTGGCACATACGATTCTCGGATACCTGGAAAAGCTCAATCTCGACGACAAAATGACCGTGGTCTGCAGCCTCCACTACCTGGACCTCGTGCAACGCTACGCAACTCGGGTAATCGGGCTTCGAGACGGCATAGTCGTCTACGAGGGGAATCGCGACGACATCCGCAAGATGACGGACGAGGAGTTCAAGGAGATCTACGGAGAGGAGGCCGAGCGCGTCAGCGCGGCCAAACGCAGCGTGGAGGAAGGCGATGAGTAATCAAAACACGCGCAGCGCTTCCACCCGGAGCTCCTCGGGCCGGGGATCGGGGGGCCGGACACCCGTGAACGGTTCAGTGTCTCCCCCGCTTGCCGCGGTACTGTCGGCAGTCATCCCCGGCCTCGGCCAGCTGCTCGCCAAACAGGTCAGCCGGGGACTCCTTATTTTCGCCTCCGTCGGAACCTCCCTAATGATCTACTGGTGGCGGATCGTAGAGATTGCCCGACGGGAGGACGAGTTCGCCGACCAAGTTACGAAGGCCCTCGATCTGGAAGGAAGCTTCGTGATTCTGGTGCTGGTATTCTTGGTGCTCCTCTGGCTTGTGAACATCCTGGATGGCTACCGCTGCGCCCGCTACGGAAAGAAGCGTCGCTCCGGCGTCTTCGTGGCCGTGCTGGGCACCTTCTTTGTCTTGGGCTGGCAAATCAGTGAAATCGATATCGGACGCATGATCCGTGAAGCCCCGGACGCGCTTCCACCGCTATCCCGAGTACTCTGGCCCTGGGAGGCCGCGATAAGCTACGAGACGACAAGCGTATCGGCCTACGTGCCGATTCTCATTGGCGACGACGGTACGGTACCGCCCATGCCGGATCGGGAGGAGGGAGATCCGTACCTCACATCGGATCCCCGGCAGGGTGAGCTCTCCACGCAGGACGAGGAAGGGCGCATTATTCCCGGCACGGAGCTCAGCCTCCGGGGTGAGAATTTCGATCCGAACATCAAAACGGAGATCTGGTGGCGTGACCCGATCGGCAACGAGTTCCGGATCCGCCAGGAGGGCGAGTACGTCTCGGTCATGACCGACGAGAACGGCTCTTTCGAGATAGATGTGATCATGCCCTATCGTATTGTTCCGCCGAGCTCTCGGGGGGACCAGATCCACCGCGTCATGGCGCGGCAGACCTCCGAGACGGGACCGCCTCTGCCGAGTCAGCCGCTGAAGCTCACGATCGGCCGCATGGTGGAGACCATCTTCATGGGGATGATGGCGACCTTCTTCGGCATTATCTTCTCGGTGCCGATCAGCTTCCTCGCCGCGCGGAACATCATGGGCGGTTCCGCCCTTACCATGACGATCTACTACATTACCCGGACCATCCTGAACATTGTGCGATCGATCGAGCCGCTTATCTGGGCGCTCATTGCTGTTGTGTGGGTCGGCCTTGGACCGTTCGCGGGTATCGTTGCCCTGACGCTCCACTCGATCGCCGCCCTGGGCAAGCTCTACTCCGAGGCGATCGAGGGCATTGACCACGGGCCGATCGAGGCCATTCAGGCGACGGGAGCGAACGGAATCCAGACCATTGTCTTTGCGGTGATTCCGCAGATGATATCGCCCTTCATCTCCTTCTCGATCTACCGCTGGGACATTAACGTGCGCATGTCCACGGTCATCGGTCTTGTCGGCGGTGGTGGTATCGGCTTCCTGCTGGTGCAGTACATTCGTCTGCTGGACTACAGTTCCGCCGGCATTGCGGTATGGTTCATTGCCATAACCGTGGCGGTCCTGGATTACGTGAGTGCGGAGATCCGCGCCCGCCTGACATAAGCGGGCGCGGCGGCCGCGGTAGGCGCGAAGGCGGCGGGCCCGACCGGCCGCGGGGGCCCCGGCTTAGTACAGCTCGTAACCTTCGATCTCGTCTACGCGGATGCGAATCGTAACCTCGGCGCGGTACCGACCGGCGTCGACAAAGATGCGCGGCGCTTCGCTTAGCAAGACGGAGCCCCGGGAGCGCCGGGGTTTGTTCCGGACGACACTTTGCAGGTGCCGCCGAATCGCCGCCTTCACGGCCTCTTCAATCGCGGAAAGCTTGCTCTCGTGGCCGTCCCACCAGGGAACCGATCCGGAGGCCTGAACCCGCGATACCGCGCTGCTTTGCCAGCTTGTGAGCCAATCCCGTTGAAACGCTGCAAGCCGGTAGAGGAACTGCGTGTAGACGCGCTTGTCCTCGCTGTATCCGTCGATCGCTTCCAGACGGGGATCTCCTCGTTGGATCTCGGCGCGCTGAGTGAGTGAGAAGGCCTCCTGAATCTGCCGCTCACGATCCGACGGCACGTACTCGTAGCGATATCCGTAGATCATGCCGCTCAAGACGAAACGCGCCTCAGTGAACAGCAGTTCCGAGGCTCGCTCCTCCGTACGCGGAGTGGGCTCGCCGCCGGCGATCGCCGGCTCTAAACTTACCCAGAGAGTCATATATAGGTGGGAATCGACGCGGTTCTGTTGGCCCCATGCAGCCGGAGACATGCACAGCGTGGCGCAGAACAACATGAAGGCGGCCGCCGTCGGCTTCCTGAGCCTCAGCATACTTACTGTTTCGGCTCTTGCAGGGGCGAGCATAATGACCGCGAAGCGTCGCTGTCCCGCGCTCGCTCGAGCGCCGGCGGCTATCGGCGCATGTCTTCAAGCATGACGCGAATCGGGTTCACGCCGAAACGCAGCACGAAGTAGAGAAAGGCGAAGAAGAAACCGGCCAAATGCGTCAGATGAGCAACGTTTCCCCCTCCGCCCGACATCTGAGCGAAAAGCTCCAACGCTGTGTATCCAAGCACCAGGATCGGCGCTCGCACGGGGATTATTCCGAAGATGTAGATCATGGCGCTGGGAAAGAAGGTTGCGAAGGCAAGCAGAACCGCAAAGACGGAGCCCGACGCGCCGAGCAGAAACACGCGCATGCTCCCGGCAATCCAGTAGAAACCGAGAGAGAAGAGACCGGCAAGAAGACCGGTGACGAGGTAGAAGAGCAAGAACTCGTTGCTACCCATTCGGCGCTCAATCTGTGTACCGAAAAAGAGCAAGCCCAACATGTTGAAGAGAATGTGAGTCAGCCCGCCGTGGGCAAACATGTAGGAGAAGGGCTGCCACCACCATCCTTCCCGGAGCACGAGTACGGGATTCATGGCCAGGTACTGGATGGCCGAAGGCGAAACCGTGGTAATGAGATACACGAGCACATTGACGCCGATGAGAATAAACGAGGCGTGGTAGTGGTTGTACGGCAATGGGCGCCGTAGGGCGTTGCGATTCGACATTGGATACACAATACGGAGCGCCTAGGCCCCGGTCAAGCAGTACGGTTGAGCTGTACGCTTGCAGGACTGGCGTGTGCTCCGTATCCTGCAGAAGGCATGAACATACACGGCATTTCCACGGACGTACACGGCGAGCTGAAAGGCGCTTCAGTGGTTTTCATTCACGGATTTCTGCTCACCAGCAGCGTATGGAAGGCGGTGATTCCCCTGCTCGAGCCCTCCATAGGCGCCGTTAGCTACGATCTGCGCGGTGCCGGCAACAGCGACGTCGGCTCCGGCCAGTACACCTTGGAGAGCTACGTTGATGATCTCATGGCCGTCCTGGACAAGTTGAAACTCAAACAGACGGTCCTCTGCGGTCATGAGCTCGGCGCCCACGTCGCCTTTCGTGCCGCTGAACGAGAACCGAAGCGCATCCGCGGCGTACTAGCCTGCAACGCCGCCCCGGGGCCGGTGGAGGACCAAGAGATCCTGCGCTTGTCCGAGGCAATACGCCGCATCCAGGGAGGCGCCTTTCGGCGATTTGTCCGGAACTACTTCCCGAGCCTATTCGCGGAGTCCAGCAAAACCGGAGAGGGCACACCCTATCCCGAGCTTCTCGCCGAGGCGGAGCGGCAAGACCCGGTGGGTGTCGTCGGGCAGGGCCTCGCCGCGATCACTCGCATCAACTCGCGCCGCGCATTGGAAGAGGGCGACCACGCGGTCGTGGCAATGACCGGCGAGCTGGACGACTACGTCACCCACGACCATCTGCTGCGGCTGGCCCTTTCCCTTCCCGGGCTCAATGTCCTACGCGTCCCGGACTCCGGCCACACACTCCCCGCGGAGCATCCGCGACACGTTGCCGACGCCGTCTCACACTTCGTAACACGAGTCTCAGAGGGATAAGCGTGGCCAAAAGCGGAGGGCGCAAGAAGGATCACTACTCGCGGAAGGCTCACTCGGCGGGGTACCAGGCACGCTCGGTATACAAGCTGGATGAGCTACAACGGCGCTTCGACTTGATACACCCGGGAAACGCGGTGCTCGATTTGGGCGCGGCACCGGGTAGCTGGTCACAGCGGCTTTTGGAGTTGGTAGGACACGCCGGTCGTGTCGTCGCATGTGACATCAAGCCTATTCACCTTTCCGCCGCCGACGCCGATGGTGAGTCGAGCGGTGACGCGTCTCGACTCACACTGATCGAAGGGGATTTCACGGAGCCCGGCACCATTGAGAAGATCCGTGCTCCGGGCCCCTACGACGCCGTCCTCAGTGACGCGGCGCCGGACACGACGGGCAATCGTACCGTCGACACCGCTCGCTCGGAGGCACTCGTGGAAAGCGTGCTCGACACCGCCGGCACGGTACTGAGACCGGGTGGAAACCTTGCCGTAAAGATCTTTCAGGGTGGCGCAGAGCAGCACCTCCGCAACGACATGCGGTCGCTATTTCGGAAGGTGAGTCAGACAAAACCGGCGGCCTCGCGAAAGGAGTCGTTCGAAGTCTACCTTGTAGGTTTGGCGTACACGCCGAAGGCCCGAGGCGAGGAAGCTTGACGACGGGAGACGAGGTGGGACGTTTTCACGGCATTGTAACGGAATCACCCTATCCCCTTACCGTCGATCGCCTCTGCGCGGCGTTCCGAGAGCTTGGAGTTGAAGCGGGATCGGTACTGCTTGTTCACTCCTCACTCAGCTCATTGGGCTGGGTGTGCGGTGGAGAACAAGCGGTAATCGAGGCGCTGCAAGAGAGCGTTCGCAGCTATGGAACGCTCGTCATGCCGACACAAACCACCCACCTCTCCGACCCAGAAACCTGGACGAAGCCCGCCGTTCCCGTAGCCTGGTGGGAAGAGATCCGAAGGTCCATGCCGCCGTTTCGGGTTGAGAATACCCCCTCCGCCGGTATGGGCCGAATTGCCGAGACGTTCCGCACCAACCCGGACGCGGTGCGCAGTGGGCATCCGCACTTCTCCTTTGCCGCCATGGGAGACCAAGCTCTGCAGATAAGTGCCGAACACCCACTCGACTTCGGCCTCGGTGACGAGTCCCCGCTGGGCCGAATGTATGATGCAGATGCCCATGTCCTTCTGCTCGGCGCCGGCTTCGGCTCCAACACCGCCTTCCACCTTGCCGAGCACCGGGCCGACTATCGGCGCAAAGAGCTCGTTACCCGGCATGCCCCCGTCCTGATGGACGGACACCGGCGATGGAAGGGCTTCGCGGACATCAACATTGATAGTTCTGATTTCGAGAATCTGGGGCGTGATTTCGTCAAACATCGACGTGCGGATGTTCGTCAAGGCGCGGTTGGAAAAGCCCACTGCTACCTATTCGCACTTCGGGCCTGCGTCGACTATGGAGTAAGCTGGTTACACCGCCATCGTACATAAGCGCTCGTTGCTGGAAATGCGATCTTCATGCCGATACACTAAAGGAATATGACTAAGCGAATCCTATTTGCCGAATTATCCATTGCCGGCTTCATGCTGATCCTTCTTCTCAGCGCCTGTGCAACGCTAGGACCCGGCTCGGCCACTTCCCAGGGCGGCACAGGCGGTACATTCGGGAAAGGCGGACCCGGCTCGGCCGGCTCAGGGGCCGGGCTGCAGCGCGCCGAGGATGGGCAGG
>CAYFQV010000069.1:6095-8324 GCA_964345195.1 uncultured Spirochaetaceae bacterium
GGACCCGGCTCGGCCGGCTCAGGGGCCGGGCTGCAGCGCGCCGAGGATGGGCAGGCTTCCTCCATTCAACGCAGGGTTGCGGAGGCGGCACGTTCCTTCGTCGGGCAAAACCCGGAGATGCTGTACGTCGGCAACAAGGGGTTCCGTTGCGATTGCACCGGCGTCGTTCTTGCAAGCTATTACAAGGCGGGAATCGACTTGCAGCCCGCTTTCTCCGAGGAGCTGGGCAACGGGGTGGCTCGACTATACGCTGTTGCCGAGCGCTACAAGCTCGTTGCACCGGTGGACAGGCCCCAACCGGGAGATATCATCTTCTGGGACAACACCTATGATCACAATGCGGACGGCAAGTGGGGAGACCCACTCACGCATGCGGGTATCGTCGTGGATGTGAGCCCGGATGGTCAGATAAGCTATGTTCATCACAACTACCGGCGCGGAGTTGTCACCGCCCGAATGAACCTGCGGAAGCCCGATACCTATCAGGCTCAGACGTCCAACGGCACGCTCCTGGTAAACTCACCCATGCGAATGAAGAGTCACCGGTATATCAAACCGGAGGCGTGGCTATCGAGTCATCTATTCCGCAGCTTCGGCCGACTCACGGCACTACCGCCGGAGGCGCGTTAACTGCGACGGGTAAGTGAGAGATCTAAGAGCCGAGAAAGCGTATCTCGAGCAGGTGAGGGCTGAAGCCGCGCGAGCTCGTGTTTGCCTCGCTCCGTATAGCGCTCCGCCACGGCACGAGCACGCCGGATACCCCCGCGCTCTCGAATCATTGATAGCACCACCGGAACATCCGCGTCCGTGACGCGGCGCTGCAAGCGTTCCCCCAAACTCCCGTCATCGTTTTCCAGGGCGTAGATAAGAGGTAGCGTGCGCAATCCCGATTTGAGATCCGTGCCGACGGGTTTTCCGAGCTCCTCCTCTGAACCGCTTAA
Organism: uncultured Spirochaetaceae bacterium; assembly: GCA_964345195.1. Lineage (GTDB taxonomy): Bacteria > Spirochaetota > Spirochaetia > DSM-27196 > PWMO01 > CAYFQV01. The sequence continues at coordinate 7,037 of CAYFQV010000069.1, forward strand.
GTCCAAAAGATCATCAACAACTTGAAACGCCATCCCCAGGTCGTAGCCAAAACGCCGCAGCGGCTGAGCATCACTGTCAATGACGTCGCTTTCGCTTGCGCCGACATGGCAGCTTAGGGCAAAGAGAAGCGCCGTCTTTGCTGCAACTTGTCTGAAGTACTCTCGGGGAGTTCGCGGTCCTCTCGAGGCGGGCACGGATTCATCGATCTGGCTTTCACAGATGCGCTGCACGCCCCGAGACAGCAGTTGCGCATTCGCCATGGTGGCATCCTCGGCCAATAACGAGAAGCACGAGCTGAACAGCAGGTCTCCCATGAGCACTGCCCGCTTGTTACCCTCCGTGACGTGGGTCGCCGGGCGGCCGCGCCGAGACTCGGCGGCGTCGATCACATCGTCATGAATGAGTGTCGCCATGTGGAGGATCTCTACCGCCGCGGAAATCCGGTACATCTTTTCCGGCGGTGCGGAATCAAATGCTCGCGGCGCCTGGAGCCTGCCTCTCCATGAGGCCCGGACCGGCGGCACGGGCCGGGAGCGTTCTGAGTGGGAACCGTGTCGATCACGAGCCTGTCGACCTCCCGCAGGTCGGCTCCACGTTCGATACCGTCCTGCTCGCGCGGAGAGGAGCACGAGGGCCGGGCGCAGCATTTTGCCCGTATTCCCAAGCGTAGAAGACAAACTGGGCTGTATCCCGGTGGAGGCGTTGTGGGCGGTTTCGCTAATGATCTTCTGAACCGCCGCAAGGTCCTCGCGAATAGCGGGCACATCCGCCCAAAAACGTTGTGTTGGTGAGTCGTCGGCGCGACCGGCGGGCTCGTCCGTCCCGCCGGTCGCCTGTGCAAGGTCCATGGTCCTCGTTTGGTCTTCCGCCGGCCTAATTCTTCAGCCGGGGCTCGCCGGTGTATAGATACGTCTTATGAGCAAAGCGTGTTCGATTCCACCAGCGGTGCAGAGCCGGCATGACGTAGTGGTCCAAGCCGAGTCCGCGGCCGGCGCCACCGAGCATGACAATGGATGCGAAGAAGTACCACAACAGCTCCGGATTTCCCCAACCCGAGGCGATAAACGCAAGCCCCATGAGGATCGACGCGCCGGCGGCGAGAAATGTGAAGAGTCCACCGATCAGGGCCAGCCCGACTGCCACCTGTGCGAGCACAACCAAAGCCTGCATGATGAAGGCGAGAGCCGGCGCGGCACTCAGTACGTTCTCGGCGAACCAGGTCCAGATTCCAAGGGCTTCGATCAACGGCTCGCCATAGTCGGTTGCGGCTTGCCCCGCGGCCTCGGC
>CAYFQV010000069.1:8424-10644 GCA_964345195.1 uncultured Spirochaetaceae bacterium
TCACCGCCGCCTTCCCACTCCGGTGAGGCCGAGCTTGCGGCATCTCCGAAGCTTACACCGGGGAGATAGACCGATGATGCGGCGGGATTGAAGATCCCCCCTTCACCGGGATTCAGCCAGCCGGTGCGGATGTGCTTGATACCTTCGGTTAACCACTTTGCTCCCAACCAAATACGCAGCGGAAGCGCCCAGTAATTCGGAATTCTCCACGCAAGATGCCCGCCAATGAATGAGCGGCGGTCGCGAATGGTGAAGAACTCATGCTGCATGTACTCCCACACCGCGTTGATACCCGCCAAGCCGAATAGGTAGTGCAAGTTGATCAGGTGTTTGGCGGCCATCGCCATGAAGCCGGTGAACGAGAGGCTACCCAGCACATGTGCCACACCGTAGCGCCCCCCTAGCGAAACCATGAAGCCGTGATAGTTCGGCTTGAAGGTCTTCTTGCGCTTTTTCTTCTCGATCTCCGCGGCTACGTTTTCCGCGGCCACTTCGGCGGTCTGCAAAGCGGTCTCGACGATTTGGGGAACCACTTTTTCATTGTGGATGTACCAGATCATGTCACCGGCCATGTAGACATTGTCGAAGTCCACCGACTGCATGTGCTCGTTGACCTGGATCCGCCCGCGCTCCCCGACGACGTAGCGCTCTTCTTCCTCGAAATCACAGCCGGCCATACCGTGAATACCTTCAACCGTCGAGGCTTCCGTTTCGGTACCCCGTGCACACTGACCCTTGGTCAGTTCGATCTTGGACGTGAACTCCGAACCGTGAATACCCGCAGTCCAGACGAAAGTGTCCGCCTCGATCGTTTCCTCGTCGGCGATAATGAGGCGCCCCTCTTCGGCCTTGGTGATCGGCGAATTGAGCATGATTTCGGCGCCCTTCTTCCGCAGATATAGGCTGGCTTTGCGGCGCAACTGATCCGGAAAAATGGGCAGAATGCTGTCCATCATCTCGATCAAGATGATGCGCACCTCATCCTCGGCAATGTGGTACTTCGGACACAGCACCTCTTTGCGCTCAAGCAGCTCGCCGGCCAACTCCGCGCCGGTGAAGCCGCCACCGGCAATGGCGAAGGTAAGCAGCCGACGGCGACGTTTGGCGTCGGGCTCCTTCGCCGCCTCGCGGAACATGTCCTCCACGTGGGTGCGGATGCGCACGGCATCTTCCAAGGACCAGCAGGTGAAGCTGTTCTCCTGAACCCCGGGAATATCAAAGAACTCCGGCTCACCGCCGGCCCCGATGATCAGATAATCGTATGGATACTCGGCGATCTTGGAGATGCACTTGTTATTGTGAAAATCTATGGTTTGTATTTCGTCAACCTTGACGTTCACTCGCTTACCCGCGAATATCTTCGCAAAGCTGACCTGCACCGACTCCGGCTCCGTGCGCGAGCCCGCTACCTCGTGCAATTCGGTCATCAAGGTGTGATACGGGTTCTTATCGATAATGGTGATGTCCACCTCGTCGTTCTTCTTGAAGTGCTTATAGAGTTTTTTAGTGGCTTCAACACCACCGTAACCGCCACCAAGCACAACCACGCGTGTCTTTTCGGCCATGAATCTCCCCTTTCAAAGGAATACTGACTGTGATAGTAGTAAAACTGATGGTACACCTTTTGCACCCTTTTGCACAGCCGTCCGGTGGCCGTATCGTCGGGATTTTATCGATAATGATGCTCTTTGTTTCCATTCTCGGCCTTTCCGGATGCTCCGACGAGACCGTAGAGCCGGTCCGAGAGGGCAAGCTGCTTCTCGGCACCACAGTTCAGGTTGTCATCTACCAGGACCCACCCGACGGGATCTACGAACGTGTGTTCGACCGCGTGAAAGAGATTGAACAGAGAATGAGCACAAGCACGGACGACTATGATACCACGGAGCTCCTCGAGGTGAATCGGAACGCCGGCGTTCGACCGGTTGCCGTTTCCGCCGACACCTTCGAGGTCGTAGAGGAAGCTCTCGAATACTCACGTCTCACCGAGGGCGCTTTCGACCTCACCATCTACCCATTAGTTGAGCTGTGGGGCATTGGCACCGCGGACGCCGCCGTGCCCTCGGAGGAAGCTGTTGCGGAGCGTCTGGAGCTCGTGGATTATCGGAAGGTGGAGCTTAACCCGGAGGAGCAAACGATCTACCTGCCGGAGGAAGGCATGGGGATCGATGTCGGCGCCATCGCCAAGGGCTACGCCGCCGACGAGGCGCGCCGAATCCT
>CAYFQV010000069.1:10744-15783 GCA_964345195.1 uncultured Spirochaetaceae bacterium
TCGGAGGACTCAATCGACGCCGACGCGCTGGCAACGGCCGTGTACGTAATGGGTCACGAGAAGGGCCTTCCCTTCATTCGCAACATGGAAGGGGTCGAAGCAGCGTTCGTGACACATGAGCATGAGGTCTATATGACCGAGGGTATGGACGCCGTATTAGAGATTACAAACAGCCAATATAGCGAAGAGTCGCTTGCGGTCGAAGACTAAAGGCGGCGTGACGACAAGGGCCGATCAAAAAGTCTGGGCGTCAACCGATTGTGATTCGCCGCCTTCGAGTCGAATGAAGATCCGATTCGGGAGACAGGCGATCCACTCCCCGGACTGAGACGCCCACCCTGCGGCAATGCAGATCTTCTCCCGGCACGGTGACTCGGTCACCCGAATCCGTCCATCAACTACCTGTACGTGTGTTTCTCCGAGAGGGCCGGCAAGGTCGAACTCCTGATTCTCCTGGAGGGTGTAGACGAACTCCGCCTCTTCAGTCTCTATGCGGGCGACGCTTCCCTGCTCTCCTCCACCGTAGGCGTAGACCGAGAACGCCACTACCACAATGACCGCCAATAGAAACGCGACGTAGTCGAATACTCTAAAACGCATTGCCGACTCCCCATTTTTTCCGACTCCAATCATACATGTTGCGCGGATCTCCTCGAATTGTCTATACGGAAGGATTTCAATATGCTTACGGCGGTTCAAGAGCCGAACAGAACAAGCCGTGAGGGAGCCTGTGCATGGAGCTTGCTGGAATCGTTTTAGCCTTTCTATTCATTTTCACCGTCATTGGAGCGGCGCAGCTACTTGTGCGCCGACAGGCCGTGTCGCCGGGGGTAGCTCGCAAGATCATCCACATCAGCGTGGCGCATTGGTGGCTCATTGCAATGGCCTTTCACGAGATTGTATGGACCGCCCTCGTGGGCCCCGTCGCTTTCATTATCCTGAACTATCTATCCTACCGCCGACGGCTGGTGACGGCCATGGATACCGAGGATACCGAGGGCAACCTCGGCACGGTCTACTTTCCGATCTCGCTGTTGGTGCTGGTAGCCCTCAGCTTCGGCGGACCCATGCCGGTGTATGTCGGCGCCATAGGAATTCTAGTCATGGGCTACGGCGACGGTCTTGCGTCCCTCTTCGGCTCTCACTTCGGCCGACCTCACGAGACGGTTTTTCACAGTCATAAGAGCTTCGTCGGAAGTGTCACCATGGGCGTCGCCTCCTCACTGGTCACGCTTGCGGTCGCGAGCGTTGCACCCGAGTTCAGCGGCTCGATCATTCTCGCGGCGCTAAGCACGGGCGTTGTCGCCATGACGATCGAATACCTAACCCCCTTCGGCCTCGACAACCTCACCGTGCCGATCCTCACAAGCCTTTTCTTCTACGGAGTATTCGCATGAGCATTGGAGTGCGCATTGCCGTCGCAGTGATTCTTAATGCCGGGGCGGCCCTGTGGGCGTATCGGCGCGGATCAGTGACCGCGAACGGCGGCCTTGCCGGATTCGTGCTCGGGGCGGGCATCCTGGCCGGCGGAGGAATCTTCGCCTGGGGCCTGTTGATGCTTTTCTTCCTCAGCTCGACCGCTCTCGGAAAGATCGCACCCGACCGCAAACGCCGCGCAACGGCCATGCACAGCAAAGGTGACACCCGGGATGCCGAGCAGGTGATCGCGAACGCCGGAATGGGCCTCGTGACCAGTATCCTCTACGGCGTGACCGGATGGCCGGGCTTCCTCTTCGCGGCGGCGGTCTCCTTCGCCGCCGCAAACGCGGATACCTGGGCCAGTGAGCTGGGAATCCTGAGCCGCCGGCAGCCCGTGTCGATCCGGACCGGCAAGCCCGTACCGCCCGGTGCCAGCGGCGGCGTATCGCCCCTCGGATTCCTCGCCTCCGCCGGCGGCGCCGGCTTCATCGGCCTCTATTACGTCCTGGTGGGGCCGGTCGTCGGCGATCAGCCCTTTGCACCGGTAACCGCACTTGCCCTCATGATAGGCGGTGGATTGCTCGGGTCGGTAATCGACAGCTTCCTCGGCGCGACAATTCAAGCCCAGTACACGGATGTCAGCACCGGCGCCTACACCGAGAGGCCGGAGAGCTCCGCCGGCGCAAACCTGCTGATACGCGGCTTTCAGCGCATTACCAACGATACCGTGAATCTCTTGAGCTGTGCGGGCGCAACTCTGGCGTCGATCGTGACGGCCGTCGCCGTTGTATAGGATCGGGCATACCGCTCCGCGGCGACACGGGTCCGTGGCGACACGGCTTTCCCCTTTTAGCCCCTGCGTCCCTACAGCTCGACCGGGTAGCGCCGCGGCTCTTCCCGCGGTGGCAAGCCGAGATCTATACGGGTCGGCCCATCCGCGATCACGAGCTCCCAGCGCGGCCGTGGGGAGCTGAAGCCCGTCCGCCGCGGCTCGACGGTCAAACCGCCCTTCACAGGGGCCGGATTGCCCTCACCCGGATCCCAGGTGATGGTGTAGATGCTGGAGGCGCCGTCGGCATGCGCGACGGTGTCGGCATCGTCCTCGTAGTAGTCGAGACTGCAGGGTCGCCCTTCATCCGCACCGAAGAGCCAAAGCTCGAGGGGCCGGCCATGGAACTCCGCCGTCGATTGGATCACCGGGACCATGGGGATGAGCGCCGGTATCTTTACGTAGATCGGCATGCGCTCGAGCGGCGCCTCGGCGAGCACATGACGCCCGCCGTCGAAGCGCCGCCCCGTCCAAAAGTCCATCCAGCGCCCCGCCGGCAGATAGACGGCACGCGCACGAGCCCCCGGCTGGGTAAGCGGCGCCGCGAGAACAGCCTCCCCGAGGAGGAACTCCGTGTTGAGATTGCGGACCATGGGATCGGTCGGATAGTGCCACATAAGCGGGCGCATGACCGGCGTCCCGTCGAGGCTGTGCCGGTAGAAGAGGTTGTAGAGATAGGGCAGGAGCCGGTATCGAAGCTCCAAATAGCGCCGACAGATCTTCTCTATCTCCGGGCCGAAGCTCCAGGGCTCTTGATTCCTGGTATTCGAGGAGGTATGCGTGCGCATGAACGGCGTGAGCGCGGCGTACTGAATCCACCGCGCGTAGAGCTCCGGCGTAGGACTATCTTGGAATCCACCGACATCCGCCCCAACGAAGCCGACACCGGATAGGCCCATTCCGAGAAGCATGGAGATAGATGCCTGCAGATGCTCCCACCAGCTGTGGTTATCACCGGTCCAAACCGCGGCGAATCGCTGAATCCCCGCAGATCCGGCCCGAGTGAGCACGAAGGGGCGTTTCCCCGGCCGCGCATTCTCAGCCCCGGCGCGGGTGGCGCGGGACATGAGCGTTCCGTAGACGTTGTGGTAGGCGTCCATGCTGCGCGGGTAACCGTCTCCGTTCATCATGACGCTCGACGGCGGCGTGAGCTCGGGCCGCCGGATAAAATCACCGGTGAAGTCGGACGGCTCGTTCATGTCGTTCCAGATTCCGGAGACACCGAGATCGAAGAGCGCCCGGTGCTTATCCGCCCACCAGGCGCGTGTTAGCGGATTCGAGAAGTCCGGAAACACCGCGCTGCCCGGCCACACCCGGCCCTCGTAGAGCTCCCCCGCCTCCGTACGACAAAAAGCGTCGAGTTCCAAACCCTGTCGATACACGGCGTAGTCCGGATCCACCTTCACGCCGGGATCCACTATGGTGACGACGTGAAAACCCTGTTCGGCGAGCTCCCGGATCAGGCCCGCGGGATCGCGAAATCCCACGGGATCCCAGGTGAACACGCGGTACCCATCCATGTACTCAATATCCAGGTGGATGACATCCGCGGGCAGCTTACGCGCCCGCAGATTGTCCGCGATCTCGCGGACACGGTCGGCCGGGGTATAGCTGTGGCGACTCTGGTGGTAGCCGAGCGCCCACAACGGCGGCAAGGGCGCGTGGCCGGTTAAGCGGGTGTAACGGGAAAGCACCTCTCCGGGCGATCGCCCGGCCATCACGTAGGCCTGAAGGCGACGATCTTCCACCGCGGCGGTCAAGACCGCGCCGTCACGCTCACCGACGTCGAACCAGGAGGATCCCGGCGCATCCAGGAGGAGGCCCATCCACCCACTTCCGTCGGCCTGCGGCTCCTCAATCGGCATGAGCAGAAACGGGATGCTCTGATAGAGCGGATCGCGGTTGGGCAAATGTGTCGGCTCGTCTGCGTTCCACATCCGGTAGCTCCGTCCGCGCCGGTCCAGATGGCCGGTTTTCTCCCCCAAACCGTAAACCGCAACGCCGTCCCCGAGCTCGATATCGAGGGCGGTTCCTCGGCGACTCCAACGGAACGCTTGGTCGGATTTCGTCTGCAGAATCCTTCCCGCCGCCTCATGGCTGAGGGTCAGCATGCCGCTCCCTCGGTCCAGTTGCAGTGAAAAGTGCCCAGTTTCAATCACGAGGGTCTCCTGCCCCTCGGCGACGGTCACCGCCGTGGGCGTCGGCGGCGAATCTTCACCGCCGGCTGCTCCGGCAGCCGTCTCCGCCGCGCGGTCTTCGTGAACCAGGAGATAGGACGGCGGCATATCCAGCGGCGATCTCGGCGGATCCGAAATGGACGCCGCATCTGCACCGGATGCGGAGGACAGGACAATGCGCATGATGTCCTCGCCGTGCGGCGCCACACGGAGCTCACCCCCGCGAAGCGAGACATCTACACCATCTTCCGACTGAGTCCACTCCAGCATGGCGGTCGCCCGCTGTTCCTCGGCATCGAAGAGGTCGAATTGACGAAGGTCCCGTGGAAACAGGTTCTCGTCGAGTGAGTCGTCTTGCATGTCGTTCTCGTTCCTCGAGGCACGCCTAGGACGGTAGGATTTCCCCCATCCACTTCAGATAGTCCGGGTGTCCATCATCCACGGCGAATAGGAGGAACTCCGGAACTTCGTAGGAATGGTGCGCCTTCAAATAGCTGATAATGCGATCCCGGTATTCGTTCCGCGTCTTGAGGAAGAGGAGACTCTCACGGTCGACCTCCGGTCTGCCCTTCCACACATAGTGACTCTGGGCGCCGGAGAGCACCTGCACGCAC
>CAYFQV010000070.1:0-6184 GCA_964345195.1 uncultured Spirochaetaceae bacterium
CCGGTTGCCGTAGCCGCGGTGTCACGCGCTGGAAGCGCTCCTCGACTCGGTAACTGGCCGCGCTCATCCAGCGAGCTTCGTCCTCGACAGCCTCTTCACGATACGCCTCGAGTCCGACGAGACGCGCCGCTGTCCGCCGGCCAAGAAAGAAGTAGGCCGGGTGGTATCGTACGATCTCAACCGACGCCGCTAGCGAATTGCCGGTGCCGTCAACAAGCCAGGTACGTCCGTCTTTGGACGCCGCTAGGGTAACTTCGATGCTGAAGCGCTCACCTTCCAGTCCGATCACACGCGCGGTCGCCAACTCGGTCTCGGAGTACACCGGCATCCACGGCACGTTTACGTATATTCCGGCCACGGTCCCGACAATCACCATGACAACCAACGGCGCAAAGAAATAGCGAAACAGCGAAAAGAATAGCAGTGAGGCTCCCAAGGCCCCGGCGCCGAAGAGAAGCACGCGAGCCGCCAGAATGCCGTAGGCCGGTGGGAGGAAGATCCCGAGTGTATAGGCGACGATCGCGAACGCCAGAAGCAGCATGAAGACGGTAAGCCGCCGTCGTTGAAGATGCTCCCGACGATCGCCCGCAAACACCAGCATGACGAGTCGGCTGAGACCACCACCGGCAAAGAGCGCGGCCGAAAACGTCCAGAAGCGAGGCGAACGAAGGAGAACGTCAAGGTAGTCCATACAGGTCCCGGTATTTTTCTCGAATGTACGAGAGGAAGTATTGCGGATTGAGATACTCACCGGTGACATGGTTACACAACTCCTCAGTCGTCATGACACTGCCGTGAGCGTGAATGTTGCGACGAAGCCACTGCAGCACGACGTTCAGCTCACCTTCTCTGAGGGCATGGTCGAGGTTCACCACGTCACGTCGAAGCGCCGACGCGAACTGTGCGGCGTACATGTTTCCCAGCGCGTACGTTGGAAAGTATCCGAAGTCACCCGTGGACCAATGAATGTCCTGCAGCACCCCGTCTCGATCCCGTTCGGGCGTTACGCCGAGGAGTCGCCGCGACTCTTCTCGCCACGCTTCCGGTATGTCGTCGACACGAAGCCGACCAGCAATAATGTCGCGCTCCAAGTTGAAGCGGAGGATAATGTGCAGATTGTAGGTAAGCTCATCCGCATCTACCCGAATCGGCGACGGGCGCACTCGATTGATCCGGCGATAGAAGTCTTCCAGATCGATGTTTACGAGTTGCTCGGGGAAGTACCGACGGAGACGCGGAAAAAAGTAGGTCCAAAATGGACGGCTGCGGGCAATAGTGTTTTCCCAGAGCCGAGCTTGACTCTCGTGAAGTCCCATGGAGGCCGCCTCACCAAGTACGCTTAGTTGCAGGTCTTCCGGCACTCCAAGCTCATACAGCGCATGCCCCGCCTCGTGAATCATGCTGTAAATACCGCTGAGCATGAGCTTCTCGTTAAAGCGGCCGCTGATCCGAACGTCATCAGCACCAATACGGATCGTGAAGGGGTGTGCCGACACATCCAGGCGCCCGCGGTCGAAATCAAAGCCCATGTGGCGCAGGACCTCGTAGCCAAAGGCGCGTTGCGCATCGATTGGGTAGCTGTGATGCGCTCCGAATCCCAATGAGTCATCAGCATTCGTGCTCTCGAGACTCTGGAGAAGTGGAAGCAGCTGTGCTTGAAGAGAGTTGAAAACGCCCTCGACGGCACTGGTCTTGATCCACGGCTCGTAGCCGTCCAAGAGGGCATCATAGGGATCCTCTTCATAACCAACGTGCTCGGCCAATTCCAGCTCTAGGTCGACAATTTCCCGTAGTACCGGCGCAAAGACCGCGTAGTCATCGTTTTCCCGGGCCTTCTGCCACGTTGCCTGTCCCCGGCTCGTGGTCGCCGCGAGCCGCGTTACCAGCCGCTCCGGGAGCTTACTCGCCCGGCTGTAGGAGCGACGCAGCCGACGGAGGAGGGCGCGATCCTGATGGACCAGGGAGGGATCTCCCATTGGTTGCTCTTCGGTTGAACCGAGGACTTCGAGGATTCCCCCGACCTCCGAGGAGGTGAGGCGCTGATGCATGAGCCCTTGCAGAAGCGAGAGCTGCTCCGCTCGCTCGCCTATACCTCGCACAGGCATGTGGGTCTCCTGATCCCACGAGAGCAGTCCCATGCTGTGCGTGAGTAGACGAAGCTCTCGATCAATGCTACGAAGTCGATCGAGATGGCTTTGAAGCTCCTCGGTTGTCATGCCCACTCCTTCCCTTCTTCCCTTTAATGGTAGTCTCAGGGGGAGAGGCAAGCAATGGCCGGTCGAGCGAAGAAGGCTATATCTCGACCTTGGAATCGACCTTCTCGTGGAGCAGCGCTTTGAAGTCGGAAAGCGCTATGCCGCTTTCCTTGTCACCCGTACGGGTACGCAGCGACACCTGCCGCTCGGAAGCCTCGGCTTCCCCGACAATTAACATGTACGGGACCTTCTGCGTCTGGGCGGCACGGATTTTTGCATTCATACGATCGGTAGACAGGTCGGCGTCGACGCGGAAGCCGGCTTGAGATAACTCCCGGCTCACCTCGGACGCGTAGTCGTTGAAAGGGGGTGCCACCGGGATGACCACCGCCTGAAGAGGCGCCAGCCAGATCGGAAAGGCACCACCGTAATGCTCTATCAACACGCCGAAGAAGCGCTCCATGGACCCGAGTAGTGCCCGATGCACCATGTACGGACGCTTCTCTTGCCCGTCATGGTCGACGAAGGTCATATCGAAGCGTTCAGGCAAGTTGAAATCGAACTGGATGGTACTCATCTGCCATTCCCGCCCCAGAGCATCCTTGATTTTGAGGTCGATTTTCGGCCCGTAGAAAGCACCACCACCTTCATCCATCTCGTACTCGAGCCCCTCTTCGTGCAGCGCTTGACGAAGACTCTCCTGAGCTGTTTCCCACCGCTCTTTGTCGCCGACGCTCTTCTCCGGCTTCGTTGCCAAATAGGCCTTGATATCCGTAAAACCAAAGTCCTGCCAGACGGAGAGGCTGAATCGCAGGACTTCACTTATCTCGTCGTGAATCTGATCCGGAGTACAGAAGATGTGGGCATCATCCTGCGTGAAACCGCGAACCCGAAGCAGTCCGTGCAGAACACCGGAGCGCTCGTAGCGGTAGACGGTACCCAACTCCCCCCATCGCAGCGGTAGATCGCGGTAGGAGCGGGTTTGCGTCTTGTAGATCATAATGTGGAAGGGACAGTTCATGGGCTTCGCGTAGTAGTCCGCGTTATCGAGCTCCATGGGGGCGTACATGTTCTCGTTGTAGAAATCCAAGTGGCCCGAGGTCTCCCAGAGCCAGCTCTTACCGACATGGGGCGTGTACAGCAGATCGTAGCCACCATTCAAGTGACGATCTCGCCAGTAGTCTTCCACGACGAGGCGCATCCGCGCCCCCTTTGGATGCCAGTATATGAGTCCCGGCCCGGCCTCTTCGTGGGTCGAGAAAAGGTCGAGCTCCTTTCCGAGCTTGCGGTGATCCCGCTTTTCGATCTCTTTGAGATGATCCAGATGTTTACGGAGCTCCTTCGGACTGTCCCAAGCGGTTCCGTAGATGCGTTGCAGCATGGGACGGTGCTCGTCCCCCCGCCAGTATGCGCCTGCAACATTGAGCAGCTTAAAGGCCTTGGGATTCAGCTCTTTGGTACTCTCGACGTGCGGCCCCCGGCACAGGTCGGTGAAGGTATCCTGCGTGTACAGGGAAATATCTTGGTCTTCCGGTAAGTCTTCGATTAACTCCTTCTTGTAGGGCTGATCGGCGAACAACCGGTAAGCCTCGTCTCGGGATATCACGTCCTTCTTGAAGGCGTGATCCTCGGACATGATACTCTGCATGTGGCTCTCGATCTCTTCGAGATCGTCCGGCGTCAGATTGCGGGACAGGTCAAAATCGTAGTAGAAACCGTTCTCAATGGGTGGACCGATGGCGAGCTTCGCCTCTGGAAACAGCCGTAGCACCGCTTCGGCCATAACGTGCGCTGTCGAGTGGCGTATTCGATACAGCTTGTCCTCGCGACCCAACTTGTTCTCATCTTCCGTTTTGACATTCGACATATAACGTACCTCCCCGTAAAAAAGCCCTCACGCCTTCCGTCCTCTCCGTGACCACGTCCGTGACCACTGTGCAAGCTCGGCACGGGCCAATGCATTGCAACGTAAGGACGAAAAGCGCAAGGGCTCACTTCCTCGCGATCTCCGCGGTACCACCTTACTTCGCCCTTGCCGCCCACGAGCAGCAAACGGCGCGCTCTGTTCCCGGTAACGGTGGGCTTAGCCGGTGCGGCTTACACTCCTCGATTCGACTCGACCCGCATCTGTGATCCGCGGGAGAGCATGAGGATTTCAACCGACTGCTCCGGAGTGGTTTTCCAAGCGCACTACCAAGGCGGCTTCCACCCATGACCATCTTTCTCGCAATAACAGTCCCGCAGTTCGCGACCGAAAGACGGTACGGCCACCCTCTCTGGTTGGCAGCCGACGCTTGTACTCGTCTCCATCTGCGCCTTTCGCCGTGAATATGCCGAAGGCCACAGGGCCTGTCAACACATACGCGAGACCAACACAACGAGGCTGTGGCTGTGCACGCGGTATCGTCTGGCGTCCTGCAACGGCGCCTCGGCGTCGACAGGTCGAATATCCTCCGGCCATTTGCGATAGGTATCCACGGCACGGTGCCAACGCCCTCCCGACGGCGGATCCACCAGCATGAAGAGATGATCCTTATCGCTTGCGTTGAACATGAAGAAGAAGTCGTTGTCGTCGCGCTCAGCTTGAGTTTCGCTTTGATCACCATCTATCAGAAGCGCCAATAGGTTGTGGGAGCTGTTCCAATCCATGCTACCCCCATGCTCGTTGTGCCAAGATATGTCGGGTTGGTCATTCCGCGATTTGTCGGTCCCGGTGAAGAAGTCGGGCCGGGTAAGCGCGGGGTGGCGGGACCGAAAGCGGATCAGTTCACGCACGAACCGATGCAGGCCCTCGTGCTCCGCGAGGCGTTCATAGTTTAGCCAGGAGATCTCGTTGTCTTGGCAGTACGCGTTGTTGTTGCCCCGCTGGGTCCGGGCGAACTCATCCCCGCTCAAAAGCATGGGAGTGCCGAGAGACAAGAGTGTTGTTCCTAAGAGGTTCTTTACCTGCCGAGTGCGCAGCGCGTTTATCGCCGGAACGGAGCTAGGCCCCTCGATGCCGTGATTGAAACTGAAGTTGGGCTCATGGCCGTCCCTATTTTCCTCACCGTTTTCCTCGTTGTGTTTCCGGTTGTACGAAACCAGATCCCAGGCGGTGAAACCGTCATGAGCGGTTACGTAGTTGATGCTGTGGGCCGGCTTGCGACCGCCTGCGTCGTAGAGATCGGAGCTTCCGCTAAGACGGGTCGCGAAATCGGCGACCGTGCCGGCATCTCCGCGCCAAAAGCGGCGCACTCCGTCGCGGAATCGGTCGTTCCACTCGGCCCAGCGGACAGGGTGGAAAGCTCCGACTTGATACGCACCTCCGGCATCCCATGCCTCGGAGATCAGCTTCACATGAGAAAGAACGGGATCCTCGGAAATAGCCTCAACAATGGGAGCCCGCTTCAGCAGAGTTCCGTCCTGGCCCCGAGCCAAAATGCTGCCCAGATCGAATCGAAACCCGTCGACGTGCATCTCCACAACCCAGTAGCGGAGGGCGTCGAGAATAAGGCGCTGCACGACCGGGTGATTGCAGTTGAGGGTATTGCCGACGCCGGAGAAGTTGCGGTACCGACGCCGGTCCTCGTCAAGCATGTAGTATATCGTGTTGTCGATACCCCGGAACGATAGGGTGGGACCGGCCTCGTTACCCTCCGCGGTGTGGTTGAACACCACATCGAGTATTACCTCAATGCCGGCTTCATGCAGCGCTCGAACCATCTCCTTGAACTCTCTCACGGGTGCAAGTACATCCGCACCGGCGGCGTAGCCGGCCTTTGGTGCGAAGAAGCTGATCGGGTTATACCCCCAGTAATTACGAAGAGCCTCGCCGGTATTCGGATTGTGACGCTGAAACTCGTTCTCATCAAACTCGAAAATCGGAAGCAGCTCGACAGCGGTGATACCCAGGGATTGCAGATACGGGATACGCTCAATGACGCCGGTGTAGGTACCCGGGTGCTCTAGGTCGGCACTTGCATGTTTCGTCAGGCCGCGCACGTGAGCCT
>CAYFQV010000070.1:6284-11482 GCA_964345195.1 uncultured Spirochaetaceae bacterium
CCCGGGTGCTCTAGGTCGGCACTTGCATGTTTCGTCAGGCCGCGCACGTGAGCCTCGTAGATAACCGAGCGCCCAAGCGGATGTCGGGGAAAACGGTCGCCCCGCCAGTTGAAGCTGTTGTCAACTACTACGCATTTAGGCAGGTAGTCCACGTTCGACCGGCCCGCAACCGGGGGCGTGTCCGGGCCGCGGTCCGGGTCGTACCCGACAGCATGCCGTGTCGACGCAGGAATGGCGGTATGCGCCCGTGCATACGGGTCCAAAACGAAGAGTTCCGACCCGTAGCGGTGGCCTTCCCGCGGGGCAAAGGGACCGTCTATGCGGTACAGGTAAAGCCGCCCCGGTGATAGGTCGGGGAGAAGCACATGCCACACGTCTCCGGTCCGGTGCCGGCTCGGATCGAGGCGCAGCTCAATGGCGGGGCTCCGATCTCCGGGCTCGTCGAACAGGCAAAGGGTCACCGACCACGCGTGCCGGCTAAAGAGTGCAAAGTTGGTCCCATCCGGTCCGGGATTTGCACCGAGCGTCAAGGGGCTCCCAGGCGGCACCACTTCAATCGTCGGAATGCTCAACAGCCCGCTCCCCATGCTGCGAGATGAAACTTATCACGCTTGAAAGGAAGCGCTCTCGCGCCTCCGCGTGCACCCAGTGCCCGGCTGCAGGGATCGTCTCGACCTTCGCATCGGGAAAGAGCCCCTTGAGGTCGCCCGGCTCGATACCGTGAAGGTAGGGCGACGTGCCGCCTGCAACAAATAGCACCGGTCCGGAATAGCTGCCGTCAATTTCCGGAAATGACGAAATGGAGGTGTACCGCTTGGCGATGACCGGGAGGTTGATGCGCCACTTGTACCCGGGTTCGTCGTCCGCCTTGACAAGATTCTTCATGAGAAAAGCCCGTACACCGCGCTCGGAGATCCCCTGCGCTAAGTACTCATCCGCTTGGTTTCGCGCTGTGAGATCCGCAACCGGCACCTGACGCATGGCCTCGATAATCGACTGGTGATACGCGGGATAGGTCCGGGGGGCAATGTCGACTACAAGCAAGCTCCGGACACGTTCCGGATAGCGAAGCGCGAACACCATGGCCACCTTCCCGCCCATCGAATGCCCCATAATGTGAACCTGCCGAACATCTCGCGCATCCAGAGTCTCGGCGACAGCCTCCGCCATGAGCTCGTAGCCCATCTCCTCGGTGTGTAGTGATTGCCCATGGTTGGGAAGGTCCGGTAGCAGCACGTGCGCATGCTCGCGCAGCTTCGCTGCAATGGCGTGCCAATTGTCGCCGGAGCCGAATAAACCGTGGAGTATCACAATATAGTCCGATACGCTCGGATCTTCAGCTTCGTATGTGCGAACGTACAAGTTCATACGCGCTCCTCCGCAACACGGGCAAGGTCCCCAATGCCGTTCACGATGAAATGAGGTTGGTAGGCAAAGTCGGCAAGTGTTCTCTCCTCTGTAACCCCACTCAACGTCAAGATTGTATCTATCTCGGACTCCATGCCCGCAACAATGTCGGTATCCATGCGATCCCCAATGATGAAGGTTTCTTCTCTTCGGCAGCCCAGCTTGTGCAGCGCCTGGCGCATCATAAGCGGATTCGGTTTGCCGACAAAATACGCCTTCCGCTCCGTAACCATCTCTATCGGCGCAATCAACGCCCCACATCCCGGCGCGATTCCATGTTCCGTCGGTCCCGAGATATCCGGATTCGTACCAATGAGCCGAGCTCCCTGCCTGACGAGGTTTACCGCCCGCTCGATCTTGTCGAAGTCGTAGCTGCGTGTCTCACCGACCACCACGAACTCAACGTCGCTGTCAGTCTCGCGAAGGCCCGCCTCCGTCAGTGCGCTCACCAAGCCCGCCTCACCAATAATGTAGACCGCGTTTTTCTGCGCTTCCCCGAGAACTTGACTGTTCAAGAACTCCGCGGTGGCCAATGCGCTTGTATAGAAGTGCTCCTCATCGACGGAGATCCCGAGCCCATCCAGCTTGCGCTGCAGATCCCGCGGTGACCGTTCACTCGAATTGGTCAAGAACAGAAAGCGCTTCCCTTCCCGCTGCAGCCACTCGACAAACTCTCGCGCCCCGGGCAACACGCGATTGCCGTGGTAGATGACCCCGTCCATGTCACAGATGAAGCCGTTTTTTTCCCGTAACTGTTCGGCAAAGCGTTGTCCCATCAGATACCACCTTTCATCGGGATGCGCCGTAGTATATTGGCAGCGAGCCCGAGCGCAAACCCGGCGCCCCGGCGTTGCGGGCTCCCCGGCTTTGAGGCGGGGCGGCTTTAATGGGGACCTGCGTTGCCGCCTGACCGTGCACCATCATATATTCAGGCTGTTTACTCTATGTAAAGTCGAGGAGCCGATATGAGCGAAACCATACCTACACGCAGCGACGCAATGACACTCCTTCGGAAGTATCAGAAGAATGAGAATCTGATCAAGCACGGCTTGGCGGTGGAAGCGGTCATGCGCCATATGGCGGAAAAGCGCGGCGAGGACCCTGAGAAGTGGGGAATCATTGGTCTCATTCACGATCTCGACTGGGAAATGTACCCCGACCAACACTGCCAAGTTACCAAGCAGCTGCTCGAGGAGCGCGGCTGGCCGGAGGACTGGATTCGGGCCGTCATGAGTCATGGCTACGGAATCGTGACCGATGTTGAACCGCGTCATGAAATGGAAAAAGTGCTTTACACGATCGACGAATTGACCGGACTAATCACCGCAACGGCGCTCATGCGTCCAAGCAAGAGCATATTAGATATGAAGACAAAATCGGTAAAGAAGAAGTGGAGCCAAAAGAGTTTCGCCGCCGGTGTGAACCGTGAAGTGATTGAGGACGGTGCATCCCGCCTTGGCATGGAGGTCTCGGAGGTCATACAAGACACCCTCACCGGCATGCAGCGCATTGCCGATGATCTAGACTTGCGCGGGGCGGTGGCCGACAACCCTTCCGCCGGCTAACGAACACCCCCCCAATTACGCTCGCAATCGGATTATAGCAGGGCTCCGCCGAAGAGCCTTTTACTGAAGGTGACGCCCGGGCAGGCTAGCGGCCGAGCGGGCTTGCGCGGACCGGAAAAAAGCCGGTCTACTTACGCTTCTTCCGTTTGGACCGCGGCACGTTTTTGCCCGCGGCGGTGCTTGCGCGCCTCCGCTCAATATCACGCTTTACCGATTCCACATCCTTCGCGCCGACAGCCGCCGTCTGTTTCTCGGATTCCGTCGAACCCTCGGCAGACGTGCCGCCGGACGCCTCAGCCGGCTTCTTCTTCGCCGGCGTGGGCTGCGAGCCGTACTGCTTGCGCCCACGTTCCTGAGCACGCTTGCGGCTCCGCCGTTGCCAGGTGAGTAGGAACGGAGATGCGACAAAGACGGAAGAATAGGTACCGACTACAATGCCTACCATCAAGTTCAACGCGAAATCCTGAATAGCACCCGTGGCGAATATGAAAATCGCTATAACGGCCAACAAGGTTGTGAGCGAGGTAATAAGAGTCCGACTCAACGATTGAGTGATACTCGTATTGACAATCAGCCCGAACTCCGAGTCCCGCAACAGCGTCTCGTTTTCGCGAATCCGGTCGAATATGACGATGGTGTCGTTGAGCGAGTAACCGATGATCGTCAAAACTGCCGCAATCGTCGCGGTAGCCACCTCGATCTGCATTGTGCCGATGAAGCCGAGCATAATGGCTACGTCGTGCAACAGAGTCACGATGGCGGCGACGGCATACGCCAGTCGGAAGCGAAACCAGATGTAAACCAGAATTAAGCCCAAGGCCAACGAGGTCAAAACGATCGTTTGTCGCGTGAGATCGGACGAGAAGCGCGGGCCAACATAGTTCGTGCTCAAGACTTGTACCGCACCAGCGCCGAACGCTTCTTCCAACTGAGCGGCGACACGTTCGGACATCACCTGACTGAAGTTGTCGATCGTCCCGTTATCTTGAACCCGTATGGTGAACTCTTGATCCTCCGGAGCGCCGATCGCCTGTACCTGCACCCCGTCGATCTCCGAAAGCGCGTCTCGAAGATCTCCGGTGTTAGCCTCGGCCGCATCCGGGAACACTTGGATCCGCTGCCGAAGGCCCGCCTCGAAGTCGATTCCGAGATTGAACCCGCCCTGGAAATATACCCCGAGACCGCCGCCGATAATGACGGCAATAGAGACGATCGCCATGATGACACGAATGCGCGTGAAAGGGATTACTCGTTGCATTATAGCCCCCAACCGATGCTGAGCCGCGATCGCCGAAAGAGATCCAGATTAACGTCGAAGATGAGTCGAGACACGAACAGCGCGGTAAACATGGATGATAAAATACCAACCGCCAACGTAACCGCGAATCCTTGAATGGGCCCCGTACCCAGTTGAGACAGGAAGATCGCCGCAATAAAGGTCGTTGTGTTGGCGTCCACGATTGTCCAGAACGCCTTCTGGAATCCTGCCTCCACCGATGCTTGTGGACTCTTGCCGAGACGGTACTCTTCGCGAATACGTTCGAAGACGATCACGTTTGCGTCTACCGCCATGCCGACGGTCAGAATTATACCGGCAATGCTCGTCAGGGTAAGTGTCAGGTTGAATACGGAGAGGATCGACACGATAAACACCAGGTTCAGGATGAGGATAAGATCCGCCGTTAA
This sequence comes from uncultured Spirochaetaceae bacterium, assembly GCA_964345195.1. Taxonomy (GTDB): domain Bacteria; phylum Spirochaetota; class Spirochaetia; order DSM-27196; family PWMO01; genus CAYFQV01. The sequence goes on from CAYFQV010000070.1 coordinate 10,943, forward strand.
GCCCGCCCCTTTGTAATAGATCGCCATGAAGATGATCACCAACCCGAAGCCGAGCGCAATAGCTCTGAGCCCGGCCTGAATGGCCTGATCCCCAAGGCTCGCGCCAACCGATTCCTGGTTCAGAATGTTGAGATCTATCGGCAACGCCGCGGTCCGCAGCGTTGTTGCGATATCCTCCGCCTCAGCCTGATCGAAACCGCTAATGCGCACCTGCCCCGTAGGAATCTCTTCGGTAATCGTGGCATAGGCACGAACCGTGTTGTCCATGACAATGCCAAGGCTACTGTTAACGTTGTCCCGGGTTAGCTTGGCGAACTTATCCGCACCTTCGCCGTCGAGAACGAAGTTCACCACCGGCTGATTCGTCACCGGATCCCGCGCAAACTGTGCGTCTGTTATATGCGAGCCGTCCAGCCCATTTTCCTGGATATCCTGCTTGATAACGATGTAGCGGACCAACTCGTCGATCCCGTACTCGTCCTTCGTGACGAAGCGCACGATCTCAGTTCCGGCCGGTACAAAGTCCGGCCGGCCGTCTAT
>CAYFQV010000070.1:11582-15630 GCA_964345195.1 uncultured Spirochaetaceae bacterium
CCAAGTGTGATAATACGGGACTTCAAATCCTTGAGCGACTGAACCCGTTCGCGATGATGATTCTCGATTGTTTCAAAGGCCTCGCGCTCGTTGCGGAAGCCGGCCAGCAGGCTCTCCGCCGTCCACTCTTGTGGCACGGATTCGTCCTCCAGGCGGTAATTTTCACGGGAGAGAGAAATAAGATAGCTGTACTCACTCGGAACAGGAGCATCTTCACTCGAACGAGCCAGCTCTTGCAGATCCGAAAGGGTGTTCCGCGCCTTATCTTGCGCGTACTCTCGGATCTGCGTGCGGGACCCCTGTGCAAGCTCCTTGTCCTCCTGCGGTACAACGAAGTACCACTGCACCGTCGGGTAGAGAAACACTCCCGCTATGACGATTGCAACGAGGACAATGAGAAACCGCAGTCGTTTGCTCATCGTGCCAACTCCACTAATAGGAATACGGTCTTAGGAATACTGTCTCTAAGTCAGTGAGATGGATACGCGGGGAATGGGCCAAGGAGCGCTACTCGCTCTCGGCGTCGCTGTCGGACGAGGCATCCTCACCGTCGCTCGCCTTCGATTTATCCTCGACTTTGGACGTGTCTTGGTCCTTGGCCTTCGACTTCCCGGAACCTTTTTTCTCGAGCACGTTTGAAACGGCGCTCTTCGAAAACTCCATGGTGACCTTGTCATCAACCTTAATAACCACGCCGTCTTCTTTAAGAGACTGGACGACGCCGCGGATTCCCCCGATGGTCACCACTCTATCTCCCTTATCAAGGGCGGCAAGCATTTGCTTGGTTTCTTTCTGCTTCTTGTTCTGAGGACGAATTATCAAGAAATAAAAGATGAGGAACACGAGCCCGAACGTGACAAGGGTCGGTAGTATCGAAGCCGGTCCCCCCGCCTGACCCTCGGCACCACCCGTCGGCGCCATGAGTACGGGCAGACTTCCATATAGAAACTGCATAGGTCTTAATTTCCTCTATTGGCAAAGATTGCGAAACGGTAGCACACAAGAAATGGGGCGTCAAGCAAAGCGCGGAGCACCTCGACGGTCACACCTGCACCGTCTTAACCGTGTCATCCGGCACATTTAATACCCCGAACAAACGCTTCAAACCGACAACGCTTTCCGCCCGGATGTCGGTTTGCTCGTTGAGGTAAGCCATAAACTGCTCCATTTCACCGTCATCATCAGCATACAAGGCGGAGCAAAACGCCTGCTTGTACAGGCCCTGCTCGGCAAGCTCCATGGTGCTGAGCTTCCCGTACTTTCGCTTCGCCTGGGCATCCACGACCGCGGAACTGCCTTGATATCCAATGGTGAAGATGAAGTCCTCACGTTTCACCGCCGTCTCCTGTAATTAAACAAGAATGTAATCAAACAAGAAGGGGAAGCCGCGGACGGCTTCCCCTTGCTTCCGTAAATCGGGGCGATTCGCACACGCAGCCGCTAGTTGCAACGGGTGCAACGGCTACGCAGGGAGCTTGCAAGCCCGAAGGCTTACATCATGCCGCCCATGCCTCCCATACCGCCCATGCCTCCGGCACCTGCACCGGCGCCGCCGTCGTCACCCTTCTCGGGAAGATCGGTGATCGCAGCTTCAGTGGTAAGAAGCAGCCCCGCAATGGAACCCGCATTCTGCAGGGCGGAGCGGGTGACCTTCGCCGGATCGATAATACCGGCTTTCACGAGGTCCACCCAATCCATGGCGGCTGCGTCGAAGCCGATACCCTTCTTCTCCTTCTTTGCCCGGTCGGCAATGATGGAGCCGTCGAGACCGGCGTTTACGGCGATCTGGCGAATGGGCTCTTCGAGCGCGCGCTTCACCATGCGGAAGCCGACAGTCTCATCTTCAGGCGTATTCTCGAGGCTGTGCTTCTCAAGAGCCGCAAGCGCCTGTACCAGGGTCACACCGCCACCGGGAATGATTCCCTCTTCAATCGCGGCACGCGTTGCGGAGAGGGCATCTTCCACCCGATGCTTCTTCTCCTTGAGCTCGACCTCGGTAGAAGCGCCGACGTTGATCACCGCAACACCACCGGCGAGCTTCGCAAGACGCTCTTGAAGCTTCTCACGGTCGTAGTCGGAGGTGGTATCCTCGATCTGCGCCTTAATCTGCGCAATCCGTTCCTTGATGTCCGCCTGCTTTCCGGCTCCGTTGATGACCGTGGTGTTTTCCTTGTCGACCTTCACCGACTGAGCCTGACCGAGCTGGCTAACGTCGGCGGATTCGAGCTTCAGCCCGAGCTCTTCTGAGATAACCTGCCCGCCGGTAAGAACGGCAATATCCTCGAGCATGGCCTTCCGACGATCGCCGAAACCCGGCGCCTTCACGGCGACCGCGTTGAGGGTGCCGCGCATGGCGTTCACGACCAGAGTGGCAAGCGCCTCGCCTTCGATATCTTCGGCGATGATCAGAATCGGCTTGGATGCTTGGGCAACCTTCTCGAGAATCGGAAGAAGATCCTTCATACTGGAGATCTTCTTATCGTGGATGAGAATGTACGGGTTCTCGAGAACAGCGGTCATGTTGTCCTTGTTCGTCGCGAAATAGGGGGATACGAATCCGCGATCGAACTGCATACCCTCGACGAACTCGGTGGTCGTCTCGATGGTCTTGGACTCTTCGACGGTAATGACACCGTCCTTGCCGACCTTTTCCATGGCACCGGCGATCTCTTCACCAATCTCGTAGTCGTTATTGGCGGAGATAGCGGCGACCTGCGCAATCTCTTCCTTGTCCTTGATCGTCTTCGAGAGCTTCTTGATCTCGTCGACCGTGAAGGAAACGGCTTGCTCGATTCCGCGCTTGATCCCCATAGGATTGATGCCGGCGGCCACCGCCTTCAGACCTTCCTTAATCATGCTGTGTGCCAGCACCGTCGCCGTCGTGGTACCGTCACCCGCGACGTCATTCGTCTTGGTGGCAACTTCCTTCAGGAGCTGCGCGCCCATGTTCTCATACGGATCCTCGAGCTCAATCTCCTTGGCAACGGAGACACCGTCTTTCGTAACCGTCGGAGCCCCGAACTTCTTATCCAAAAGAACATTCCGGCCCTTCGGCCCCAGGGTCACTTTAACGGCGTTGGACATCTGCTCCACTCCGCTCATTAGCGCTCGGCGAGCATCTTCATCGAACTTCAGTTGTTTAGCCATATCGACTCCTTCCCTTAATGTGATCTCGTTTTACTGTGAAAATAGATCCGGCTCTTGTTTATTAAGCCGATGGAAAGATACAAAAGGAAGGCTATCTTTATCAACAGTTTTCGTGCGAGATGCACAAAGCCCGTCGACACGACGAGGCGCATAGAGAGAATTGAAGAATGGACGCGCTCAGCACCGGTATTCTGATTGTAATCTCGCCGACCCCGGCCCCCGTCGGCAACGGGCTCGGCTCCGGCATGGACGGACAAATATCCCGAGTCGTTCAGGCTCTCGGTCGGACCGCCCATTCTCACACAAGCGCGGCGGCGAGTGGCTCCGTTACCTGGGTGCTTTCCCAGCGCGGCATACTCGACCTCAGTGCCGATGCGAAGCAGCTCCTCAAGCACGGCGTAACGGAGTACAGGGATGATCTCATTCTTCAGGGTGTGTATGGAATTCCACACGGGGTGCTCGGTGGCCGGGAGTTGCATTTCGAGCAAAACGTGTCGGAGACGGAAGTGGCGCGAGCAATCGGCGTTCCCCGCAGCGCCATTCGTCGGATCCGTGCACCGGTAGAACCAGATACCCCTGACGCCGAGCCGACGCAAAATACCCGGGTTGAATTCCCCTCGCGTATACTCGGCCTCCGTACGGAACCGCAGCGAACTCGACGGGGCTCCCGAGGCACGCGACTATGGATCCGCGACAATGGGCGGCTGAGCTCAATCCGTACAATCCGCCTGCGAGAGTGGGAGCTCCGTAGTGCTCGCGCTCACGCGACCTTTCGCCGACAACTACGACAATGGCGTCCACTCCTTCTTATAGTCGATGCTTACGACGACCACGCTCTGGAGAATCTCAAGCGAATAGCCGGCACGGTCGTTCCGGAACGCTTGGCACTCCCCGACCAGGC
>CAYFQV010000071.1:0-15596 GCA_964345195.1 uncultured Spirochaetaceae bacterium
TCGGTCTGGCTCTTGAGAATTACGCAGTCGACTGCGGGGACTATCCCAACGAGATTCAGGGACTCGAGGCGCTCTGGCGGCAACCCGGGGCCGCGCCGATCCCGGAGGGCTGGGACGGACCATACGTGAGTCGTGAAATCGGCACCGACCCCTGGGGCAATCCGTACCAGTACCGCGCCCCCGGGCCGCACGGCCTCCCCTATGAGATCCGCTCTCTCGGGGCCGATGGTATCCCCGGCGGCAGCGGGATGGATGCGGACATTGTATCGTGGGAGGCTTCATGACCGCCGCTGCCGCAGGCTTGCTCATTGCGGAGCGCGACAGCTCCGGCTTGCGTTTTCACGGTATGGACGGTCGGCGGCTGCAGCCATCCCGTGACTTGCGCCGCGACAGCGCTGTTCGGATATGCATGGCCGGTCCGGATGTGGAGGTGGTCGTGGACACACCGCGAGGCTCGTCGAAGCAGAACCACCGGGATGCACGGGATGCGACTTTCCCGGGCGGGCGCAGTGCAGTCAGCCGCGTCGCATCCATACCTTCGGATCGCGGTCGGCGTTGCGTTCCCGGTTCACTGTCGCGCGGCGGGCAAGGGGTCCGTCCCGGGCGAACGGGAGTTCGCGTAGTGGCGCTGCGTTCCGTGCTCGCCGAGTACTTCACGGCACTGCCGACGGCAATATTGATGAGCCCGGTATCGCTGTTCCTCGCGACCGGCGGTGAAAGCGGGGTGGCCGTACATGATCCCGGGACAATGCTCGGAGCATCCGCGGGCGGCGCCGAAGGCGGGGCCGCCTACATCGGCTCCGGACATGCCGGGGCGGGATATGCCGGTGATTCGCGGCGTGCCGTGCTCGTTGTCGCGGAGACTTGGTTCACCCTGATAGCTTTGCAGTACGGAGTGATTGCCGACGCACGAAGTGACCGTCGGCCACCGAACGCCGAGATGCTTCGACGAAACGTCGAGTTCTACTTAGGTCGCATGTTCGCCGGATCCGCTCAGGAGCTCGCACTCTCGGTGGTCATGACGACGACGGAGACGCGAGAGAGTATCACCTCCGCCCTTCCCACGGCGCAGACCCTTGAGTTGGCTGCGCTGACGAGGGACGGTGTCGTCGGTGCTGCGGACTTTCCCGCACCGAAGCGGGTTCGACGCCGGCGCGTGGGCATGGGCATTGCAGCGGGTCTGAGCGTGGTGCCGGCGCTCGGCGCCTTCGTGCTCTCCTCGCCGGCGGATCCGTCCGAGCCCCTGCCTCCCGAGAGAGTGGTTCCACGGCACGTGTCGGCCGGAGACGGCGCGGCGGGGCGCGAAAGCGACCTGCTTCGCAACAGGGCGTCGGGAACCCACGTCGCGCCGCCGGGCGAGAGCGCGACGCTCAGCGAGGACGAAGCGATACGCGAGGCCGCGCCGCCGAGCGACACGGCCCCGCGAGCCGATACAGACCCGTCGGCGTCTGAAGCAGCGGAATCCGCGCTTGATCCCACGCCCGCGACGCAAGACGCCGGCGCGCAGGTATCGAGCGAGCCCATGTATCCCTACGGCCCGCCGGATGCTCCGGAGGGACGCTACGCCTTCGCGGGTACCGGCCGTTCCCTCGAGGGAGATCGGGTGTGGTACTTCGTGGACCGTACAACGCGTCGCGTTGTCTCGCTTCCCAACACGGAAACCGACACGGGCACCGGCATGGACACGGCCGCGGACAAGCCCTCGGCGGATCCGGGAGGCGACGGATGAATCGGGCATGGCAAAGGAGAAGGTGTCCTTCGATCCGGGCGGTCCTGCTGCTCATATTTGCGGCGTTGATTGTCACCGCGTGTCACAGTACGCACAGTTATCTCGGTAGTTTTCGCAAGGCGGATGTGCCGGGCGTCGTGTATGGAGAACGGTCCGACGGCGGGGGGCGTCACGGCGTACCGGGTGCTCGCATTGTCCTAAACGCTTCGGAGCCTCTCGTGAGCGACGCGAACGGACGCTTTCTCCTGCCGGATATTCGGCCGGGGCCCCACACGCTCACCGTTCAACACCCGGCCTATCTATCGGTGAGAAAGGAGATCCAGGTGTTGAACCGGTCGCAGGCGATCTACGTACGCATGCAACGAATCGATGTCGTGGTCGCACAGATAGCCGAGGCGGTTACCGCGGGCGAGTACGCGGAAGCCGCCCGAGCCGCGCGGCGTGTTATTGAGGCCGACGAGAGTAACGCAGTAGCCCGCTATGCACTGGCTCTATCGGCCCTCGAGCAGGGCGAGCCCGCGACCATGCTCGAACACTTGGCGGCGATCCCCGCCGCATACCGCGACACCCCCGCCTATAGCGAATTACACGGAATCGCTAGGCGGGCACCGTCCCCATAAGCTCCGCTTCCGGTGGAATGCAGCCCTACATGGTCCGTTCTCCCTCCCGCGGCGGGCGGCACGTCCTGGATGACCGGCGGCGGGCCAAGGTTTTTCCCTTTACAGGGATACTTCTCAGGGATTTGTCCTTCACGAGTGGCTCCTGGGCTTTGCAGTATCATACATTCATTCCTACCTTTATACTGAAAGGGAAAGGCCGTGTGACAAATCCCCACGATCGTGGGTTGCTTCGGTTCCGGTTCGAAACCGGCGCATTGCCTTTACGAAGTAGGCGTAATGAATTCTTTCCGTGAGCATTCAGAGTTTTGTAGCGTACACGACAGAGAGGAGACCACATGTTTACCGCGCTAGCACTCGTATGGATATTGCTGTTTGCAATTCCTCTAATCCAAACCCTGCGAGGGATATCGAAGGAACGGGTGGCAAAGCCGACCACAGCCATGATCCGCTCCGGCGCCATTCTCGGCGGGGGTATCGTTCTGTTGGTGGTCATAAACGTACTGTTCGGGATTTTCACCGAGTACTTCTGGTACGAAAGCCTCGGCCTTGCCGGCCGCTACGCCACCGAGATCTGGACCAAGATCGGCCTCTTCCTCGGTGCCTTCGTAATAGCCTTCCTCTTCTTGGGGTGGAACTACAACCATGGGCTTCGTAGCGTCGAGCCTCAGGGCGATCGGATCGTTCCCATCGGCGGTGCCTTTATTCTCGCTGTAATAATGGGCTCCTGGGCGGCCGGCTTCTGGGAGGAGCTTCTCCTCTATTTGAACCAGAGCCAGTCGGCCGTAGTCGACCCGGTGTTTAACCGTTCGATCAACTACTACCTCTTTTCCCTGTCTTTCTACCAGGCTGTTGTCGGGTGGCTCATATTTCTGCTCGTTGTGGCCGCTATTGGGGCCTTCGTGGCTGCATCGGCCGGGCTCTCTCAGCGTGCCCGTGAAGGAGAGTTTCAGGATCAGCTGCTGCGTCACGCCCCGCTTCGTCGTCAGCTCACGGGGCTGCTCGGTGTCTTCTTCCTTGTTCTGGCCTGGGACGCGTTTCTCGGCATCTATGAGCTTATGTTCAGCACGGGCGGCGTCGTAACGGGTGCCGGCTGGACCGACGTCAACGTGCGGCAGTACGCCTACTACGTTACCGTAGGGATCTATCTCGCCGCTGCAGTGGTCTCGCTTTGGAGTCTCTTCCAGCCCAGGATTGGCCGGAAGATACTCGGAATCACGCAGGATAAGAGCGGCGCCATAGCCGCCAACAGACGTACCATCTGGCTTCCCGCCGCCGTGGTCGCCGTACTGTTTACGGCGAATACGATTGTGCCGTCGGCGTTCGCGAGCCTCGTCGTAGATCCGAATCAGATCACGATGGAGTCCGAGTACATTGAGCACAACATCCGCTTCACGCGGCAGGGCTTCAACATTACCGATGACACCGTCGATTCCCAGCAGTACGATGTTCGTCCCAACATTTCCCGGTCGGTGGTTCAGCAGAACGAAGGAACGCTCAAAAACGTGCGTCTCTGGGATCCCGGCGCCTTGCTGAGCAACTTGCAGCAGCAGCAGGAAATTCGACTGTATTACCAGTTTCACGATGTAGACATCGATCGGTATGAGATCGACGGCGAAGAAACGCAGGTTATGCTCAGCGTGCGGGAAATGGACAAGTCGCAGCTTGACCCGACCTCACAAACCTGGGTGAGCCGTCACTTGAAGTTCACACACGGCTACGGCGCCGTGCTTCTACCGGTGCACGAGTTCCTGCCGCAGGGTGGTCCTAATTTGCTCATCCGAAATATTCCGCCGGAGTCTTCGGTTGATCTGGAGGTTACCCGACCCGAGATCTACTACGGTGAGCGTACGAACGACCATGTATATGTGAAAACGGAAGAGCGCGAGTTCGATTATCCGTCCGGCGACGAGAACATCTATACCGAGTATGAAGGGCGGGGCGGCGTCGGGATCGGTTCGCCGCTGCGACGCTTCATGTACGCATGGAAGTACGATGCGCATCGGCAGCTCTTCTCCGGTTACTTCGATGGTGACTCGCGGATCATGTTCGATCGAAACATTGTTGATCGGGTACGGAAGCTCGCGCCTTTCTTGACCTTCGACGGCGACCCGTATCCGGTTATCACCGAGGACGGGCACGTGAAGTACATCATCGACGCCTACAGCACGGCTCGTAACTATCCCTACTCCGAACGCTACCAGGGGGATGTCCGCGAGTTTCGCGGTACCAATTACCTGCGCAATTCCGTGAAGGCGGTGGTAGACGCCTACGACGGTACGGTGGAGTTCTACGTCGTCGACGAGGATGATGTAATCATCAACACCTATCAGAGTATTTTCCCGGGTCTGTTCAAGCCCTTCGACGCCATGCCGGACCATCTCCAGGAGCACATTCGGTATCCGGTGGACTACATGAAGGTTCAGGCGCAGATGTACGGCACATACCACATGAAAGACGTGCAGACCTTCTATCAGCGTGAGGATGTATGGCAGTTCGCTACCGAGCGCTACCGAAACAACTTCCAAAATGTCGAGCCCTACTACGTCATGCTCAAATTGCCGGACGCCGATCGCCCTGAGTTCGTCTCCATGATGCCCTTCACGCCGAAGAACAAGAACGTCATCAACGCCTGGATGGCGGGACGAAGCGACGTGCCGAACTACGGCGAGCTGACGGTGTTCACCTTCCCGAAGGGTGTGGAAGTTCTCGGACCGCGGCAGATCGAGGCGCGGATCGACCAGGACGCGGAAATGTCTCAGCGGCTTAGCCTATGGGGTCAACGCGGTTCGGATGTGATTCGCGGGAATCTGTTGACGATCCCGCTCTTCAGCGACGGCGGGCTCTCTATGCTATTTATTGAGCCGGTCTTCCTGCAGGCCGAAGGTGCCGGCTTGCCGGAGATCAAGCGCGTTGCCATGGCGGGCCAAGATCGGGTCGTCTGGGCTGAGCGCTTTGAAATCGCCTTGGAGCGGATTGTGGGTGAGCGTGTGGCCGACATAGTCGGCGACGGGCAGCGTTACGCCGAGGCTGCAGGGCCGGCCGCGGCGGGCCCAGTCATGAGTGAACAACTGCGAGCGCTCATTGACGACGCGGTTAGCGCATTCGGCAGCTACAAGGACAATCTCGGCTCCAACAACTTTGCGGACGCCGGCAGCAGCCTGGAGGAGCTGAACTCCTTGTTACAGGAAATCGAAGATGAGACATCCGACGCCGCCCCGGAGACCTCGGGTGCCCCCGCGGGCCCCGGGGCCAACGGAGATGCCGGTACGTCGAATTGACCGAGCGCGTGTGACTCGATTGCGGGCGGATCGCTCTTAGACGGGGTCGGGATCCGCTTCGGAGCCGGCGGTCGCCCGGCCAATGTCCCGACGCAGGTATTTACCGGGAAAGTGTATGGTGTCGACCGCCTGATAGGCGGTCTCCCGTGCCGCCGCCGGATTCTCGCCGAGACCCGTTACCGCAAGCACGCGACCGCCGGTCGTGTAGAGGGCCCCTGAATCGGGATCGCCGGCTGTGCCTGCGTCGGTCTCCGCCCCGGCGACGAAGACCGGCACCTGGACCGCGTCTAGGCCCGTGACACGAGCGCCCGTCTCGTAACGCCCTGGGTAGCCTTCCGCCGCGGCAACGACCGTGCACGCCGCGCCGGCCCGCCGTCGAAACTCGCTCTTTGCAAGCGATTCCAAGCGACCTTCGTGAACCGCAGCTAGAATGCGCGCCAGATCCCCGTCGAGAAGCGGCAAGAGCGCTTGCGCCTCCGGATCTCCCATGCGCACGTTGTACTCGAGTAGCTTCGGTCCGTCCGGGCCGACCATGAGGCCCATGAAGAGGAAGCCCCGGTAATCCCACTTCTCCTTCCGCATGCCTGCCATGGTGGGCTGGATGATAACGCGGTCTATTTCGGCGGCAAGTTCCGCGGTGACGAGCGGATGGGGAGCGACGACGCCCATGCCCCCGGTGTTCGGTCCGGTATTGCCTTCGCCGATGCGCTTGTGATCCTGCGCGGGCGGGAAGCCGACGTAGGCCGAGCCGTCGGTTAGGAGGATCACGCTGGCCTCGAAGCCGTCGACCGCTTCCTCCAGGACGAGGATGGAACCGGCCTCACCGAAGCGTCGGCGGATCATTGCCTCGTCGACGGCCTGCCGTGCCTCGACGGGGGTCGGTGCAATGGTCACCCCCTTCCCGGCGGCAAGACCGTCGGCCTTCACGACAAGGGGAGGGCCGAGCTCTGCAATGGCCGCGTAGGCTTCATCCCTGGTGTATGCCGTAATGCTGCGCGCCGTTGGAACGCCGTGTTTGCGCATGAACTCCTTGGCGAAGGCCTTGCTGCCCTCCAGGCGCGCCGGGTGCTTGCCGGGGCCTATAACCGGGACCCCGGCGCCGCGCAGCACATCCGCGACTCCGCTTACCAGAGCTTCCTCAGGCCCAACGACTACTAGGTCGATGTCGGCGTTCTCGGCGAACTCCGCGAGTGCACTGTAGCGGTCCTCCGGAGAACTGTCTTGGTGCGGCATGAGTACGTTGCTGCACTTTGCCTCTCGGGCCGTCCCACCGTTTCCGGGAGCGCACAGGATCTCGGTCACTTCCGGGGATTGCGCGAGCTTCCAGGCAAGTGCATGCTCGCGGCCGCCGGCCCCGATGATCATCACCTTCATGTCGGCGACGGCTCCGTGAAGCGTCCACTGATGATTCGGTCAATTGCCTCAACGAGGGCTTGATGCTCGAGTGGCCGTAGCCGAGCGGCGAGGGTGTCGGGCGTGTCGTGCTCTTGAATCGGCATCCGGCGTTGAAGAATGATGTCACCGGTGTCCATCTCTTCATCTACGAAGTGGACGGTACATCCGGTTTCGCTCTCTCCCGCGGCCAGCACCGCCTCATGCACGTGACGACCGTACATGCCCGCGCCCCCGAAGTTCGGCAGCAACGCCGGGTGAATGTTAATGATGCGTCGAGGGTAGGCGCCGAGCAAGGGCTCGGTGATCTTCGCCAGGAATCCTGCCAGGACAATGAGGTCGAGGTCTTCCCCCAGGGTGTCGAGGATCGTTTCCGAGAGATCAGGGCCCAGGCTCTTGCGATCGTGCACCGCCGTCGGAATACCGCAGGCAACCGCGCGCCCCACGGCGCGTGTGCCGGGCCGGTCACTCACGACCGCCGCTATTTCGGCGTTGAGGCGACCATGCACAACCGCGTCGATGATCGCTTGGAGATTGCTGCCTCCGCCGGAAACCAGAACACCGAGGCGGGCGGGGCGCCCATCCTCTTCGGAAGCGGCATGTCCGTATTGATCCGTACGGCCGCCTGCTATTCCAGCCATAGGCTCTTCGAATCTCCCTTTGCGTTGCTCGGGACGATCTCGCCGATCACCCGGGCCCCTTCCGCGGACTCGAGTGCTGTGCCGGCGTCGGCGGCATCCAGGGCGATCACCATCCCAATACCCATATTGAAGGTTGCGTACATCTCCTCTTCCGAAATGCCCTTCTCTGCAAGATACGCGAAGATAGGGAGGTCGGGAAGGGTCTCTTTGTCGATCCGCGCGGCCACGTCTTCGAGTGGCTTCCGGCCCCAGCGTTCCCTTCCGGCCCCTGCAGCGGTCCACATCCGGGGCACGTTTTCCGGCAAGCCGCCGCCGGTAATGTGGGCGGCGCCGTGAACGTGTAGGGCGGTGCCGATCCGACGGAGCTCCTCGACGTAGATACGTGTCGGCTCGAGAAGCGCTTCCTTTATTGTGCCGCGCTTGACCGTGCCCGGCGCGGCGGTGGATGGAATGTGGGCCTCGAAATCATCTAGTACATGGCGAACCAGGGAGAAGCCGTTACTGTGCAGCCCGCTGCTCGGCAGGCCAATGAGGACATCTCCGATCTCCACGGCTGTTCCGTCTATCAGCGCGCTTCGCTCCGCCATGCCGACGGCAAAGCCCGCAATGTCGTAGGTCCCCGCGGCGTAGATTCCCGGCATCTCGGCGGTCTCTCCGCCGACCAGGGCGCAGCCCGCGTGGCGGCAGCCCTCGGCGACGCCGGCGACAATACGCTCTGCTACCGAGGGATCGAGGACCCCGCATGCGAGGTAGTCCAGGAAAAAGAGCGGATCCGCACCGTGGCAGATCAGATCGTTTACGCACATGGCGACGCAGTCGATTCCGATTGTCTCGTAGGCGCCGTGGCGTAACGCTATCTCGAGCTTGGTGCCGACCCCGTCGGTGGCCGAGAGGATCACGGGCTCGCGCATGTGCGGCGGGGCGACGGCCGCCGCGAAGCCGCCGATCTCGAGCAGACTCCCGGCCCCGGGTACCTCCTGCCCCATTCCTCGGGTGACGTGCTTGATGCGCTCGACGGTTTCCCGGGCCGCGCTGCGGCTGACCCCGGCATCGTCATACGTGGGCATGTTCAGACCTCGCCTTCGAAGACCATCTTTTGTTCTTCGACGGGCGCAGCGATGGGGTAGACCCCGGTGAAGCATCCGGTGCAGAAGCGCTGCCGGTCGCCGAGGGAATCGAGCAGTCCCTCCACGGAAAGGTAGGCCAGGGAGTCGGCACCGAGCATCTCGCGGATCTCGTCCAGGCCGCGGCTTGCGGCGAGCTCGTCGCGGTTGGGAATGTCAATGCCGAAGTAGCAGGGGAAGGCGACCGGCGGGCTTGCCACGCGGAAGTGGACTTCCGCCGCACCGGCTTCCCGCAGGAGTGTCACGAGGCGACGACTGGTGGTGCCGCGGACAATGGAGTCGTCAATGAGGATGATCCGCTTTCCCTCGACGTTTTGCCGGAGCGCGTTCAGCTTCACGTTCACCGCCTGCTCGCGCAGCTCTTGTGAGGGGACAATAAAGGAACGCCCGACGTACTTGTTCTTGATGAGCGTCATTCGGTAGGGAATGCCCGAGGCCTCGGCGTAGCCGTGGGCGGCGACCACCCCGGAGTCCGGGACCCCGGACACAAGGTCCGCCTCGACGTGGGACTCTCGATAGAGGGCTGCGCCGGTGCGCAGGCGCGACTCGTAGACGCTTACCCCGTCGATCGTCGAGTCCGGTCGGGCAAAGTAGATGTACTCGAAGGAGCAGGTCTTCAAGCTCGCCTTCTCGCTCTTTCGGATGGACTGTATGCCCTCGTCGTCGATAACCAGAATCTCCCCGGGCTCGACGTCGCGCAAGACCGTGCCGCCCACCGCCTGGATGGCGCAGCTCTCGGAGGCAATGACGTAGCCGTTTCCAAGGGCGCCGAGCATGAGGGGGCGGTTACCGTTGGGGTCCCTGACGGCCACGAGCTTGTCCTCGGTGAGGATGCCGAGTGCGTAGGAGCCTTGCACCGTACGCATGGTATCGGTGAGCGCACGTTCCAATCCCTGCGAGGCACCCCGGGAGATCAGGTTGAGGATCACCTCGGAGTCGCTGGATGAGTGAAAGACCACCCCGGCATCCTCGAGGAGATCTCGAATGATCGGGGCGTTCACCAGGTTTCCGTTGTGCGCGATTGCAACCGAGCCGAGGCGCGTCTTTGCGACAAGGGGCTGGGCGTTGGCCAGGGTGTTGGAGCCCCGCGTGGAGTAGCGGGTGTGGGCCAGAGCCGACTGTCCGCGCCGCTCGTTGAGCATCTCTTCGGTGAACACATCGGAAACCAGGCCCAAGCGCTTGTGCACCTGGAACTCGCCGCGGCTGTTGACCACCATGCCGGCCGCTTCCTGGCCGCGGTGCTGCAAGGAGTAGATCCCGTAGTAGGCAATGTGGGAAACGTCTTCCTGCCGGCCCTGGGTCGCCGCCCCCGGATAGAAGACACCGAATACGCCGCACTCTTCGTGGAGCTCATCCATGATCGCCTCCCTGCGGGCCGACGGTCGCGCCGTCGCTTGCGCTCGCGGCGCCGAGTCGCGACGCGATCTCCTGATAGGCTTCCTCGACCCTGCCGAGGTCCCGGCGGAAGCGGTCCTTGTCCAGTCGTTCGCCGGTCTCCAGGTCCCAGAAGCGACAGGTGTCCGCGCTGATCTCGTCCGCCAAGAGCAGGCGCCCCGGCGCGGCTCCGGAACCGTGCTCGGCCGAATCCGACGACTTCTCGCGCGACGCGGGGCACTTCTCGCGGCCGAACTCCAGCTTGAAGTCAATAAGCTCGATCCCGACACCGCGCATGGCTTCGGTCAGAGTTTCGTTCACCGTCCGCGTCATGCCGTAGATGTCGGCGAGCTCTTCGAAGCTACTCAGCCCGATAGCCACCGCGTGGCTGTCGTTGATCAAGGGGTCGCCGAGCGCATCATTTTTATAGGAGAGCTCGTACACCGTGGTGGAAAGACGGGTGCCCTCGTCAATGCCGAGGCGTTTGGCCATGGTGCCCGCGGCGCGGTTGCGAACGATCACCTCCAGCGGCACAATCTCCAGCGCTCGGCACAGTTGCTCGCGGTCGGAGAGCTTCTCCACGAAGTGGGTCGGTACGCCCCGGCTCTCGACAAGCGCCATGAGGATGCTCGAGATCTCGTTGTTTCTCACGCCTTTGTCGGCGACGCTGCCCCGCTTGCGGGCGTTGTAGGCGGTAGCATCGTCCTTAAAATACATGACGACCCGCGCGGGGTCGTCCGTGCCGTAGAGCTTCTTGGCTTTGCCTTCGTAGAGAAGCTCTCCTCGACTCAGCTGTGTCATAGGCTATCCTCGTTGTGAGTGGAGGGCGGGGCTCGCGAAGCGCGGTTGGAAACAAAAAAGCCCGCCTCTAAGGCGGACTCTTTGCGTGCGCCGGCACGCCGATCCACCCATAGTAGAGAGGTTTACGGCCCCTCTGTAGAGACTCCCGGACCCTATTACCGGGACTATATGGATGCTGCGGTATGTCGCTGTATACGGCTCGGCCTATCGTACGTAGCGAATACCGCTTTCAATGATCCTCGGGTCGCCCGGGTCGGGGTGGTTGCGAAAGAGCCCCGGCGCGACCCGCTCTATATGCCCCATCTTACCAAAGATCCTGCCGTCGGGGGAAGTAATACCTTCAACGGAGAGCAGCGATCCGTTCGGATTCCAGGGCTCCTGTTCCGCAAGCGTTCCGCTGGGATCCACGTACCGCGTAGCAAGCCGGCCGCTGTGGAGCAGATCCTGTGCCGCATTGAGATCCATGAGGAAGCGACCTTCGCCGTGGGAGACGGGAACGCCGTAGACCTGCCCGCGACTGGTCGCCGCGAGCCAGGGAGACGCCGCCGATTCAACGCGGACCCACGCCATCCGTGCCACATGGTGCCCGATCCGGTTCTCCGCCAGAAGCGGGTCCCCCGATCGGCGCTCGCTGATGGCTCCCGACGGCAGGAGTCCCAGCCGGACCAGGGCTTGAAAGCCGTTGCAGATCCCGAGAACAAGCCCGTCACGCTCCTCGAGGAGGGCCGTGATCGCCCCGGCGAGCCGCGCTTGTCGCAGCACAGCCGCCATGAACTTCCCCGAACCGTCGGGTTCGTCCCCGGCACTGAAGCCTCCCGGAAGAATCAACATTCTACTTTGGTCGATGCTTCGGGCAAGCTCCGCAAGCGAGGCCGCCATACTCTCTCGGTCGAGCGTCCGCAGGACCAGCGTCTCCGGCCGCCCACCCGCCTCGCGGACGGCTCGGGCGGTGTCGTACTCGCAGTTGGTTCCCGGGAATACCGGGATCACAACCCGGGGCGCTCGTGTAATTCGCTCGGCCCGCGGCGCCGGGGCAGCGTCGTCCCGACTGGGGTTGCCTTCGCCGGAAAGCCCGCGGCGCAGTGAGGAGCCGGCCCCGCTCCAGCCGGCGACAAAGAGCTCGTCCAGTGTTCCATGCCAGGCGGCAAAGGCCTCGTCGAGGTCCAGACGCCAGTTCGGCGTTGCAATGTCGCTGCCGCCGGTCACCCCGAGGCGGATAAGCTCGATTCGTCCGAGGCGGCTTGCATCCAGAGACGCCACGGCGGTCTCCCGGAAGTCGGGAGTGACCTCGAGCAGGAAGGAGCCGAAGCGTGGGTTGAACCAGTCGAGTCCGGATGTCTCCTCCTCGAGCTCCACGCCAATGTGGTTTCCAAAACAGGCCCTGGCCAGCCCGGCGGCGAGGCCGTCTTCTCCCAGCGCCGTGACCGAGAGAAGCCCGGCCGGCGACTCGGCCGAGTCGTGGAGAAGCTTCAGCACGCAGCGCAGGGCGGCCGGATCGGTCGGCGGAGAGGGCGCGAGGAGCATGAGGTCATTGCCCGGCTCCTTGAGCTCGGGTGATCGCACCCGCCCTTCAGTGCTCGCGGCAACGGCGAAGGCGATCAGCGTCGGCGGCACATCCAGCTCCTCGAAGCTTCCCGACATGCTGTCCTTACCGCCGATCGCCGGTACTTCCAGGTCCATTTGCGCATCCAGAGCGCCCAGGAGTGCCGCTGCGGGAACGCCCCAGCGCTCGGGATCCGTTCCCGGTCGTGGAAAGTACTCCTGTAGGCTCAGGCGTACACCGGCCGGATCTGCGCCGGCGGCGACGGCTCGGCACAGCGCCTCGGTGACAGCCAGATAGCCGCCGCGGTATGGCGACTCCGCGGCAATGTCGGGGCAAAAGCCGTAGGTCGCCACGGATACCGGCGAAGCAGCGCCGGCGTGATCGTCGATCTGCGGGAGGCGCATGACCGTGGCCTGAACGGGTGTGCGCTGCAACACACCGCCGAAGGGCAGCAGAACCGAAGCCCGGCCAATGCTCGAATCAAAGCGCTCGGTCAGGCCGCGGCGGGCCCCGCGGTTCAGACGGCTCAGCCAGTCGATCCAAGCGGCGGGATCCGCCCATCCTTGCGCCGCGGGAACGGCTACGGGGTACGCGCCGCGCTCATCCGTGGGTGAGATCGCAACGTCGGTCGCCTTGGGAGCGCCGGCGGCGTCCAGGAGTGATCGCGGTAACTCCGCAACCCGACCCCCGGCACTCATCACCAAGCGATCGCTTCCGGTAACGTGCGCAATGGCAGTCGCCTCGAGGTTCTCCTGCCGTGCCAGAGCCTGGAACGCTTCTATCTGGTCGGGGTGAATGACAACGGCCATGCGCTCCTGACTCTCGCTCAGTGCCACCTCTTCCGGGCGCAGATGCGCGTACTTTCGCGGCACCGCGTCGAGATCGATCTCCATGCCGTCGGCCAGCTCGCCGACGGCCACGGCCACCCCGCCGGCGCCGAAGTCGTTACAGCGCTTAATCAGCGAAAGCGCGTCGGAGCGACGGAACAATCGGTAGAGCGCCCGCTCCACGGGCGGATTCCCCTTCTGCACTTCGGCGCCGGCGCGGGCCACGGAATCCTCGCTGTGCTCCTTGCTCGATCCCGTCGCTCCGCCGATCCCGTCGCGGCCGGTCCGTCCACCGACCAGGAGGACAACATCGCCCGGTGCCGGCTGTTCGCGGCGTACACGCGCGAGCGGGACAGCCCCGACGACCGCTCCCGCTTCCAGACGTTTCGCCATGAAGCCGGGATGGTAATGCTCGCCGACAAGCCCGGTGGCCAAGCCGAACTGGTTGCCGTAGGACGAAAAGCCCCGCGCCGCCTCCACGGCGAGGCGGCGCTGCGGAAGCTTTCCCGCTCGGGTTTCCTCGACGGCCGTTCGGGGATCCGCCCCTCCGGAGACCCGGATTGCTTGGAACACCGTGCCGCGGCCCGACATGGGATCGCGGATGGCACCACCAATGCAGGTGGACGCGCCGCCGTAGGGCTCGATCTCAGTGGGGTGGTTGTGCGTCTCGTTCTTGAAGAGTAGAAGCCACGGCTCGGGCCCATCAATCACAACTCCGGCGGCGTTAACCTCGGCCGAGACATCCAGGTCCTCGAGAAGGCCGCGGCGGCGGAGTACCTTCGCGCCGATCGTCGCCATGTCCATGAGCGTCTCGGGCCGGTCCTCACCGTAGCCGAGCTCTCGTCGTAAGGCCCGGTACCGCGCCAGGGCGGCGGCCTCGGTGCTGTCCGGCGCTGCGCGCATGCCGCAGAGCTTCGTGGTGAAGGTTTGGTGGCGGCAGTGATCCGACCAGTAGGTGTCGAGGATCCGAAGCTCGGTGATTCGCGGCTCCCTGCCGAGCTCTCGAAAGCTCCGTGCGCAGAAGATGAGATCGTCCGGGGTCATGGCCAATCCGAGATCATGGCCTAAGCGTTCGGCGTGGTCTCGTGCGTCCGGGCCGTCGGCGGCGAGATGGCGAAGCGCGACGCGCTCAGTGTCCGCGGCCTCGTCGGCGGAGTCGCACCCACGCCTGCCGTGCCGCCATTGTTCCCGGGCATCCCAGGGGTCGAGCTCGTAGGAGTCCACCGGATTGACCAGATAGCCCTTCACGCGCGTGAGCTCTTCGGGGCTCAGGGAGCCCCGGAGGATAATGATGCGCGCCGTGAGTACCCGCGGATGCTCGGCCCCGAGAACCTGTAGCGCATCGACCGCGGCCTGGGCACGACTATCGAACTGGCCCGGCAGAAAAGCCACGGCAAAGGCGAGCTCCGTCGGATCGAGCTCCACCGATGCCGACGCGTCCCCCTTGAGTTCTCCGCCATCCGACACGCTTCCCTCGCTGCGCAGCCGGTCACTCGCCGGGTCCGCGAAGACCAGCGACGCCGCACGGTCGAGAAGCTCGTCGGAGACACCATCGACGAGGTAGCGGTGGACAATTCGTACGCCGTGAAGCCCGGAAATGCGCAGCACCGTCCGGGCATCATTGAGAATGCGGCTCGCTTCCGGCGGGGTCTCCGCGCTTCGCTCAACGAAGATGACCGTCACCGCAAGCTACTCCCGCGGTCCGGGGCTAAGCTCTCCGCGCTTGATCTGCACAATGTGCCGGTAGCGCTCGGTAATGCTCCGGGTTCGCTCCACGGCGTGACCGCGATAGGCGGTCGGGTCTGCGAGGAGCGCCTCCGCATTGATATCGCGGGCCGCTAAAACCTCCGAGATCCGTCCGTATACATCGACATGGTCCTGCAGGGCTCTGCTGAAGCTCAGGCCGCGCTCCTCGGCGTGGAGGGTGAGGCGACGAATCGTCTCGTGCGCGTCGGAATCGCCGGCGAGAGCCAGGGCGATGTATACGGCCTCCGCCAGTGTTGCGTCCGAGGCGGCAATGTTGGCACGCATGCGCTCGGCATCCACGTGCAGCGCGCCGACAACGCGGCGCATGCGCTCGACAGCGGCCACGAAGCCGGCAATGTACTCGGCGACAAAGCGGCCGCTCGCGGAGTTCGTCAGGTCACGCTGATGCTCGGAGATCTGGTCCAGGAAAAAGCTCTGCACCCGCGGAGCGAAGGCCTTCCAGAGACTCTTGACGTGCTCGGAGTTCCAGGGATTTCGTTTCTGCGGCATGGTCGACGAGC
>CAYFQV010000072.1:0-15475 GCA_964345195.1 uncultured Spirochaetaceae bacterium
CCTGTTTTCGCACCGGCGGTGTACGACAACACCATTGCGGTGGCTGCGGTCACCGCGTCCGGCGAGCGTGCCGGATACTCCAACTTCGGTTCGGATATAGACTTTGCCGCTCCCGGGGGTACAGTGGATTTGGCCGTTCTCAGTACCATGGACTATCCCTGCGAGGATCCGTGGGAGCGGTATGGGGGCACACCCCCGGATTGTGACTCCGGGGATACAACCTTCGACGATTACGTCGGGCTGGCCGGCACCTCCATGGCCACACCGCACGTCTCCGCCGTAGTGGCGCTGCTATACAGTCTGGCCCCCGATTTGGATCAGGCGGCGGTTTACCGGATCCTTGTGGAGAGCTCCCGGGATGCCGGAGACGGCGGGCCCGACGACTACTACGGCCACGGCGTGATCGACGCGGCCGCAGCACTTGCGTATGTCGTCCAGGCCTACGAGGACTACCCCGTTCGCCCGGTGGCAGGTTCGGGAAGCGGCTCGGACGACCCCGAGGCCTCCGACGGCGGCGGGGCAGGATGGGCCGAAGGGGCCGAGCGTCACGTCGGACTATCGGGGCCTCGCGGCCGCTCTCTTGGCGGCGTGCGCGGCGCGCTCGTGCCCGCCGGTGGGCTGAACGCCGGCCTTGACTACGACGGAGGCCGGGTGCTCTTCGCGCTCGAGACCGGCAGCATTAGTCCACGAGAGCTCTCCACCCTGCGGCAGCGACTTGCCACGGAGATACCCGAAATTGCCGAGATCCGCGGCGAGGACCCGAGCCGGTTGCACGCGCTGCTCGAAAACGCTGCGCGTCCGGCGGACGCAATCGAATCCCTGGCGGCGGAGCCACAGGTGAAATTCGCGCAACCGAACTACTTCTACACGCGCCCGTGAACACCCGTTGCGGTGAACACCCCTCGGGGTGAGACCTCCCTCTCGTAAAAAGAGCGAAGCGCATTCCGCGGCGGCGCAACACAGCCTGCCCAACCCCAACCCCAGAAAGCGAAGCCGGCTCCAAGCCGGCGAGCACCGCTTTACCTCCGCCACGCTCCTGCCTTACACTTCAGCTGCATACTTACTTACCGAAAGAAAAAAATGAGGGACGGGGACGGCTCGAGTAACAGGAACGGCGGGAACGCCGGAAACCACATGACCACCGGAGCGACACGAGGCGGTGGGAGCGGGCCCCGCGTCGCAGACGCGCGAACAGGAGCCGGGCCTACAAACCCGTTCCGAAAGCAGCAACAGCATTGGGGTTCACACACGAGCCCCGGAGGAAGGATCGAACAATGGCAGGACAGGACGACACGCAGGCAGTGGGAGAACACAAAGACGGACTCAGTGATAGACACATTGGCCTTTTATTCCTGGGGCGCAAGCGCCCGGGTTTCGACCCGGACTGGGGAGCGGAGGTCAAGCGTCGGCTCCGCGTCTTCGCCGATGAAGCCCCCTTCAGAATAAGCACGCCGGCGGACAACATAGCCGACGACGCCGGTGTCCGCGCCGCGATCGACGAGTGTCGGCGCGCCGGTGTAGATACCCTTGTGCTAACGCAGCCGACGATCAGTGACGGCCGCTTGGGACCGGTCCTGGCGCAACTATGGGCGGGGCCCGTGGTACTCTGGGCCACACCGGAGAAACAGGACACCGACATGATCAGCAGCAACTCCCTCGTGGGTACGCATGTCATGGCTGCAACCATGCGTCAGCTCAACCGCCCCTTCGAGTTCGTATACGGAGATCCCGACGATCCGGAAACGCGCGCCCGTGTCGAAGAGGCGGTGCGCATTGCGCTTACGGCCGGGGATCTCCGGCGCGGGAAGGTCACGCTGGTCGGCTATCACGCGCCGGGTTTCGTGGACTTTCACGCCGATCCCATCGCCCTCAATGATGAGCTCGGGGTACAGCTCCATCATGAGAGCGTCCACGAGTTTATGGGCCGGGTCAACGGCCAGGACCATGATGCCGTGGCCGCTGAAGTCGCGGCCTTCAAGAGTCTGCAGCTGCCCTATCGCGGGGCCGACGAATCGGTCCTGACCATGCAGGCACAGTACTACCTTGCCATGCAGGAGTACCTCAACGAAGAAGGCTCCTCCGCGCTCGCTTTCCGCGACTGGCCGGACCTTCCCGCCGGCGTTGGGATGTGGCCCTATCTGGCTCTGGCGCGCCACGTCTCTGAGGGTCGGGCGGTCGCCATGGAGGGCGATGTCGACGGCGCACTGTGCAGTGTTATTGCGGAAGACCTCGGGATCGGACCGGTCTATCTATCGGACTGGCTCGAGCACGATGCCGACCACATTGGGATTTGGCACACCGGCGCGGCGCCCTTCCAGTTCTGTGAGCCCATCGGCACCGAACGGGGGCCGCACATCAGCGTTCAGTTCAACAACAAGCTTCCCGCCGTCGTGGAGGCGACGATCTCGGCGAACATGCCCGTGACCATCTTCCGCCTCTGGCGTAGCGACGGCTTCTACCACATGACCGCCCTGGAGGGACGCACCGTGGAGCCGAAGCGTCACATTCTGGCCACAAACGGTCTCGCGGAGATCACGGAGGTGGACGTAAACGAGTGGTTCGAGGACAAGCTCCACGAGGGCATGCCCCACCATGTCTGCGTTGTGAAGGGGCACCACCGACGGGTGCTCGAAAAGCTGGCTCGGCAGTTGCAGATCGCCTGGCAATGAGCGCTCCGTTCCGCGCGGTCGACGGTCCGTTCGCCCGACCGTTTGACAGCTCGCGGCGGATGGGTATGGTTGGCGCATGAGCTTCACGGCGATTGCGCTGCTAACTGCGCTCTATCTACTCGGCGGTTTCATCCAGGGGCTCACCGGCTTTGCCTACGGCCTGCTGGTGGTTCCTGCCTTGTCGCTTGTCTATTCCACCCCGGAGGCGGTGGGGCTCACCATCCTCCCCGGCGGCGCGGTTGTTGCGTACAACTTCTACCTTCACCGCCACGGCATTGAGTACCGCCGCATTCTGCGCTTCGCGCTGGCGGGTATCGTGGTGCTACCCCTCGGAGCCTACTTCCTCTACGCCGTACCGCAAGCGGCGGTAACCGGGGTGCTCGGCGGTGTAGTAGTGGCACTGACGCTGTGGAACATCACCATGGTTGAGCATTCCCGGCGCGCGCTCGCGAAGCCCGGCATTGGCTACGTGTTCACGGCGATATCCGGCCTTCTCGGCGGCGCCTTTACCACGCCCGGGCCGGGGATGGTCGCGTACCTCTACGCCTCGGATCCCGACCGTATGCGGGCAAAGTCCAACGTACAGTTTTACTTCGTGGTGATTAGCTCGGGGATTCTGATCGTTCATCTGCTTGCAGGTACCGTAAACCGCGCCGTAGCCGGACGCTCACTGCCCTTCGTGCCGGTAGTCATGGCGGGCGTCTTCCTCGGCGCCTGGCTCTCGGCCAAAGTCGATGCAGCCAGGTTCAAGATGGTCACGGACCTTGCGCTGATCCTCGTCGGGCTCTACTTGGCCCTGGGGGCGTTGATACCCGGGCTGTGATACCCGTCGCTAAACCGTTTAGTCGAAGCAGCCCTGTAGGGAGACGCAGTCGTCTGGTAAAGCGCCGCGCGCGTCAATGAGGCCTTCCACGACTCCCGGGTCGGCGAGGGTGGATGTGTCGCCCAGATCGTCGGTCTGCCGGCTCGCGATCTTTCGGAGGATGCGACGCATGATCTTGCCGCTGCGCGTCTTGGGCAATCCCGTTGTCACGAGGACGTGATCCGGCGTGGCGATCGCGCCGATTCGCCGACGAACCTCACCGCGGAGCTCTCCAACCACATCCTCGTCTTCCTGCCAGCCCTCGGCCAGTACGACATATGCAAAGATACCTTGTCCCCGGATCTCGTGGGGAAACCCGACCACGGCGGCCTCGGCGCAGCCGGGATGGTTGACCAGGGCGGACTCCACCTCCGCGGTCCCCATCCGGTGACCACTGACATTGATCACGTC
The DNA here is from genome assembly GCA_964345195.1 of uncultured Spirochaetaceae bacterium. Lineage (GTDB taxonomy): Bacteria > Spirochaetota > Spirochaetia > DSM-27196 > PWMO01 > CAYFQV01. The sequence continues at coordinate 3,943 of CAYFQV010000072.1, forward strand.
GTCTACGCGACCGGTGATCCACATGAAGCCGTCCTCGTCGCGGGTACAGCCGTCCCCGGTGAAGTAGTATCCGGGGTATGGCGTCAGATAGGTGGAGAGAAAGCGCGGGTGGTCGTCCTGTATGGTGCGAGCCATACCCGGCCATGCATCTTTGACCGCGAGCAATCCGGAGACGCCGTTACCATCGATCTCGTGGCCCTCCGAGTCGAGCACCACCGGCTGAACTCCGAAGAAGGGGAGGGTGGCCGAGCCGGGTTTCATGGGCGTAACACCCGGTATGGGCGTAATCATGATGCCGCCGGTCTCGGTCTGCCACCAGGTGTCGACAATGGCGCAGCGTCCCTCACCTACGACGTCGAAGTACCATTTCCAGGTGTCTGGATTGATCGGCTCTCCGACGGTGCCGAGGATGCGCAGGGAGCTGCGCTTGTAGCTCTTCACCCAATCGTTACCCTCTCTGGCGACCGCGCGGAGGGCCGTGGGAGCGGTGTAGAACTGCGTGATTCCCAAGCGATCGACGGTTTCCCAGTAACGGCCGGGATCGGGATACACCGGTGTGGATTCGAACATGACGGTCGTGGCACCGTTGGCCAAGGGGCCGTAGACCACGTAGCTGTGGCCGGTAATCCAGCCCACGTCGGCGACGCAGGCGTATACATCGTCCTCGCGGTAATCGAAGACGTATTGATGCGTCAGAGAGGTGTAGAGTAGATAGCCCGCGGTGGTATGGGCAATGCCCTTCGGCTTGCCGGTGCTGCCGGAGGTGTAGAGGAGGAACAGCGTGTCCTCGGCATCCATGGACTCCGCGGGCGCATACGGGCGCTGTGTGGTCACGGCTTCGGTGAGGTCTACGTCCCGCGGCGGGAAGAATGGGACTTTCGCACCGGTACGGCGCGCCATGAAGACGGTGCGGACACTCGGCGACGCCATGGTAGCCTCGTCGACGGTGCGTTTCAGCGGGATGATCTTGCCGCCGCGGAGTCCCTGGTCGGCCGTGATCACCGCTACGGCGCCGGCGTCGTTGATCCGGTCCCGTAGCGCCTCGGCGCTGAATCCGGCAAAGACGACGGTGTGGACCGCGCCGATGCGCGCACAGGCCAGCATGGCCACGGCGGCTTCGGGAATCATGGGCAAGTAGACGGCGACACGGTCCCCCTTGCCGATGCCGTAGCTGCGCAGGAGGTTCGCCATGCGGCCGACCTCTCGATAAAGCTCACGGTAAGTGATGGCACGGCCCTCCCCTGGCTGGTCACTCTCCCACAGGATGGCCGTCTTGTCGCCGCGGACCGCTGCGTGGCGGTCGACGCAGTTGTATGCGGCGTTGAGCTTCCCGCCGAGAAACCAGGCAATCGCGCCCTCGCTAAGCTGCGTGTCCCGAACGCTGTGGAAATCGTGATCCCAGCTGAGCCGCGCTCGCGCCTGCTCGGCCCAGAAGGCATCCGGTTCCGACACGCTGCGGCGATACATCTCTCTGTACTGCTCCATGCTCGTAAGCGCGGCGCCGGAAAGCCAGTCGAAGTTTGGGGTGTAGGTTTGATGCTCCGCCATGGGTCCACTCCTTGTCGCCAAGATCTGCTCCCTATTCTTGCTTAGTTGAGTGCGGAGATCAAATTTTGTAGTTGCTTAGGCTAGTTGCTGCGGGGACAGTGGCGGGGACAGTGACAGGGAACCGGACGGGGCTGCGTGCGTGGCCGGGGAGTGGCGGTCCTCTCCGTCGGAAAGCTCGCCGGCGGCTGCGAGATCCCTGCAGCCGCCGACACTCAGTGAAGGGACGCGCTTAGGTATCTACGCCGCCGAGGGAAATGTGCTTCGTTTCCATGAAGGCTTCCATTCCCTCCGTGCCGAGCTCTCGGCCGAGTCCGCTTTCCTTGTAGCCGCCGAAGGGAGCGTTGCTCGTGGAGGGCACGGCGTCGTTGAGGCCGACCGTCCCCGCTTCCAGGGCTTCCGCGACCCGGAGGCCACGATTGAGGTTATCCGTGTAGAGGTAAGCCGCAAGCCCATAGCGGTTGTTGTTCGCTTGGGCGATCGCTTCTTCCTCCGTGTCGAACGACACGACCGGAGCAATGGGCGCGAAGGTCTCTTCCTGCATGCATGCAGCGGTCTCGGGAACATCCGCCAGGACCGTCGGCTCGAGGAAGTAGCCCTTCTCGTGCTGTACGACATTGCCCCCGGAGATCAGGCGCGCACCGGTCTGTTTGGCGTTCTCAATATGTGCCAAACCGGTGTCCAGCCCCTCCTTGTTCACTATGGCACCGATATCGACGCCGTCGTCCAGCCCGTAACCGACCTTCAGTTGAGAGGCGCGCTCGCCGAAGCGCTTCAAGAACTCCTCGTAGATGGAGCTCTGCACGTAAATCCGATTTGCGGCAATGCAGGATTGCCCGGTGTTCCGAAACTTGGTGATAAGCGCGCCCTCGACCGCACGGTCTAAATCGGCATCCTCGAAGACGACCACGGGGGCGTGTCCGCCCAGCTCGAGGGACAACTTCGTGACGGTTGTCGCCGACTGTTGCAACAGCTTCTTGCCGACCTCCGTGGAGCCGGTGAAGGAGATCTTGCGGAGCTTCGGGTGATCCATGAATTCACCCACGATTTTGCTCGCCGGTCCCGCAATCAGTTGAAACACGCCCTTCGGGATCTGCGCTTCTTCGAAACATTCCGCTAGGGCGACATTGCACAGCGGGGTCTGCGAGGCCGGGCGCAGAATGGCGGTACAGCCCGCGGCCAGCGCCGGGGCGATCTTTCGCACCGACAACACAAGTGGAAAGTTCCAGGGTGAGATCGCCGCCACCGGTCCGACCGGCTGCTGTACGACCAGATGTCGCTTCCCGTCCGCCTGGTTGGGGATTATCCGGCCGTAGCCACGGCGCGCCTCCTCGGCGAACCAGCGCAGATGGTCAATAGCCACGTTGACTTCACCAATGCCTTGACCAAGGGGCTTTCCGTTCTCCCGTACGACGGTACGGCCGATCTCCTCTTTGCGCTTCTCCAAACAGCGGGCCACGGCCAAGAGGTAATCACCGCGTCGTATGCCGGTGACGTGACGCCAGGTGCCGAAGGCCTCCCATGCGTCGTCTACCGCTTTTCGAGCCACGTCCGGGCCCGCCGCGGCGACCTGCGCCAGGGTTTCGCCGTTTCCGGGATCGACAACGGTAAAGTAGTCACCGGTATCCACCCACTCGCCGTTCAAGTAGAGTTTCTTCGTATCCATGGCCATCTCCTTTGGGCGCGCGCCGAGCCCGCCTCGCTATTTCGGCACCTTTTCGTAGTCTTTCAGGAACTGCTCGATCCCCGCCTCGGTGAGGGGATGATCGTAGAGCATGTTCATGATCGCGAAGTTCATCGTGCACACTTCGGCGCCGATCAACGCTGCGTCCATGACGTGCACCGGATGACGAATCGCCGCCACAATGATCTCGGTATTGAATCCGTAGTTGCTGTAGATTGTCTTGATCTGCTCTACCAGGTCCATGCCGTTGTGGCCAATGTTGTCCAGCCGCCCGACGAAGGGGCTAATGTAGGACGCGCCCGCTTTTGCGGCCATCAATGCCTGCACCGGCTGGAAGTTAACCGTGACGTTGGTGCGAATGCCCTCGGCGGCCAGCCGCTTTACCGCTACGAGTCCCTCTTTCATGACGGGGACCTTCACGACCACATTATCGCCGTACTTTGCGAGCTCGCGGCCCTCTTTGACGATCGTGTCGGCCTCGAGCCCGATCGTCTCCAGGCTCACGTCGCCCTCGACGAGCTTCACAATCTCCGGATAGAGATCGGATACGGTTCGCCCGGTCTTGGAGACATGGGTCGGATTTGTGGTGACCCCGTCCAGGATTCCCCATCGGGCCGCCTCTTTGATTTCATCGACCATGGCCGTATCAAGAAAGAATTTCATTGTCATCACTCCTTTGTGCCTTTGTGCTGTTCCGTGGTGGCGCTGCTCCGTGCGTCTTGCACCGGCTTTATCGTTGTTCCCTTGACAATTCCCGCGAACACCGATAGACGTATATTTAGTTTCTTATTGTAAGAAACAAATACATTGTGGTCAATCATCACGGAGGAAGGCACAAACTATGAAGCACGGCGCACTCATGCACGAGGCGGATGATTACGTCGCCGTCGTGGTCCAGGACGTCGCATCCGGAACCTCGGTGACGGCCGTGACCTTGGAAGGCAAGCAGATCGCCACGGTTACCGCCGGCCGGGATATTCCCTTGGGGCACAAGATTTCCCTGCGCGACATCAACGAAGGTGAAGACGTCATCAAGTACGGACGGAGTATCGGACGGGCAAGCACGAAGATCAGCACGGGTGACCACGTTCATACGCAAAACGTTAAGAGTGTGAGGTGGGCATAATGGAATTAAGCGGATACAGACGCGAGAACGGCAGAGTCGGGGTACGCAACTATGTAGCGGTCATCCCGGTTGACGACATTTCGAACGCGGCCGCCGAGGGCGTGTCCTACTTGATTCGAGACGTCATTGCCCTGACGCACCCCTACGGACGCCTGCAGTTCGGCGAGGACCTGGAGTTGACCTTCCAGACCCTGATCGGTACCGGGCGAAACCCCAACATTGCAGCGGCGATCGTCATCGGCATTGAGCCGAACTGGACCAAGCGTGTGGCCGACGGCATTGCCGCAACGGGCAAGCCGGTTGAGGCGTTCAGCATTGAGCGCTCCGGCGACCTGAAAACGATCTACGAGGCGGCTCAGAAGGCGCGGCAGCTCACCCAGTGGGCAAGTGAATGTCGGCGCGAGCCGATCAGCCTAAGGGACATGTGGGTCAGCGCCAAATGCGGCGAGTCCGATACCACCTTGGGCTTGGCATCGAATCCGGCGATCGGCCGGACCTTCGAGCGCATGCTCGCCGAAGGCTCTACGGCCTTCTTCGGGGAGACCAGCGAGGTTACCGGTGCCGAGGACAAGATCGCGGACAAGGCGATCAACGAAAAGGTGAAAGCGGACTTCATGAAGACCTTCCAGGATTACCAGGACTTCATTACGGGCACCGGCGCGGACCTCTTGGGCTCACAGCCCACCGAGGGCAATATACGCGGTGGTCTCTCCACCATTGAAGAAAAGGCCCTGGGGAATGTGGAGAAGGTGGGTAACAACGCGGTGACCTCCGTGCTGAAGCCCGCGCAGGAGCCTGCCGAGCCCGGCGGTTTGCACTTCATGGACAGCTCGAGTGCCGCGGCTGAGCAGGTAACGCTCTGCGCCGCCGGCGGCGCGGTGCTGCACTTCTTTACCACCGGTCAGGGCAACATCATCGGCAATCCGATCATTCCGGTCATGAAGATCTCGGCCAACCCGCTCACCATCGAGACGATGAGCGAGCACGTCGATGTTGATCTCAGCGGCATGCTGCGGCTGGAGATGAACCTGGATCAGGCTGCGGACGCGGTCATGGACGTTATGTACCGCACCATCAACGGTCGGCTCACCGCCGCGGAAGCGCTGCGACACAACGAGTTTGTATTGACCAAGCTCTACCGCAGTGCCTAAGTAGGGCGGCTGCCCGAAGCCGACCCAGGAGGGCGTTACGAGCTCCCGGCAATTCGAGTTACCATACGGTAAGGGCACAGTGGGAATCGCCATTCCCACTCGTGTCCTTCACCCTGTTGAAACAGAGATACGCGTCACGGAAATAGCGCCGTCGGCGGCGACGCCGGCGTCCGATCCTCGAGGGGTCGTCGCGGAGGCCGTGGATACGCCCATCGGCTGCATTAGCTGGGACGACTTCACCGATCGTCGCAGCGTTGCCATTGCGATCAACGACAAGACGCGGCCGGTCCCGCACCATGTGCTGCTACCGCCGCTGCTGGAGCGTCTACACCGCGCCGGTTTCCGCCGCGAGGACATCACCTTTTTGATAGCAACCGGTACCCATCCGCCCATGACCGCGGATGAGCTGCCGGGTATCATGCCGGCGGATATCGCCGAGGATTACCGCGTCGTGAGCCATGACGGCTATGATCCGGATGCGGTCGAGCAGGTCGGCACAACCTCCCTCGGGACTCCCGTGTGGGTTAACCGTCGCTTTTTAGAGGCGGATCTGCGGATCGTTGTCGGGAATATTGAGCCGCACCAGTTCATGGGCTATTCCGGCGGGGTCAAGAGCGCGGTGATCGGGCTCGCCGGTCATCAGACCATTGACGTGAACCACGCGTACATGAGGGACGCGAACGCACGCCTGGGCAATCTCGACGGCAATCCGGCTCGGGACGACGTCGAAGAGATGGGGCGTATGATCCGGGTCGACTTGGCTGTGAACGCCGTTCTCAACCGCCACAAGGACTTGGTTGACGCCGTCGCCGGAGGACCCGGCGAGGTGATGCGCGCGGGTGTCGAGATCGCCCGTTCCATTTTTGAAGTCGATGTGTCTAGCCCGGCGGATGCGGTGATCGCTTCCTCCGGCGGACATCCGAAGGATATCAACCTCTACCAAGCGCAGAAAACCCTGGCCCACGCGGCACTTGTTGCGAAGCCCGGTGCGCCCATCGTGCTGCTTGCGGCCTGTCCCGACGGTACCGGCAGCGAGACCTACGAGAACTGGGTACGGGAGTGCCGGTCGCACCGTGAGGTCCTTACTCGCTTCGCGGATGAGGGCTTTCGCGTGGGTCCGCACAAGGCGTTCCAAATTTCCCGGGACGCAGCGGGACGGCGCGTCATTCTCCTGTCCGGCATGGACCCTGAACGAGTTTCTAGGCTGCTCTTGGAGTCGGCCGAAACGGCTCAGGAGGCGGTGGACCGGATTTTAGGGGAGGTCGCCGCGGCCCGCGAGGGAGTTCCGGCGCGGGTGGCTCTGATGCCGGTCGCCAACGCTACGGTTCCGCGAGTTCGCGGTGTGGACAGTTCGGACACCTCGGACGCCTCGGGCGGCGAAGGTCGGACATAATGGAACGTCGGCCGCTACGCAGTGCCGACATTCGGGCTCGAAATGAGAAGCTTGTTCTGAGCATCATCCGAGGCCGAAGGGGTGTATCCCAGTCGGAAGTGGCACAGCTCACCGGTCTAAAGCCGCCGACGGTGTTTCGCATCTTTCAGGTGCTTGCGGAGCAGGAGTTCATTGTCAGTTGTCCGGAGGGCGAAACCGGCGGCGGGCGCGAGGAACCGTCCTCGGACGGCGGCGGTGAGCGGAAGGGCCGTCGGCCGGCCTACTACTGCGTCAATCGCCGTGCCCGCTATGCGATCGGCCTGGATTTCTGGGCTCGTTCGGCTTCCGCGGTCGTTGTAGACTTCGCGGGAACGCCGATATACCGCAAGGTTCTCGCCTTCGACGAGCACGAGCACGAGCACCGGCTTCGGCACGAGGAGCGACAGGACGGCGGGTCGAGTCGCACGACGGCTCAGGAGACTGTGGACCGGCTCATGCAGCTTCTGTCCGAGGCAATGGAAGCGGCCGGTATTGATGAGCGTCAGCTTCTCGGCATCGGCGTAGGAGCGCCGGGAATGGTCGATATTCGCGAGGGTGTTGTTGTGCGCTATCCGCGCATTCCCGGCATGGACGGATACCCGCTGCAGGCGGAGCTGCAAAAGCGCTTCGGAGTACCTGTTCATTTGCACAACAACGCGGCGGTCATTGCGCTCTCGGAGTACCGCTACGGCTCGGTGCGCGGCCGCCAATCGGTGTTGACCCTCGTTGTTCGGGCGGGCGTCGGCGGCGCCTTCATCCAGGACGGCACACTGTTCGTCAACCAAGACCGTACCGCCTTGGAAGTGGGGCACACCACGGTGGACCCGGCGGGTCCGCAGTGCCGCTGCGGCCGGCACGGCTGTCTGGAAACCTACTTGAGCGAAGAGGCGCTGCGCCGCGACGCGGGTGCCGCGGACATTGACGCCTTTTTTGCAGCGGTTGCGCAGGGGGAAGTCGAGGCTCTAAGCGTGGTTCAGCGAGCCGCGGAAAAGTTACTTATCGCCTTGTACGGCTTGCTCAACAGCTTCAATCCCGAAGCGGTTCTCATTGTCACGCGATCGGATGCCCTCTCGCGCCGCCTCAGTGATGCGATACGGGATCAGCTCGTGCGACAGTCGCCCTTTGTAACCGCCGCGGAACGAGATATCGTTCCTCACGCATACGATCCGGTCATTGCCGGACAGGGTGCGGCCGACCTTGTGTTTGATAGCTTTTTCGCCACTGTTGAGGCTTAGGAGAGTGTCGATGCCGGATGGGGATGCTTCCCACGCAGGCGTCGAAGGGACTACACTAACATGCATACGACCAACATTATAGCGATTCGTATATCAGTGAACGGAACCTTCCACTGCCTTGCCGGGTGGTGCGGCTAGCGACGCCGGGATTGAAGTAACATGCTTTCATTACGTCCGCTTGCAGATTCCCATGTGCACTTCTCGGATCATCGACACGTACAGGACTGTGCCGAGTATTGTCGGATGTTTAACCTCACCGCCCTCGGTATTGTGTCACTGCCGGACTTCCGGCGGATCAATTTTAACCCCGAGGCGCTGTACGGGAAGCTTTTACTCCCCGGCTTAGTAGAAGCCCTGGCGGAGGGAGCGGAGGATGACCCGTTCAGTGACGTTGCTCCCGAGCTCACTGTCTTTGCCTTCGGCGCCTTCGACTACAGCGCGCTCTTTCACGACATCTTGGACGAGGAGCTCGACCTTGCCGCTCAGGTACGAACGCTGCACGAGATCGGCTTTGACGGGGTCAAGATGTGGGCGGGAAAGCCGAGTTTCCAGGCACGCACGGGCTTGCGTCTGGATGCACCGACGTATAGAGGCGCCTTTGATGAAGCCGGGCGGCTCGGTATGCCGATTGTGGTGCACGTTGCCGATCCGCCGCGGTGGTGGCGTGCTGATTCCGGGAGCCGGTATATCGGGCCCGGCATGCCTGCTTTCGAGGAACTTCAACGTCAAGCGAGCGCGGTGTGCGAGCTACATCCGGAGACGACCTTCATTTTTCCCCATTTGCTGTTTCTCGCCGGAGATCTGCCCCGGCTCTATCGCTTCATGCAGAGCCATCCCAACGCCGTGCTTGATTTGGCGCCGGGTGACTACCTCTACGGCGAGCTCTATTCACATTACGAAGATGCGCGCGCCTTCCTGCGCAACTTCTCGAGTCGTGTGTTCTTCGGTACGAACGGCCGCTGGTTTCCGGAGCATCTCGAGCAGCTGCCGCAGCGTGGGACGCCTGCGAACGCCGAGGCGACACGCCGGCTCTTGCGCTTTCTCACGTCGAACGGCGAGATCGACAATCCCTACGAGCCGACGCGTCCACAACTGCCGACGCTCCGCGGACTCCGCTTGCCGGAGCCGGTACTAGACGCGGTGTTTTATCAATCCTTCGGCGATCTCATGGCGGGCCGCGCCGCAGCGCTAAACCTTGGACCGGAACAAGCCGGACCGGAACAAGCTGGACGGGTACAGGCCGGAACGACCGGCACCGGGGGCGTGGACGGCTATTTGGCGCAGTTCACGGAACGGCTCTCGGCGATTGGAGGCGACCCGGCGGATATAGACGCGCTGCAGCACATTCGCGGGGAATGTCGGCGCCGTGCGTCCCCGGAAAAGTCTGCGCCCCCGGCCGAAGCATCCGAGAGCGATGGAGCCGAACGCGGGGGTGAGGGTCGGAGAGCTGTGCGGAAAGCTAGACGCCGCCGGAGGCGATCGTGAAGACCGACGCCGTCAAACGACGCGGTCGAGAGAGGAGGAAGCGTATATGAGTGTGAGCAATACAAACACGAGTACGGAAATCACGGAGGAAACCGGCGAAACCGGCGGCCTCAGTGTCGATACCCACGGAGACGAGATCGCAGTGCGCTTCAACGGCCGAACGGTTCTTCGGCATTCGCGGAGTGAGCCGTGCCTGCGCGTCGGCCGCGGTGACGGCGTGTATCACATGGTGCGCGGACACTTTACTGTTCACGATAGCAACGCGAGGGACTTCACGGTCGGAGCGGCGCAGATACGGAGCCAAACCCCAAGCGAGGTAAAACTCGCAATAGATGGAGCGGGCACCGTCGTCGTTCGTACGGAAGCCGCGGAGGACGGCGCGGCCGGCGGGAAGGGTCATACGCTTCGGCTGCGAATCGAGGATGTCCCCGCGGAGACGAACCGGGTCCGGCTTTCCCTGGTAACGGGGAAACCGGCGGGCATCTTCGGCTGTGGTGAGCAGTATACCTTTCTGAACCTGAAGGGCCGGAACGTGCCGATTTGGGTTCAGGAGCAGGGTATCGGTCGGGCTCACGACTTGATCACCGTGCTCGCCAACCTGCGCGCCGGCGCCGGGGGCCACTGGTACAATACCTACTATCCGCAGCCGAGTTTCGTCACTTCCTCGAACATGGCGGTCGTGTGTCACTGCGCCGCATATGCGGAGTTCAACTTTCGGGCCGCCGACCGCGCAATCCTGGAGTTCTGGGAGGTACCGGAGTCGGTGGCCGTCTACATTGATGATGAAGACCCCGGACGAGCGGTGAGCTTTGTGTCCCGGGAGTTCGGACGCGCGCCCGCGTTGCCGGAATGGATCCACGAGGGCATGATTCTCGGTGTACAAGGCGGCACAAGCGCCATTGCGGAGAAACTCCATGCCGCGCGCCGGGCCGGCGTCGCGGTGAGTGCCCTCTGGGCGCAAGACTGGGAGGGAAAGCGGGAAACCTCTTTCGGTCGGCAGCTCATGTGGGACTGGAAGTACGACAGCGCGCTGTATCCGGACCTTCCCGAAACGATCGCCGGGTACCGACGACAGGGAATCCGCATCCTCGGCTACATCAATCCCTACCTTGCCTTGGAAGGGGAGTTGTACGCCGAGGCGTCGGCGAAGGGCTACTGCGTGAAGAAGCCGAGCGGTGAGGACTACTACGTAGCGATTACGACTTTCTCCGTTGCGATTGTGGATCTCAGCAACCCCGACGCGTACGAGTGGATAAAGGGCGTCATTAAGGAAAACATGATCGGTATCGGCCTTTCCGGGTGGATGGCCGATTTCGGTGAGTACCTTCCCGTCGACGCCGTTCTGCACTCGGGCGAAAGCGCCGAGCGTGCGCACAATCGATGGCCGACCATGTGGGCACGGGCCAACTACGAGGCGATCGACGAGGCGGGAAAGCTCGGAGAGATTCTCTTCTTCATGCGTGCCGGATACGCCGGCTCTAGTCGATACGCCACGGCCTACTGGGCGGGTGACCAACTGGCCAACTGGAGCTTCAGCGACGGCTTAGCAACGGTCGTACCCGCAAATGTATCCATTGGCATGAGCGGGGTGGGATTTACCCACAGCGATCTCGGGGGATATACCTCCATCGCTTGGGTCAAGCGCGGGAAGCGCCTGTTCATGCGCTGGGCGGAGCTCGCCGCCTTCGCGCCGATCATGCGCAGCCACGAAGGGAATCGCCCGGACGTCAACTGGCAGTTCAACAGCGACACCGACACGCTGCAGCACCTGGCACGTATGGCCGCGGTCTACACGCGACTGAAGCCCTACCATCGGCGGCTCGTCACCGAGTATCGCGAGCAGGGTTTGCCGGCCATCCGTCACCCCTTCATCCACTATCGGGGGGATCGGCGGGC
>CAYFQV010000073.1:0-5061 GCA_964345195.1 uncultured Spirochaetaceae bacterium
GGGCAAACTCGGTCTTTGCCACGGATCTCGACGGAGACGGCGACGCGGATGTGCTTTCGGCCTCGCGACTCGACGATCGGGTCGTATGGTACGAGAACTTCTCCGAGATAGACGCCACGGCGCCCGCCCCGGTGGATGGGCTCACTGCCCTGGACGGACACAGTTCTGCCAGGGTTACGTGGACCAACCCCTCCGACATCGACCTATCGAGCGTAGAGCTTACCTGGGTGCGGGCCGATGCTCCGGAGACTATCGACTTCACGAATGAGGTGACGAGTCCTGCCGTCGACGGCGACGGCGAGTATACCCGAACCAACACTCCATTGGGGGAGTACATCGTCACGGTGACCGCAGTGGATGGTCATGGTAACGTCTCAGCTGCGCGGCGCGTCCGCGTGACAATGCAGACCTACTCGGTCGGCGATCCCGGTCCGGCGGGTGGAATCATCTTCTACGATGACGAGTCCGATGGCGAGGACAAGATTGCCGGTGCGCGCTACCTGGAAGCCGCACCATCTGGGACGGAGTGGAGCAACAAGGGATGGGGCGGATTTGGAACACTGGTTGGAGGGACCGACTGGGGGATTGGGACCGGCGAAGCGAACACTACGACGATCGTGTCGGCGTTAGGGACAGGCAATTACGCGGCGAGGCTCTGCTACGACCTCGTACACGCGGGCTACGATGACTGGTTTCTACCGTCCTATGGGGAGCTGAACCTGATGTACGAGAACCTGCACGACCGGGTGCCGGCACTCGGGGGCTTCACTACCGATTCCTACTGGTCTTCAAAGGAGGCCACCAGCCAGTATGCATACGAGCAATCGTTCGTAAACGGACACAATGATACTCCTGCCGCCAAGAACAAAACGGATAGCCCGACCAGGCGAGTTCGCGCGGTGAGGTCCTTCTAACCGTCGCGCATAGCCGACCGCGTCGCAGTAATGCTCGGAAAACCGGGCGGAGAGTCGCAATGCAGGAGGCGAGGAAACATGGGGATTGATTGGCTACGCCGTTGGGCTGGATGTGCGGCTCTTCCGGTCATTTTCGTCTTGGCGGGCTGCCCGAGTCCGCTAAACGAGGACACGACTCCTCCCGCTTCGGTGGCAAACCTTGCCGCGGCCGTTGGGGACGGTCGGGTCACGTTGGCATGGACCGATCCGGGTGATGCCGACTTCAGCGGCGTGACGCTTAGCTGGTCGCCCGGTGACCCGGACCCCCTGGAGATAGAAGCGGGCATCCAGTCCGCCACGGTAGAGGGGCTCGCAAATGGCACCGAGTATAGCTTTGCGCTAGTGGCATCCGATACTGCCGGCAACCGCTCGAGCGAAGCTACGATCCTTGCGACACCCACTGCCGGCTCCGGTGCCTCCGGGGACGACTCCAACGATCCGGATCCCCCCGAGACCACCCCGCCGGCGGGGGTCTCCGACTTGGACGCGGTCGCCGGGAACACTGAGGTGAGCCTCGCCTGGGCAGACCCGGCGGCGGAGGAGTTTGCCTTCGTCCGTATCCACTGGATGCCCGGCGAGGGAGGACCAACGGAGGTGGACAAGGGGATCGAGAGCTTCACCGTTTCCGGCCTCGCAAACGGCACGGAGTATGCCTTCTCCGTCGTAACTGTCGATCAGCACGGAAATGAGTCGCCGGAGGTCACAGCGACGGCCACACCGCTTGCAGGACCGCCGAGCGCGCCCATCTTCTCATTTCCCGGCGGTGATTATTTCGCGTTTGTGGAAGTGGAAGTTTCCACGCCCTACAGCGCCGATAGCATTTACTACACTCTCGACGGCACCGAGCCGACCCAAAGCTCAGCGGAGTACACCGGAAGTCCGATCAGCATTGGACCCGGAACCACGACCGTGCGTGCCCGGGCCTACACATCGTACTCCGAGGCAAGCGAGATCGCGGAGGCCGGCTACGAAGTGGAGGACGGCATCCTCGTCACCACGGACGCTGCCACCGGAGAGGGTAGCCTGGACCACGCCATCATCACGGCGACCGACGGTCAGGAGATTCGCTTTGCAGGGGACTACCTCATAAACGCTATCGACAATAGCGCCGGCTGGGAGATCGACAACAACATTACGATCAATGGCCTTGGTCACACGATCGAAATCCTGCCCGCGCTAAATGATCAGGGCAACCCAAAATGGAACAGGCGGATTTTCACCGTGAGGGACAACTCGTCGTTGACCTTGAAGAATGTCACACTCAGAGACGCCAAACTGGACAACAATTCTGGAGGGTCCGTTAGAATCTCATCCGGCGGGTCGCTGAGCGCAGATACCGTCAGTTTCATGTCGAACGTTGCATTTATCAGGGGCGGCGCGATCTACATGGATTCCGGCTCGAGCGCGACGATCGAGAACTCCGTCTTTGCTGAGAACGCCTCGGCGGACGGCGGCGGCGGCGCGATTTACGCTGAGGGTAATAACTCCCTCACAATCCATAACACCGAGTTTACGGAAAACCTTGCGGGTAATTACTCAGTCGGCGGCGGTACTGAGTCGGGTGGCGCCATCCGCATCGTTGGAAGCGCCTCTACGCTCGCAGTACGCGACAGCAGTTTCGTGAATAACAGCTCGCATTTATACGGGGGCGCGATTGAGTTGGTGAACGGTGCGCTGGCTGAGATCGTGCGCAGTGAGTTTGCGGACAACAAGTCCGGCTTAGACGACATTGCTGAGGGCAAGCTCGGTGGGGGCGCCATCAATGTGGCGCAGGGAGCAACCCTTCGGGTTGCCGGCACTACCTTCGAAAGTAACCTCGCGTATAGAACGGGCGAAAACTCCAGCCAAGACCGCGTGGGCGGAGCAATTCGGAATCAGGGGACGCTCATCTCCTACGGGAACATTTTCCGGTACAATGAGGCCGAAGACACAGGTTCCGCCATCTTCAGCGGCAACAAAGCAGAAGAGCTTACCGTAAGCTCGAGCTCGTTCATCGGGAACGTGATTACCGAGAACGAAACTAGCGGAGCAGCCGTTTTCACGGAGGCCACAACAAGCCTGATCCAGCTATCCTCGTTTAGCGCCAACGACCAGGGCAATACGCAGGGCGGGATCGACGTATCCGACACCGATACCACCACGTCGGAGCTCACGTATTCCGCATTCCAGAGCGGGACCTTTGATCCGGAAGATTTTGATACGCTCAGTAACGTCATCGCGGATGGGCTGGAAGTTGACGGCCAGGTAGAAAATGCGGATCCCGGCTTCACGGCCGTTGGCGATCTCCGTCCCGCTGGGAACTCTCCCCTCCGCGGGGCCGGAGATGCGGGCATTCTTCTCCGGGACATTGCAGACGTCGACGGTGACGACAATATCACGGAGCGAGAGCCCTACGACGCGAGCGGGACCACAGCGCGCGTGCTGAACACCATAGAGATCGGCGCCCGGGAGGTGGCGGAGTAGGACGCCCCGTGACCTATGCGCTTGATGTCTCGCAAACTGCCCGCCCCCAAATGCGTGGCGTTCTTGACCACGCCGAAGCCTCGATCCGTGTGCCTGAGTGGCAGGCCGTTCTCAATGCAATACGTGGCGATGGCCGAGATCTTCGAGGATAAGCCATCCGCCTCACGTTCGCTAGCTCGAGTGATCGAACACCGGACTTAGAGAGACGGGAATGTCCTATGGGACACAGAACGGAAGGACGGCTTCAGATCGAGGACCGGCGCGAGAGGATTATTGAGGCGGCAGCGCGGCTCTTTCTCACCGATGGACTGTAGAGCAGCTCCACGACGCGGATCGCCGAGTGGGCCGGCATTACCCCGGTCACGCTCTACCGCTACTTCCCGGACCGCCGCTCCGCGAGAGAGCCCCGACACCGCAGCGCCGACCGATGCAGCCGCCGCTGCGAAGCGTTTCCGGAGTATCTGCCTCGCCATGGTGGATGAGTTCGAGACACTTCGCGACGCGTACCGCTATATCGGCCGATTCGAGCATCTCTACGCCGGGAGCTATCCCTCTGAAGAGCTCACGGCGTGGTACAAAAGGCGACTGCAAGCGGTCGAGAGCTTTCTCGGGACATACACGGGGGAGCCGCACCGGCAAGATCGATACGAACACATCCGGCACACAGAGCGGGACCACCGTTCGGCACGGCATTGCACCACCGCCGTAATCCGCCGCCCTGCATCGAAATCGGAAGGAGGAAACATGTTCGGTAAGCAAGAGGAATGTCGGCTCTCCCGGGAGGAGATCGACAGGCGCGTGACCTATCTTATGAACAGAATGAACTGGAAGGAAAAAGTTCATCTGCTCAACAGACACTGAAACTTTGTCCGCAACCAGATCAAGTACAAGAATCCGTACAACCCGATCCCCATCAAGACGACGGGTTAGAAGCGTCTCGCCGTCCCACCGGTTGCCTTCAGCGTCGTCCCGCGCGCTGTGCATCAAGCTACTACGTCACGCCGCCTGGGGGGCGCTCAGGAAACCTAGAGGGAGTATCCCTTCCTTCTGGGCGAAACGGCCGCCGACCTTACCGAGGGAGTACAGCGGCACAACGTCATGACCTGCCTGAAGCACTACGCGCTGAACACCATTGAAAACAGCCGGTTTCATGTGAACGTGGAGGCCGACGAGCGCAGCCTCCGCGAGGTCTACCTGCCCCACTTCCGCAGAGGGAGCGAAGCGGGGGCGGGGTCAGTGATGGGCGCCTACAACAAGTTCCGCAACGATCACGCCTGCGAAATCCGACACTTGCTGACCAGGATTCTCCGTGACGCCTGGGGCTTCGAAGGCTTCACCATCTCCAACTTCATCTACGGGCGGTCCGAGACGGAACACACAAGGCCGGCCCGGAGGGCGGGGGAGCAGTCCATGGTCCTGATTCAGAACGATGCCCACGCCCCGCCACGTCCGCGCAGCGCTCGGCGGGTGCTGGTAGTCGGAACGTCGGCGGCCAAAGAGAACCTGGCGACCCCGGCAGCAGTCGCGTCTAGGCCCCCTACCTTGCCACTTCCCTCGAAGGCATCCGGCGCTATCTGGAGAGGCAGGCCGCCGGCGGCGCGACGGGAGCCGCCGGGGCGGCCGACGCCGACGGGACAAGAGAGCC
>CAYFQV010000073.1:5161-6890 GCA_964345195.1 uncultured Spirochaetaceae bacterium
TGGGGCCGGGAGCCGGCTTCATCGGCCCATCACTTGCATCTACAACAAGCTATAAGTACCCTGAGCCAACGCGTTGCATGGAGGGTATATGGAAGTCTGGCTCGAGTTGTGGTGGATCTTCCCGATCGCGATTCTCTTCGCGACGGTGGCAATCGGCTCCGGCGTGTCGGGGGCGCTTTTTTTCAGCCCCTTCTTCATGCTCGCACTGGGCCTCTCGCCGGCACAGGCGGTCGGTGCCGGGCTGTTAACGGAGCTCTTCGGCATGGGCAACGGGCTGCGCGCCTACGTCGGTCAGCGCACTGTCGACTACAAGTCCGCCCGGTGGCTGCTCCTCGGGGCCATTCCGATGGTGGCCGTGGGCGCGCTGGTCGCTCACTTCATCCCATCCACTATTCTGAAGCTGGTGTTCGGCGGCGGCCTCATTGCCCTGGCGGCGTTCCTGGTGTTCCAGCGCTCACCACAGGAGTGTACGCCCGGTGATCGCCAAGGCGATCTCATGAAGCGCAAGAACGCCGGCCGGGGAGAGACCGAGGTGCGCGCCAAGGACGGTAACGTCTACCGCTTCCCGCTGTGCTGGCGACCGCCGGGCGTGGCAATGGCGGCAGGCGGTGGGCTTATCACCGGGGTCATAAGCGCCGGTCTTCCGGAGATTATCACAACGCAACTAGTCGTGCGCTGTAAGGTGCCTCCACGAGTCGCGGTGTCAACGAGTGTCTTCGTACTCGCGATCACGGCCGCAGTAGGTGCGGCTATTCACGCACTGTCGGCGACGCCGGTATGGTCCGTGGTCGCCTGGACCATTCCCGGTGTGCTTATCGGCAGCACCATTGGCAGCATGATCTCCAAGCACCTTCCGGGCAAGGTCATGGAGAAGGTGCTCGGTGTTGTCTTTGCGCTGGTCGGTGCGTTGGTGCTGCTGGTGGAGCTGGTGCTGCAGTAGTACGCCTATGACCATTCGTCGGAAAGCGTACATTGCCGAGTTTCTCGGAACCGGTCTCATGGTCGGCTTCGGGCTCTTGGCCGTCGCCATGTTTTGGGCCACTTCGAGTCCGCTCGCGGATCTCGGTGTAGGCCCCGGACTACGCCGACTCATGACCGGCTTCTTCTTTGCCGGCGGTGCCACACTGATCATCTACTCACCCCTCGGTGAGATCAGCGGTGGGCACGTAAACCCATCCGTAACCCTGGCGTTTCGAAGCCTCGGCAAGATCTCCGCGCGGGATACGCTGTTCTACGTGATCCTGCAGCTCGCCGGGGCTGTCGTCGGTGTTGGGGCGCTGTGGCTCGTGCTGGTGCAGGGTCTGGGATGGCGGGAGGCCATTGTGGTCGGTGCCACACAGCCGACGGATCAGCTGCCGATTCCGCTCGTGTTCGCAGCGGAGGTACTCATTACCTTCCTCCTCATGCTTACCATCCTGATCGTATCGAACCGCACCCGAATTATGAGGCTCACTCCGAGCTTTGCCGGTCTGGTGGTCATGCTCGAGGTCTGGCTCGAAGCGCCGATTTCCGGCACGAGCCTCAACGAAGCGCGCAGCCTGGCGCCGGCGATCTTCGCCGGGGTGTGGCGGCACCACTGGATATACGTGTTCGCCCCGATCATCGGCGCCCAGATTGCCGCGCTTGCCTACCGGGCAATTCCTCGGCTGCCGCAGGTTCTATGCTGCAAGCTCTACCACACCGCCCGCTATCCCTGCCACATGGCCGACTGCAAGTTGAACGTGCCGAA
>CAYFQV010000073.1:6990-11789 GCA_964345195.1 uncultured Spirochaetaceae bacterium
CCCGAACCATAATCAACGAGCGGAGGGGGCGTCTCCCAACAGCGTGGTTGCACGCGGTAGCAGCGCGGTGCAAAGGGACAGCCCGGCGGCGGATTGGATGGGTCTGGAAGCTCACCTTCAAGATCCAGACGGCGAACATCGTTGCGTTCAGGATCGGGCACCGAGCCAAGAAGGATGTGCGTATACGGGTGCCGGGGAGAAGCGAAGATTTGCCCACCGGATCCTTGTTCCACCACACTTCCGAGGTACATCACGGCAACTCGATCGCAGAGGTAGTCCACGACCGCGAGGTCGTGACTGATAAAAAGATAGGTAAGATTGAGGTCACGCTTCAGCGAGAGAAGAAGCCTGAGAATCTGCGCCTGAATGGAGACGTCCAGCGCACTCACGGGCTCGTCGAGGATGAGCAGCTCAGGCCGCGGCGCCAATGCGCGGGCAATGCCAATGCGCTGTGCTTGCCCGCCGGAAAACTCGTGGGGGTTGCGGTCCAGGAACTCGGGACGCATATTCACGAGATCCATGAGCTCAAGCAGTCGTTCTTCCCTGTCGGCCTTCTCCATACCGAGGAGCTCAATCATGGGTGTTTCAAGAATCTGCCGGACCGTCTTTCGTGGGTTGAGCGAACTCTGGGGATCTTGAAAGACAAACTGAATTCTCCGGTACACCTCTTTCCGTCGGGCTCCCCGCATCCCGGCAATGTCCTGTCCTCGAAACACGAGCTCACCTTCGCTTGGGGGGATTATTCCCATGATCATTCGTGCAAGGGTGGACTTGCCGCAGCCGGACTCGCCCACGACGCCCAAGGAATCCCCGGGATAAAGAGCCAAGTCGACTTCGTGCACCGCGCGAACTTCGGGCGTTTTCGCTCCAATGAGGCGACGGCTGCCGCCGAATCTTTTTCCCACATTCCGAAGGAGAAGAAGCGGGGTTCGAGTGGTCGTATCACTGCTCATACCTGTTCTCCCGCGTCGTTCTCGCTTGCTCGGATACAGCGAACTTCGCGCGTACCGATCGCAGACAACGGAACCTCTTCCCGACGACACGCGTCGATCGCCATGTCGCAGCGGTCGGCAAAGCGACAACCTCCGGGTAGTGCGTCCAGAGCCGGCGGCAAGCCCGGTATTGCATCCATTTCGCGGGCGCGTTCTCCGATCCGGGGAACGCAGGCCATGAGCCGTCGGGTATACGGGTGGAGCGGTTCTCGGTAGATCTGCTTCACCGTCCCCGCCTCAACAACTTGCCCCGCATACATGACAATGACCTTCTCACACACCTGAGAGATCACGCCGAAGTCGTGGGAGATAAACAAGAGCGAAACGTTTCTGGTACGGCGCAGCTCATCGAAGAGCTGGAGGATCTGCGCTTGGATTGTCACGTCCAAGGCGGTTGTCGGCTCATCCGCAATAATCAGGTCCGGGTCGTTCGCCAGCGCCATGGCAATGACAACACGCTGTCGCATGCCGCCGGAGAGCTCGTGGGGATATGCGTCAACCCGGTGCGGAGCATCCGGAATATGAACCGAGGTCATGAGCTGCACGGCCCGCGTTCGCGCTTCCGCGTTCGTGAGCGCCTGGTGTTTGCGGATCGACTCGGCAATCTGCTCCCCCACCGGCATGAGCGGATTGAGAGCGGTCATGGGATTCTGGAATACATAGGCAATTCGGTTACCCCGAAAGAACTGTAGCTCTTCGAGCGAAGCACCGAGAAGCTCTCGATCATCGTAGCGAATGCTCCCCTCCATGATGCGACCCGGGGGTGTTGGGACCAATCCGACGACGGAGAGGGCGGTGACGGACTTGCCGGATCCCGATTCGCCCATGACGCCGACCGCCGTTCCTTTCGGTATATCGAGCGAGACCCCGTCGGTGGCGTGCACCGGTTCACCGCCGGTCCAGAACCAGGTGCGAAGATCATCAATGGAGAGAAGAGAGGTGCCGTTCGCTTTCGCACCCGGAGCGGTGGCATCGGTCGATCCCGCGGAACGCTCGAGGTCGGCCCGCGCAGCGGATGGAGCTCGCTTCCGTCGGCCCCGGTGACTCCCATGCTCTCGGCGCTTGGAAGAGATACGCTTGGCGAGACCTGCATCGATCTCCGTGGCGGCACGAGGGCTTACCAAAGCGCCGGAACTAAGGTAGGGATCGAGGACGTCCCGCAGTCCGTCGCCAACCAGATTTATACCGATCACAAGGATGAGGATCACGACGCCGGGAAGGGTGGCGACGTGGGGAGCGATGAGAATCATGCGCCGACCGTTGCCGAGCATGGATCCCAGATCCGCCTGAGGAGGCTGCGCACCAAGACCGAGGAAGCTCAGCCCCGCCGTCTCTAGAATCATCCAACCTACCGTCGTGGATATGGTAATGAAGATGACGGGCAAGACGTTGGGAAGAATCTCCTTTGCGAGGATTTTCGCGTCATTCAAGCCACTCAGTCGAGCTGCATCAACGTACTCGAGGCGGACCAAGCTTACCGTCGCCCCGCGGACGTTCCGAGCAAAGAAGGGAATATTCACTATGGATATTGCAATGAGGGCATTGAACAGCCCGGGACCGAGAACGGCGACAATGGCGAGGGCGAGCAGCAGGTAAGGAAAGGCCATGAGCATGTCGACGCCCCGCATAAGCACGTTATCGAGCACCCCCTCGTAGAAGGCTGCAATGATGCCGATGAGGGAACCAATAACGGCGGCGATTGCAGTAGCTGAGATGCCGACCGCCAAACTCACCCGGGTCCCCCAAATGAGACGCGAAACCATATCGCGACCAAGCCCATCCGTACCGAGAATGTGCCCTTCAGCGCCGGGCTTCAGGAGCCGCTCCTCGAGAGAGGTCGCGTCGGGATTTTGCAGGCCCAGGATCGGCGCCGCGGCGGCAACAATCACGACGGCCGCAACAATGGCCAATCCCACGGTAGCGGTTCGATTGTAAAAGAAGCGTCGCAGTTTCGTTGACTTCACGTGGATATCCTCGGGTCAAGAGCGTGCTGCGATACATCCGCCATGAGGTTGATGAGAACGTAGAGCGTCGCAATGACGACGACGCCTCCCTGTACCAGCAGGATGTCCCGCGTTTGAATGGCGGTGACGAGCATACGACCGAGTCCCGGCCACTGGAATACCGTTTCGATATAGACCGCTCCGCCGATTACGAAGCCGGCCTGAATCCCGAGGACCGGCACAATGCTGACGAGAGCGTTCTTGTAGGCGTGGCGCAAGATTACGCGCCTCTCGGACAGACCCTTTGCGCGAGCAGAGCGGATAAAGTCTTTTCGAAGCACCTCGAGCATTGTGGAGCGGGTCAAGCGGGCAATGACGCCCGTCGCGACGACACCAAGGGTCACCGCAGGAAGGACCAAATGGTGCAGCAAATCCAGAGCACCTCCGCCGCCCACGACTTGCAGCATCCCACTTACGGGAAACCATCCCAGTTGAACCGAGAAGAGCAGGACGAAGACCAGGCCGAGCCAGAAGGAGGGCGTGGAGATGCCCACCAATACGACTACCGTGAGAATCATGTCCTGCCAGCCGAATTGCTTCACCGCGGCTACGATGCCGGCGCCCATACCCAAGACCGCCGCAAGCAGAAGCGATGAGCCGGCAAGCAGTAAAGTCGGTCCGAGACGTTCGAGCACCTCGTCAATAACCGGCCGATCGAGGGTGTAGGAGCGCCCGAAGTCCCCTTGAACGATGTTTCCCAGCCAGATGAAGTAACGCTGGACCATGGGCTTGTCGAGTCCGAGCTCCGAACGCACACGCTCGAGGTTTTCCGGCGTTGCGTACGAGCCGAGGATGGCTTGAGCGGCGTCTCCGGGAATAAGCTCCATAATGAAAAAGACGATTATAGATATTCCGAGCAACACCGGGATGAGGAGAAACAAGCGTCGAATGATGTAGTTCCACATTGGACGACGTCCTAAAGAAATAGGTGAGATTGAAGGGCAGTCCTCCGGGGGGGCGAAGCCCCCCGGAAAACCGTCCACCGCGCTGCTTAGTAGGTTACGTCGGAAAGTTGTAAGAGAAACGAAGGTTGCAGCTTGAAGCTCCGCAAGGCACTGGTGGCCACGGCGTTCTGCTTCCAGTTCGCAACGAAAACCCACGGGGCGTCTTCGTACACGAGCTCCTGCACCTCTCGGTAAAGACGAGCACGCTCGTCCCGATCAGTGGCGGTTCGTGCCTGTTCGAGAAGACCATCAACCTCTGAATTGGAATAGTAACCGGAGTTGAAGCCGCCCTCTTCGGGAAAAGCTGCCGTCCGCAGAGTGAGGAACGGAAGCGTGTCGGGATCGTTGGTCATCCACGCCATTTCAGCCATGTCCGCCTTGCCTTCGAGGCCGGGGTTCACGCGACCGAGGAAGGTGTTCCACTCATAGGTCTCAATATTCACGTCCAAACCGACAGCCTCGAGGTCGGCCTGAATGGCGGTGCCCATCGGGACGGGGTCGAGCATTCCCGAGCCCCCTTCGGTGACGTAGAAAGTGACCTCGGCGCCTTCGGCACCCGCTTCCTGGATGAGCTCGCGAGCTCGATCGGGGTTGTAGGGATAGGGCTCGAGATCCTCGTTGTAGGCCCAGTCAAAGGCGGGGGCAATCGGGCTGTCCGCCACCGTCGCCGTGCCTTGAAGTACATTATCAACGAGCGCTTCCTTGTTGATGGCGTAATTTGCCGCCTGCCGAACTCGCTTGTCGGTGAACGGTCCTTCCCGAAGGTTGAGAATGAGGAACCAGACGTGCGGTCCCGCCTGCTCGTAGACGGTGAAGTCATCGTTGTTTTCAAACGTGGCGACTGAGTCCGGGGGCACTTC
>CAYFQV010000073.1:11889-15332 GCA_964345195.1 uncultured Spirochaetaceae bacterium
AGACGGTGAAGTCATCGTTGTTTTCAAACGTGGCGACTGAGTCCGGGGGCACTTCAACCATCAAGTCTAGACCGCCGGACAGCATCTCGTTGACTCGCGTGTTGCCCTCGGTAATCGGGCGAAAGACAACGCGGTCCATCCCCGTCTGGCCGTCCCAGTAATCCTCATTTCTTACGACGGTGACCTGGGTATTGCTTTCCCACTCGACAAACTGGTAGGCGCCGGTTCCAACGGGGTTGCGCCCGTAGTCGGAGCCATGTTCTCGAACGGCGCTGGGTGAGACCAGGAGGCCCGTCGGGTACGCAAGGTTAGAGATCAGCGGCGCAAAAGGCGAGTCGAGAATGAGCTGCACCGTGTACTCGTCTACCACGCGGGTTTCCGTAATGGAGCTGAAATAGAATGAGAGGGGAAAAGGACCGGTATCGTAGTAGGGGTGATCCTCGTTGAGCATACGATCAAAGTTGAACTTAACCGCTTCCGCATTGAAGGGAGTGCCGTCATGGAAGGTAACGCCTTCACGCAGCTCGAAGGTGTAGACGGTGCCGTCCTCGCTGATCTCCCACGATTCGGCAAGGGCGGGTTCTACATCGAGCGAACCGTCTTGAAACCGCACCAGCCCGTCGTAGATGTTCACCAAAATGCGAAAGTCGTTGACCGCCGTGACCGTATGCGGATCGAGCGCCTTGGGTTCGGCGATCTGACCGACAACAAGGGTGTCTTCATCGGCCCCTTCACTCTGCCCCGCGCCGAAGGCAAGAGCGGCAGCGATCGCCAGGATGAGAGTCGTAAGTAAGGTCTTTCGTAGCATGGGTCCTCCTTTATACTACGGCCTATGTTGAGAGCCCTCCATCGGGCTCTGAATCCCTAATTTGTTTGAGACTCTCGAGAAGTCTCGATAGCGCGCGAATCGGCTCGGCGTCGTCATCAACGCGAAGGTCCACGACGACTTCGCCGCTGCCGCGGTAGCCCCCGCCTGTACGGTGAACACGAAGCGCAGCGGCCTGTTTGCCCCGTTTATCCCCTCCGGCAGCCTCTCCGGCTGTGAGAGCGCAAAGCAGCCTGGTCCACAGTCGCCCCTCTCTATTCTCATATTCCCGGAGCATGTCTTGCAGAACCGCCGGTCCGGCGAGGGTGTTGCCGGCGCAGACCACCCCGTGTCCCGTTTGCGCCCCGGCGTACTGCAGACACTCAGATCCAGTGAAAGCGGCTGTGTCGCCGGAAGCGGTCACAACTGCGAGTTGGCGAGTTTCACGGTCCCGATCGTAGGAGAGGAAACGAAGCAAGGTTTCTTGAGCGGAAGCGTCGCCGGTGGAGAGCTCTTTCAGCACGCGTGCCGCGAGAGCCGGGTGCGCGACGGACTGGGTGGCAATCGCGGCGGTCTCTGCCTCGACATGCGGGACCAACGAGCCGACCGCAATGTAACGCGAGGCTGTGGCTACACCCAAATCCCCGCTTGCTTCATCTACGGCGACAATGCTGAATGTGGCTACAGTCCTATGCTCGTACGCAGCCCGGTGCATAAAGATTCCATAATTTGCATCGAACGGTAATAAATTGCAAGAGTCAGGCAGAGACTCATCATCCTTCGGGACACCGTGCCCTAAGACTCCGCGGACTCGGGCAGCACAAAGTGATCGGTGGCGGAGCGCATGTCGGATATCTGGGTGCGATTGAGCTCGCTCGCCGAGGAGATGTCGGCGACGGCTGTTTCGATCGTCTCCATGCCCTCGGCAATGCTCTGCATGCCCTCCTGGGATCGCTGGGTGATATCGTTTACGTTGCGGATCGCCTGCAGCATCTGCTCGTTTCCGGATTTCATCTCCCGGGAGCCGCCTTGGACGGTTGTGGTCATCTCACGCATCTGCGAGAGGCCCTCCCGGATCTCCGAGCCGCCGCTGCGCTGTTCCTCCATGGCGCTGTAGATCTCGTCGATTACCCGGCGAACCTCTTCGAGGGCGGCTTGGATGTCATCAAAGCTGCGGCTGCTGGTGCTGCTTCCCTCCACGAGCCGGTCAATGTGCCCCTGCATGGCCTGTAGATCCTGCTTCACCTGGTTCGACTGCTCCGTGGTGGTTTCCGCGAGCTTCCGGATCTCTTCGGCAACGACGGCAAAGCCGCGTCCGGCATCTCCGGCATGTGCGGCTTCGATAGCCGCGTTCATGGCGAGAAGATTCGTCTGTCCCGCAACGCCGGCAATGAGTTGATTCGCTTGCTGCAGACTCTCACTGGCCTGAGACATCTCGTTAACCATGGATTCCTGCTGATCGACGGACTCGCGCCCGGTGTTCGAGGCCTGGGTGAGATTCTGCAGTTGTTCCCGCGCCCGGCCTGAGATCGATGAGATGCTCTCGATCGACGAGATCATCTGCTCAATGGATGCGGAGGACTCCTCGATGACCGACGACTGTTGTTCCACGCTCTCATCCAAGGAGTCGATATTCCGAGCGATCTCCTCAATGATGGAGGAGGTTTGATTCACGTTGGCGGCAAGGTCCTGACTCTCGTTGCGGTTGGACTCCACAATCTCGTTGATTCGGGAGACCGCTTGAGCGGTTTCGTCACTGCGCGAGGCGAGCTTCTCGCCGGTGTCGGAGAGGACGCCGACGCGAGACACAACGGTGCCGATCGTCGCCGCAAGCTGCTCCATGGCGGCGTTGAGGTCCGCGCTTAGCCGACCGAGCTCGTCCCGACCCCCGCCTTCGGCGACGGCGCGATTGAAATCACCGTCTGCGAGCGCCTCGGCGGCGCTCATGACGCCACGTACCCGACCTACAATGCTGCGAGCAAAAACCAAGGCGAGGACAAAGGCTACGACGAGGCTGAGAACGGTTGCGACAATCAGAATGAGAATCCCGTTTCGGGCGGTTTGTTCCATGAGATCACGACCGGCTTTGAGCTCTTCCTCAATCGCCTCTTCCGCGTCACGGGCGGCGGATAGGACCTGCCCCCGAACGGCCTGGTACTCGGTCGTGATGCCGCGATCCGCGCTTCCGGTCTTTTCCCAGGCTCCTATCTGCTGAGCAATCAGTGCCCGAAGCGAGTCGATCTGCTTCGGCATCCGGGAAAGCGGACGCTCAATCACATCGGCCTGAGCCTTCGGGACGAAGCGCCCAAGGATCTCGCCTCCGTAGAGGATTCGAGCTATCGACTCCTCCGCCTCATCCAGGGCTTCATTTGCGCTCTCGCGAACCCCTTGTGAAGCTGTAGCGTCACCACGGCCGAGCCGGGAAAGACGCACCTCCGCCTCGAGCACGGCTTTCTGCGCTGCCGTGATCTCGTAGAGATGGGGCGTAGCCTGGTTTGCGATACTCCGTGCAGTCCGGTCGAGCTGAACGATCTGCCATACACCGAGTCCACCGGCAATGAGAATGATCACGGCGAGACTCTGAAACGCGATCATTAGGCGAGTTCTCAAACGCATCCTATTCACCTCTTATTCAACA
>CAYFQV010000074.1:0-4670 GCA_964345195.1 uncultured Spirochaetaceae bacterium
CTACCGCGGCCGGATCGACATTGTCCCCAGCGGGACCGATATGTCGGCGCCCACAACGGAAGAGTTCGCACGCTATCGAAGCGCCGGCTGGGAATTGCTCCGTGCCCGAGCCGCGAGTGACTTCAGACTCGAGGGCTTCTTCGAAGCGCCGGTATTCATGTTCGTCGGACAACACCGCTGGGAAAAGAACCTTGATTTGATCGTGCAATCTCTCGGGGAGCTGCACCGCCGCGGCGTGGATTTTCGGGCGCTCTTCGTCGGCACCGGCTACGCAGTCGATGCCATTCGCCGGGAGGTCAACCGGCGGCAGCTGGCATCCAAGGTCGCTTTCGTCGGCGTTGTTGTGGATCGCGAGCGCATCAAGGGACTATACGCGCTTGCGGATCTATTTCTCTTTCCCTCGCTGTACGATACGGTGGGACTTGTTGTCAGGGAAGCGGCGGCCTTCGGCGTACCGAGCGTTCTCGTACGGGGGTCATCGGCAACCGAGGGGATCCAGGACGACCGCGAGGCCTTCTTTACCGATAATGAACCCGGGGCTATGGCTGATCTGCTCACCGAGCTCGCGCACGACCGAGAGCGCGTACGACGGGTCGGGCATGAAGCTCGCGGCCGGCTCGACCTCTCCTGGAGGACTATCGTAGAACAAGTCTACGAGAAGTACCGAGAGATTCTGGATGCCTGGTACTCCGGAAACGCTCCCACCGTCTAAGACCGAGGCGGCCGGAACCGTTCCCCGTGACGGCACCGTGGTGTAGACCTTGACCGCCGATCTCGTAAGCTGCTACGATCTCAAAACTTACTGCCCGCCTTCGCTGCGCCTAACTGGGAGTGGACGTGTTTCTCAAACGTGTTGAGCTATTCGGATTCAAGAGTTTCGCCGATAAAAGCGTGATCGAGTTTTCTCCGGGTATTTCCGCGCTCCTCGGGCCCAACGGCTGCGGCAAGAGCAACGTGGTTGACGCCGTGAAGTGGGTTCTTGGAGAACAAGCAACCAAGAGCCTGCGCGCCGATCGCATGGAAGACATCATCTTCAACGGGACGGACGATCGCAAACCCGTCAACGTTGCCGAAGTCGCCCTGGTCATGGCAAACGACGACGGAGAGCTGCCCCTTCAATACACCGAAGTCGCCGTCAAGCGCAGACTCTACCGCTCCGGCGAGAGCGAATACTACCTGAATGGACAAGCAGTACGCCTAAAAGAGGTCCGCGAGCTCTTCTACGATACCGGCATTGGTAAGTCGGCCTATTCCATCATGGAGCAGGGCAAGATCGACCAGATCCTCTCCACCCGTCCCGAGGATCGCCGACATATCTTCGAAGAAGCCGCAATGATTACCAAGTACAAGCAGCGCGGCCGGGACGCCGAGCGGCGGCTCGAGCGGACCGAGCAGAACCTCAAACAGATCGAGCAGGTGATCTCCGAAGTGCGCCGCAACCACGACACGCTTCAGCGGCAGGCCGAAAAAGCCTCCGCCTACCGGGAGCTCCGCGATCAGGTCTTTCAGGTCGAGACAAACCTCGCGCTTCTGAGGCTGAAAAACCATCTCGAGGAAAAGCACAAGCTCGAAGAGCAGATCGCCGAGCAGACGGAAAAGCGTGACAAGCTGAAGAGCGAGATAGACGGCATCAACGCATCTCTAGACGAGCACCTCGATTCCGTTAACGAAATGGAATCGCAACGACGTACGCACCAGCGCCGCCTGTACGAGCTCGAAGTCGAGCGTAACAACCGCCGTCAGCAAGTTCGCATGCTCGGCGAGCGCGTCACCGAGCTGAAGAACCACAACAGCGCCGGTGAGAGCCGGGTTGCCGGACTCGAAGAACGGATCTCAGCTGCGGACAACGAGATCGCAGAGCAGACGGAGTACCTGCAGCAAAGCAGCGAGCACCTCGAGGATGCGGATCGGCGGATCGCCGACGGAAATGCGGCCGTCCAAGAATTGAATACGCGCATTTCCGGCAACAACACCGCTATCGAGGAGCAACGCGGGCTTATCACCACTGCGGAACGGAGTCAGGAACAGGCCCGCGCCGAGGTTCGTGAGCTTACCGACCGCATTGTAATCGAGCTCGACGAAGGCCTGAAACGTAGCGGCTACTCGGCGGCGGAACGGCAGCGCCTCGAGGATGAGCTCGAGCAAGAGATCTCTTCGCTCGAGAGTTACCTTGCCAAGCGCCGTGAAGGCCTGGAAGTGACTGCCGATAGCCGTACCGCCGGACATGACGCTTACGTTGAACAGACCATGTCAGAGATTCAACGGCGTATCGACCGTTCATCCGAGCTTTTCGGCTCCTATCGCGAGGCCATTCCCCGCTTCATAGACGAGTTTGTCGCCCCTGAAGGCGTCATCACCCAAAAGAGAAATCTCGAGGCACAGATCGATGATGCCGCCGCCCGCATTGCGGCCGCGAAGGAAGAGATCGAAGGCCTGCAAACGCAGAACCGTGAGCTTCGCGGCAGAGTCGAGGAACAGCGCATGAGCCTCGAAGAACTCCGCGTCACGAAAGCGGGCTTGGAAGCGCGAGTAGAAGCCGCCAAAAAGGAGATCAGCGCTGCTGAGAAGCGCAAGACCGAGCGCCGCAAGGAACGCGAACAGGTACTCCAGGATATCGCCGAGACCAAGAAGCGAATCGAAGGCACTCACGAACGCATTAGCAGCTTGGAGGGAGAAGACCGAGAGCTCGAGAAACAAGAGGGCTCTCTTAAGAAGGAACTAAGCGAGCTCGACGCTACCATAGAGAAGCGGAATAAGGACGCGGCGGGTAACGAGAAACGTCTCAAGGAGCGAATGGATGCTCTCGGCGGGGCTCAGAGCCGTCTGGAGCGGCTGAACGTCAAGCTCGCCGAGCGTAACACGGAGATCCGCAACATCTATTCAAACTATGAAGAGCGCCACTCCCGACGTCTCGAGGAGTTCGAGGATCGCACCTTCGAGTTGCGGGTGGATCCGAAGAGCCAGCGAGAGGAGCTTTCGAGCCTCCAGGCGAAGCTGAAAGAGCTCGGCAGCGTCAATCTCATGGCACCGGAAGAATTCGCGGAGGTAAAGGAGCGCTACGAGTTCCTATCCCGGGAAATGAGCGACCTGCAAAAGGCCCGGGATGACCTTCAACAGATCACCCAAGAGATTCACCGGGAGTCCACCGCCCTGTTCACGCAGACCTACGAAAAGGTCAAGAAGAACTTCCACACCATGTTTCGCCGACTCTTCGGCGGCGGTCGCGCGGAACTTCGTCTAACCAACCCTGACGACGTTCTGACCTCGGGCATTGATATCTTGGCCCAACCCCCGGGGAAGCGCCTGGAAAGCATTGCGCTTCTCTCCGGCGGCGAGCGCTCGTTGACAGCGGTTGCGCTTCTGTTCGCCACCTACATGGTCAAACCTTCGCCGTTCTGCCTGCTGGACGAGATCGATGCAGCTTTAGATGAAAGCAACGTAGGGCGCTTCGTCGCCATGCTTCAGGAGTTCGGCGCCACCTCCCAGTTCATATTGATTACCCACAACAAGAAGACCGTGGCAAGCGCCAAAACACTCCTCGGTGTGACCATGGAGGAACCGGGCATCTCAAAGGTTGTCTCGGTGCGCCTGGAATCGGAGGCCCCGGTCGGTGTTTGAGTTGCCGGAAATAAACCGCCGAAGCCTCGTGATCGTCGGCGGGAGCACGATCATTCTCGCATTAGTGGCATCCGTTCTTACGATTGTAATCGTTCAGACCTCGTCCTCGGCGCCCGGCACCCGCGTAGCGACCGCGGGACAGCCGACAACACAGGACTCTGGTGCTGAGGAACGTGCGGGGAATGGAGTCAACGGGTATAGCCCGCCGGCGGCCGGCCGGGAACCCACACGCAGCACGAGCGAATCCACGACGCCGTCTTCCATCTCCGGATTCCCATCACCGTCGGTTCAGGAGCTCATGCTACCGCCTGCGGACAAACTCGTTGAAGACTGGTCCTGGCGCTCCCACGTTCCGATTGGCCGTCCGTGGCCGGAAGATAGAATCAAAGCTTACTGGACTGATCCCAAAAAGCGTGCCGAAGATGCAATTAGGGAGATGAATGATTCCTTGATTCGGCGTATACTTGGATTGTCACAGTAGCGTTCCCGTTTCAAGCGAATCGGGTATTGGCGTCAACCGTGTGAACTGGGAGGGGACACATGACGCGCGTCGCAATTCTCATGGCAGCCGGTGCACTCGCAATGGGTGTTCTGTTGAGTGGCTGCACCACCATGAAAACACCCACGACGGAAGAGACTCCCCACACTCCGGTGGCGGCGTCTCCAACGCCGGACTCACCTGCACCGGACTCGCCTGCGCCTGCGCCGAATTCGCCTGCGCCGGACCGCACCGAGCAGGCCGGGCAGGAGTCCGAGGCGGCTTCAACGCAAGTCGCCGGCGCCCCCGAGCCGGTACACGGCTCCTTGCAACGCCGCACACCGCCGCCTGTGGACGGCTTCCTTGAGCCGGACTCCCCGGATAGCCCCATACCGCCGAGACCCGGCGGGGACACCGAATCCGACACGGCCGTGGCGGAGAGTCGCCGGGAAGGCCGTGAACCGAGTCCCGCGGCTCAGCACGCCGCCCGTGAGGCACTTTCGGCTTCTCGGCCGCGGACTGAGAAATCGACTCACTCGCCGCTCGTTCGGACTGCAGCCGATCAAAACAACAG
>CAYFQV010000074.1:4770-8181 GCA_964345195.1 uncultured Spirochaetaceae bacterium
CAACCCGTCCCGCAGCTGCTCCGCCGGAAACCGAGGGAAATGGCGCGAACGTCACCAACGACGGAGGCGAAGCACGTGAGTCGATGGAGCCGCTTCCACGTACTTCGGAAAACATGGCGCCGCCGGACCGAGAGCTTCCGGGACCTGCGCCGACGAGTTCCGCCAAGAGCGGACAAGGCTCGGATGACGGCGAAGCAGAGCCCCCACCGGAAGCGGATGCGCAGCCGAAGCCCGGGAACGAGGCACGGCAGTCACAAGCATTGGCCCGTACGGTATCAAGTAGTACGAACACGACAAGCACGGTAGAGCTACCCGGAGTGGGATGGACCTATCTCGGCAACGTCGACGCGGTACGCTTCGAGCGGCGCGAGGTACAGGCGGGAAATACCCGATTCACGTTTCGGCCCATCGAGCCGGGTGACCACCGCCTGGCATTTCTTCGACAAGACCTAAGTCAAGGTTTGTTGGAACAGGCTGAGATTACTATGGAAACCGTCGAAACCGTGAACACGGCTGAAACTGTGCCGCCGCGGCAACCGGACTCAACCGCCCGTAATGGGGTGGTGAGCTCCGCCGAAGCCAACGATACCACCGAGCAAACCGAGCCGAACCTTGATACTGGAGAGACCCGCCCTGCGCAGACCCTGACGGAGGAGCAAAGTGGCACGCAGGCTGCTCGTCCCACCGGTTACCGCGAGCGCAATGGAGCCGGAGCCTACGAGGAGGCCGTTCAACTCCGTGAGTCGGGAAGCCGAAGCGCGGCGCTCAACGAATACCTACGGCAGTACGATGGAAATGTTCAAACCGCGTATAACATTGCGGCGCTGGCAGATGAGATGGGCGAAAGCGAGATCGCAAGTTTCTTCTGGAATGAAGTGGCAAGCGGAACAGGTGCCGCAGCCATCGAGGCGCATCGGATTCTATTCGATCGAAGCATGGGCGAGGCCGACGGAGAACTCGCCTACGAGCACTTCACGGCGCTCGACCGCGCAGACCAACTGCCGTCGCAAGAGGATCGTCTCGAGCTCGCCGGAGCTCTGCTGGAGAGCGAACAGCCTCGCAGAGCGGAAGAGGTCCTCACCGCCGGTTCCTCCTCGCCTAGCGCTCCAGCCGAGCTCCTGTATCTGTTGGCGCGAAGCTACGAGGATCAGAAGCAACCCGCCCGCGCAATAGAGCACTACCGGGAGCTCATGGACAACTACCTCCTGAGCAGCTTTTATGAACGCGCTCGAGAGCGTTACGAGTATCTGCGACGGCATTTCGTCCATGTCCGCTAAATCAATGCAGTATCGAGACTTCTCGACTCGGAGAACTACAGCGAGTTGACAGTGCTTCCAAAACTATGTATACATGACGCCGAAACTCTCATAGGTCATTAGGGGACGAATGCTCGATCGCATTTCGGGGAAGCTTTCAGATATCTCTCGGAGCATTTCAGGTAAGGGCCGAATCTCCGAAAAGAACGTTCAAGACGCGGTCGA
Source organism: uncultured Spirochaetaceae bacterium (assembly GCA_964345195.1). Taxonomy (GTDB): domain Bacteria; phylum Spirochaetota; class Spirochaetia; order DSM-27196; family PWMO01; genus CAYFQV01. The sequence goes on from CAYFQV010000074.1 coordinate 6,252, forward strand.
GGAGATAAAACTTGCCCTCCTCGAGGCCGATGTCAACGTGCGCGTCGTCCGGCGCTTCGTCAATCGCACGATTGAGGAAGCAACGGGGGAGCACGTTCTTCGAGCGGTGTCACCGGGGCAGCAATTCGTCAAAATCGTACACGATAGACTAACGGACCTGCTCGGTGAAACGCACCAAGATCTTGCCCTGAAGGGGCCGGATACGACAAGCGTTGTCTTACTCATGGGGTTGCAAGGCTCAGGCAAGACAACCACCGCCGCAAAGCTGGCCACACATCTGAAGAAGGAGGGACGCACTCCCTTCCTAATAGCCGCCGACCGCGTGCGTCCCGCGGCGATCGAGCAGTTACGCCTACTCGGCGAACAGGCAAGCGTGCCGGTCTACACCGGCGGGGATGCTGCGGCGCAGGGAGACGTCCGCGCCACGGACGCGGTAACCGTCGTGAAGGAGGGGCTTCGCGAGGCTAAACGGCGAAGCGCCAATACGGTGATAGTAGATACGAGCGGTCGCCTGCAGGTTGACGACGCGCTCATGTCGGAGCTGGAGCGAATCCGAAAGGTCGCGGATCCCGTTGAGTCGCTGCTCGTCGCAGATGCCATGACCGGTCAAGGTGCCGTGGACGTCGCGAAGGAGTTCAACGACCGAATCGGGGTCAGCGGTGCCATTCTGACGAAGTTCGACTCGGACACGCGCGGCGGTGCGGCTCTCAGTCTCAAAAGCGTGAGTAAGACCGTCGTCAAGTTCATCGGTGTCGGTGAGAAGCTGGATGACTTCGAGCCTTTTTATCCTGAACGCATGGCATCCCGGATTCTCGGGATGGGTGATGTCGTCTCACTTGTCGAGAAAGCGCAGGAGACAATACAGCAAGAGGAAGCTGAGGAGCTGGAGCGAAAGATCGCCTCGGCGACTTTCACGTTGCAGGACTACCTGGAGCAGTTTCAGCGAGTTCGCAAAATGGGCTCCGTACAATCGATCATCGATATGATTCCCGGTATGAAAGGGCAGGTGAGCGAAGACGACATAGATGAGAAGGAGATGAAGCACGAAGAGGCGATTATCCTTTCCATGACGCTCACTGAGCGAAACAACCATCGTATCATCGGACCACCGCGGCGCAAGCGCATCGCCCGGGGCAGTGGAACTTCAGTGTACGACGTAAACAAGTTGTTGAAGAAGTTCGATAAGATGCGCTCGACCATGAAGAAAATGGCGAAAAACAAGAAGTACCAATCACAGCTCATGTCCCAGATGGGCGGTGCATAGCAATGAGGAGGACAACATGAGTGCACGCATTCGACTGAAAAGACTGGGTTCCCGGAAACGCCCGTACTATCGGATTGTAGTAATGGATTCGCGCGAAGCGCGGGACGGCCGAGCCCTCGAAGAGATCGGCTTCTACCATCCCGTCGAAGCGGATGAGAACCAGATCGTACTGAAGGAGGAGCGCGTTCGAGAGTGGCTCGACAAGGGAGCGACTCCAACCCACACCGTACGAAAGCTTCTGAACCGCAAAGATTTCCGTATCCGTTAGCGCCAACTGTCGGAGCGTCCTCAGGCATGCGGTCGTCGGCACACTGAGTTGCCAAGCGCGACCGTATGGTTTGTGACGCTTTCAGATGGATGCCGCGACAGAAAACTTTGACGGTGGGAGGCTCTCTTGGAAAAGGAATTGGTTGATTACGTAGCGCGAGCCTTGGTGGATGATCCGGACCAAGTCGAAGTCAGCATGATCGAAGGTGAAAAGTCGACGATCCTCGAGCTTCGCGTTTCTGCAGACGATATCGGCAAGGTAATCGGTAAACACGGCCGGATTGCAAAGGCAATCCGAACGATCCTCAGTGCCGCGTCTACAAAGACCGGAAAACGAGTAGTACTCGAGATTCTGGATTGAGCGCGCGGCGTGCAATCTGCGCGCAATGCCGCGCAGTA
>CAYFQV010000074.1:8281-13472 GCA_964345195.1 uncultured Spirochaetaceae bacterium
CGTGCAATCTGCGCGCAATGCCGCGCAGTAGTGGTCATTCGAGCATGGCTGACATCGCTGTGGGTGTAGTGGGGAAACCCCACGGGCTTAAAGGCTGGGTTTGGGTACATAGTCTCTCCGGCGAGACCGAACACTTTCGCCGAATGGTTGAGGCGGTGCTCCGGCCCCGGCAGCGGAAGCGAGGCGGAGAAAGCGGAGCGCGGGCTTCAGTTACTGCGAAGCCGAAAGACAGGCCGGTTCAAATCGAGGCGGTCGAGGTCCGCCCCAAAGGACTTCTGCTCAAATTCGCCGGGATCGACGGTATTGATGAGGTCGAACGATTCCGAGGATTAGAGATCTGGGTTAATCGAGACCATGCAGCACCGCTCGGCGACGATGAGCACTATATCCAGGACTTGATAGGCTGTGACGTGAGCATTGGAGACGCACACTACGGTACTGTAGTGGCTGTGTGGGATAACGGCGTCTCCGATATGCTCGAAGTCCGGCTCGACGGCACCAGTGAAGTGAGAAATGTACCGTTTATGCGCCGCTTTGTAGAGCGTGTAGATGTGGAAGGCCGCGGCATCCAATTGTCGGACGAGGATATACTGACGTGAGAATCCACGTATTGAGTCTCTTTCCGGAGCTTGTTCAACAGTATTTCTCCGAATCCATCCTCGGGAAAGCCGTAAGCCGAGGTCTGATCACGCCGGTTTCCGTGGACATACGGGAGTTTGCGACCGACCGTCATCGAACAACGGACCACACTCCCTACGGCGGTGGAGCCGGTATGGTTCTTCAAGCTGAGCCGCTGGGGCGAGCCTTGGATTCCGTACACGCCGCAAGTAAGCGCACCGTCTACCCAAGTCCGGCGGGCCGACGTTTCACGCAGCGAACGGCGCACGAGTTGGCCCGCGAAGAGGACTTGGTGTTTATTTGTGGCCGCTACGAGGGGATAGATGAACGCATCATCGATCTCTACGTAGACGACGAGCTATCCCTTGGGGATTACGTCATCTCCTCCGGTGAATTGGCGAGTCTCGTCATGATTGACGCGATCTATCGATTGCGGGAGCACGTGATATCCCGCGATTCGCTGGAAGAGGAGAGCTTCACCGACGGCTTGCTGGAGTACCCGCATTACACTCGTCCGGAGCTGTACGGTGGTTTGCGTGTGCCGGAGGTACTGCGATCCGGCCATCATCAGAGAATCAGTGACTGGCGGCAGCGGCGCCGCATAGAGAAGACCCAACGCTTTCGAGGTGACTTACTTGGTCCTTCGAAAGTATGATACAAATGAGACGTAACGGCCTAAGTAAAGACGAGAAAGGCAAGGAGTAGAAATGAATCTTATCCAAACGATCGAAAACGAGCAGATTAAACCCGACGTCGAAAACTTCAACGTCGGCGATACAGTGAAGGTCCACGTTTCCATTGTAGAGGGCCGAACAGAGCGCGTGCAGGTCTTCGAGGGCTTGGTAATCGCCAAGAACAACGGTGGCGCACGGAGAACTTTCACTGTACGCAAAGTCTCCTACGGCGTTGGTGTCGAGCGCGTGTTTCCGCTGCATTCCCCGCGTATTCAGAAGATCGAGGTATCTCGCCAAGGTCGAGTGCGCCGTGCGAAGCTATACTACATTCGAAAACGAGTGGGCAAGGCCGCTAAGGTTGCCGAGCTCGTGCGACGGAAACCGACTCAGAAACAAAGCACCCAAACGCGATAGACCATGCGAGAGTGCCTGCGCGACCGCATGACTGAGGGCGTCGCCCCAAAATGATCGAGTCGACGGGGTTTCTCGCTCGACTTCTTGCCGTGTCGCGCGGGGCACAATCATCCACGGGCGGGCTATCCCTTGGAACAACTGTCCGCGCGCATGTTATCGCACGACTCGGACCGCAAACCTGGCAATTGCAGGTCGGGGATCGCATACTCACAGCCCGGGTGGCGGTGCCTCTTCAACCAGGCCAAGAGTTTTTCGCTCGGGTCGAGCGTAGTGGAAACGAGCTGCTCTTGCGGCAACTCCGGCCCACGGGTACCGAAAGCCCTTTGATGCGCTTGCTGTCCGCTTCGGGCATTCCTCGCGACGCCGTAGCAATAACAATCGTCCAGCACCTCGTTCATACACATCAAAGTTTGGACCCCGCACATATCGCAAGACTGTACCGACTGGCACGGCGCCTCGGCCTTAGTGAGAAACGGGAGGTACGTCTTCTTGCCGTTCTTGTCGGTAAAGGCCTGAGCCCGGAAAGCCCTGAGGCCTTCGCTCGGTTTTCGGAATCAGTGGAGATAGACGTCTCAACTGCGGATGACCACAGGGGTGACAATGAACGGAACCATGAGCGGCGTTCCCGGCAAAGACATCCGGCGAGTGACGGGAGCATACGTAACGAAACAGCGACCGAAAACTCGAATGACGCCGCTGTGCCGCGTGAGGACGACGAAGAGGATCCGGCAGCCGGCGAGCAGGAGATCGAGGCTGTCATTACGGATCTCGCGTCCCAACTTGCCGCGTGGACGAACAGGCGAAGCTCTAAACCAACCAGTCTTCTGCAACTATTCAATCACAGAATCGGCGCGCCAACTCATTCGTATATGCACGCTCCGCTCACCGGCGTGCGTACATCGCCTCCTGTGAGCACGGCGTGGGACGACCGAGCAGGTTGGAGCTCCGGAGACCAGCGATCGAAGCGACGATCGGAGGGGCAGTGGATCTCCATCCCGCTGCATCTCCACGCCGACGGTCGCACGCGAAGCGCGTTACTCCGCATGTATCGCCCCTCGGAGGGCGATCTTTTCGCGACTGCAGTACTGGAGGTTGAGCTGGTCGGTCGCAGTTTGAGCTTTAGCGTACAGCGAGACGCATCCAGCTTCAAGGTAGAGATTCATCCTGCCGATCAAGATCGACAGAGGGTAGAGGAACGTGCGTCCCGGCTGGAAGCGGGAAAGGGTATCCGCGCGGTGGTAGTTGAAAAGGCTGATGAGGGCTTCGACGGGTTTTCATCGGAGGACCTCTCCGCTATAGTAAGCGGCGTTGACGAAGATGTCTAAGTAAAGTGAACGTGAGCACGAAAGCCGTAGCTATAAAGTACGATTCAGACCTTCCGGCCCCCTTCATTCTGGCAAAAGGGAAGGGGGATTTGGCCCGGCGACTGACCGAATTAGCCCAAGAAGCGGGAATTCCGGTCTCAGAGGATCCGGCGATCATTGATGCCCTCTACTCCCTCGAAGTGGGCGAGTTCATTCCAGAGGATCTCTACAATGTCGTGGCGCGTCTCCTCGTATTTGCATATCAACTGGAGATGACAAGCAGATGAGCATGCGTTCTATAAAGGTGAGTGAGCTCGAGCCCGGTCAAAAGTTCGATAAGCCTGTCTTCGTCGACGGCGATAGCCTACTCGTCCCCGAAGGTATCCCAATCCGGGAGAAGGATCTCAAGCGTCTCGAGAAGTGGGGCATTGATACCGTAACTACCGAGGGACAGCCGTTGTCCTCCAACGCAAACACGGAGCATAACGAATTCGTAGCCCAAAACTTCGTTTCACCCGCGCAGAAAAAGGTTGTCGAGGCGCATAATCGCCAAACGGAAGTTCTACGTGACATTCACAGTCGGGTACGAAACCAGGATCCGGTATCTCCAAACGAAATCGATCGGGTTGTAGATGCACTCTTTCGTCTCCTCGAGGACGTCAAGAACGACGTCATTGAGTTTGTTCTCTACGGCGTGCAGGGCGAAGGCGCTCTTGCCGAGAACGCTGTCAACTCAGCGGTCTTGACCACGCTCGTGGGACAGCAGATGCAGATGCCGAAGTATCGGCTCATCCATCTCGCCACCGCGGCGCTACTTCACGATGTAGGGATGATGCGTGTTCCGGCGAAGATCCTGGATAAGGAAGGGGATCTGACGTCGGAGGAGAACAGGCTCGTCAAAACACACCCCATACACTCATATAAGGTCATAACGCGCGAACTAAAGTATCCGGAAGAAGTGGGGCTGGCCGCCCTTCAGCACCAAGAACGATGGGACGGGAAAGGCTATCCGAAGGGTCTTTCCGGTAAAAACATCATTTTGTCCGCCCGAATCATTGCGGTGGTGGATTCTTTTGAAGCAATGGTGTCGAAACGCCCGTATAGAGGGTCGATGATAGGGTACCAGGCAATGAGGAATCTACTCAGTGACAATTCACGACGATTCGATCCAGATGTACTGAAGATCTTCATCCGTACGCTCGGGATATACCCGATCGGCAGTGTCGTTTTGTTGAACAATTCGTGCATCGCTCGGGTCATCGAAAACAACAGTGATGCGCCGCTCAAACCGAAAGTGAGAGTCATCATTGACGAGTATGGTCGGGAAAAACAACCTGGGGAGGGTGAGGTGATCGATCTTTACACGTCCAAGGACATTTTTATCGCAAAGGCGGTCGATCCCAAGAACGCCACTGCTGCGCAGTAAAAAGGTCCTGTCGACTCCATTACACATGTGGTACTCGTCATAGACTCATGAGCACAGTCTCCAAGGGTAGAGCCGGTGAGCGCGCCGCCGCGCAGTATTTGTCCAGCCTCGGGTTCGAAATATTCAAAAAGAACTTCAAATCCACCGCCGGAGAGGTCGATATAATAGCTGTACGCGGTTGGTTAATCGTCTTTGTCGAGGTCAAAACCTGGCGCTATTTCCGGGAAGACGACCTCGCGCGAGCCTTCGATCGCAAAAAGCGTCAGCGCATTGTTCGAACGAGCCAAGCGTTTCTGGCGCAGCATCGAAGGTTTAACGGATACTCGGTCCGCTACGATGCCGTGCTGGTATCGTTACGAGACGAGCCACTGCGTCACATTGAGGGAGCCTTCGGCGACGTATGGTGCGAGTAGCAAAGCCAACCGATCCTAAGAAGATCCAAGAGCTCAAGACCAAGATCAACGACCAAAGGTACATCCACGACGCCATCAATCAGCTCGCAAAGAAGCTCAGTGACGAACTGGTGGAGCGGCGTAAAACCTAATCACGGGCAGCTATCGCCGTCGTAGATCGTCCAATACCTGGTAAGCCTGCGAGCGCACGTTCCGAGGGAACGGCCCCTGTGCCACCTGCATAATGGCCGTGAAGAGAGCCGGATCTTTGATCGTATAGGGCGCACGATCGAGCGCTGCAACGGCTCGCAGAACCGCCGAAACAACTTCAGGGTTTCCCGCCGACCGGTGTCGTTGGAGAAC
>CAYFQV010000074.1:13572-14872 GCA_964345195.1 uncultured Spirochaetaceae bacterium
GTGCGATTCTCGTGTGTCAGTCGTTCCGGCGTTTCGTTCAATCGGATCCACTCTGCAACGACATCATCATTGCGGGGTACTCGCGGTGCGGACGCGTCCTGTGAAAAACCGGTTCCGACCGATAGACAGGTCAGTATTCCCGCGATTGTCAAGGAGCTGAAGAAGATGCGCACGCTTAGACCCTATCATACTGGGCGCAATTGACCCAGCACCGCCGTGCAAGTAGGATACGGGAATGCTTCGAGCTCTATTCCCCGGCTCATTCGATCCCCCGACGAACGGGCATCTCAACATTATTCAACGCTGCGCGGTTATCTACGACGAGTTGGACGTAGTGATAGCGGTGAACGTAAACAAGGGCTATACCTTCTCGGCTGAAGAGCGGTACGAAATGATGCGGGACCTCGTACGGGATTACGCAAATGTAAATGTTCATCTCTGGGATCGACTCATTGTTGAGTTCGCCGAAAAGGCGAATGCGAAAATCATGATTCGTGGTGTCCGTGCGCTGGACGATTTCGAGTACGAGTTCGAGCTTTCCATGATCAATAAGGGCTTGAATCCGAATGTGGAGACCATCATGATGCCGACGGATCCGCGATACTTCGTGCTTCGCTCATCGGCAATCAAGGAGCTGGCGCGGCTCAACGGCGACATCTCGAGCATGGTTCCGCAGGTGGTTGCGGAACGGCTTAAAGAGAAACTCCGTCCATAGACGGCATATTCTTAGCATGGAGCGTCTGCCGGTCGGCAGCCGACGTTTGGTTGACACGCTAACGCCCGTATACTAAGTTACATTTCATTATGCTGAGGAGGTTAGGCTCGTATGGCTACACCCAGAAAGAAGGCGTCAAAATCACGAACACGGCGACGCCGAAAAATCAACCGAAAGCTGGCACTCCCCACCCTCATCACGTCCCCAGAGTCGGGTGAGACCGTACTGCGCCATCGGGTGGACATGAAGTCAGGCTACTATCGGGGCCGAAAGGTTTTCGATCCTGAAGAACTCGAATAACCAACGCTAACTGTACACGAGGAGGATAGGCTCATGGATGAACTGTTTGAGAAAATGAAGAAGTTGATTGCGGATAAGCTTGAGGTTGAAGAAAGCAAGATAACGCTTGATTCTTCATTCCGGCAGGATCTCGGTGCTGATAGTCTGGATACTTACGAGTTGGTCTATGCGATCGAGGAAGAAATGGGCATCTCCATTCCCGACGAGAAGGCTAACGAGTTCGAGACGGTCCGCGACGCGCTCGACTACCTGAAAAGCCAGCAAAAGTAGCTCACGCGAAGACAG
>CAYFQV010000075.1:0-7655 GCA_964345195.1 uncultured Spirochaetaceae bacterium
GTGAAGGTTTCGCAGGCTACGCGGGATTCAGGGTCGCCCGAGAGGCAGGCGTCCAGGACTGCGTCGGAGATCTGATCCGCGAGTTTGTCTGGGTGTCCCTCGCTGACGGATTCGGATGTGAACAGATATTGTTTGGCCATGCGCCACTCCTCTTTCGTGCCAATATTATCGATACACATCATGCGTGTACCGATATTTTCTATCCCAATTAAATGTACAGAAACGATGCTGTGTCAAGGCCACCGCTGCACCCATCCGCAAAAAATGGGTCAGAAATCCGTTAGTCCGCATGGGAGCGTTCGGTTTGCAAATGATGTTGACTTAAAAATGGAGTTTTTGTATCCTTGCCATGACAGGGATAAATTCAAAATGCTGCACAAACACCTGGAGTCCCAGACGGACAAAATGGTTGATCCGCTGTTCATCAGCATTACAAAGCGACTCCGCCAAATCGCCCACAATCTGGACAAGCACTCAAAATTTATCCAGGAGCGGTTCTACGTGACCGTCCCTCAGGTGATCACCTTACGAGAGATATACGAGCACGGCCCGCTGTCGTTCACGCAGCTTACGGAAATCGTCTCGTTGAATAACAGCACCGTTACAGGGATCGTCGACCGTCTCGAGAGACGCGGCTTGGTACGCCGCGAGCGCACCTCCACAGATCGCCGACGCATTGATATAGCGATCACGAACGAGGGCCTTGACTTCCTTCGGACGGTGCCGCCGCCCATCCAGCAAAGTCTAGTAGAAGGTCTCGAGCGCATGGACCAGGAAAAAGTTGAAACGATCCTCTGGTCCATTGACACCTTGCTCTCACTGCTCCGCGACGACGACGGCGCCGAGCACGCCGCCGTCGAAGATGAGTCCGGCCATGCCGAAGCGGAATCCGAGGAGCCCCAAACCCGCATGTGAGCAACGCGTGCGACCATCCTCGCCGATGACAGTATTAGGTGGTTCTCGGTCAGGTTCATGCCGTACTCCTCCGGTTTGACCCACACGACAATCCGCTCATCATGCGCCGATAGCCGCTTCCGCTAGCCGCTCGAGATCGTGCTCGAAGCACGGCTAAATTGCCTTTCCACCGCCTATTCAGTACCATCCGCAAAACGCCCAGGCGCATGGTCGCCGAAACACCGCGGAACGAGGGAGAGTGCGTGAAAGCTTCCACGATGCTGTTCGCCGCCTATACGGTTTTGATCGCTATGGCGATTCCCCATTCGCTTCTTGCCTGGGATCGATCGCCTGAGCCGTACAGCCCGGGCGCCTATAGCTCACTACGAGGCCCCATTCCCATACAGCACATACACCCGCTTCTGCTGGGTGTGCACACGGCCGAGCCGGCGTGGCTTCCACCGCCGGATGCACCGCCGACCTGGATCGAGCATAGCTTCATTGGAGCCAACAGCTACCTTCTGGACGGCGGCTGGTTCGTCGACGACCTGACCGCGGTCGTCGACACGGAGACCTACCTAAACCGCACAACGCTGACCCTTCGGCCGCATCGCCGGCTGACGAACCGGCTGAGCGTTCGACATGTCGGGCTTGCGGGAGGTTGGTTCGACGGCGTCATTGAAGCCCATCATGCGCTCTTCAATCTTCCCAATGCGGGAAGAGAAGAGCGCCCGAAGAATGTCAGTCGGGTATCGATCAAGAAGGGTGACGAGCTCTGGTTAGATCACAGCGGAGGATCTCGGTCTCTTTCCCGGGTTACGCTGGACACCCGAGTCCGCATGGCGGAGCTGGCGCTCGGCGGGTCTGCGCTCGGTGAATCACCGGTCTTCGCCGCCGGCATTCAGTCCGTCCTCTCCGTGCCCACTGCTGCGAGCAGCTTTGTTACCGGGACGGGATCCGTTGACGGTGAGATCACCGGAATCGCACAACTGGAAAACTACCCGTGGGAGGTCTACGCCAACCTTGGATGGCTGCGCTACGGACGCCCACGTGTCGAGACGGGGCTGCCCCTGCAGCGCAACGCCCTGCGTTACGGGCTAAGCTGGATCTGGTCGCCGTCGAGTGTTTTGGCCCTACAACTACAGATACTGGGACAGACCGGCCCCGTCGACACGGAGCATTCCCGCCTGGGCGGGCATATGTCGATAGCCGGCTTCGGTTTCTCCCTGCACCCGTCCCCATACGTCGACATCTTCTTCTCATTCGTGGAGGAGTTCTTCACGTTTTCGGCAAGCGACGTCGCCCTTGCCCTGGGGCTGCGGATCAAGAGTGAGGGGCCATGAGGATGGGCCGATATGCGTAAGAGCGGCAGCGGCGGAGAGCTTTCGCGAGAGCTCGGAGTCGGCGCTGCGGTCATGCTCGGCCTCGGCTCGATTGTCGGGACCGGTGTTTTCGTCAGCATTGGCATTGCAGCCGGGGTCGCCGGTCCGGCGCTTGTACCGGCTATTGTACTTGCGGCTCTTGTCGCGAGCTGTAACGGTATGAGTAGCGCACAGCTGGCGGCCACCCATCCGGTGAGCGGTGGGACCTACGAGTACGGCTATCGATTTCTCAACCCGATCCTCGGATTTATCGCCGGGGTCATGTTCCTTTCGGCAAAGAGCGCGTCGGCGGCGACCGCGGCGCTCGGCGCCGCCGGCTACACGCTCCGTCTCTTCTCGAACGCGGAAGCCCCGATTCCCGCGGCGGCACTCGGGATTGTCGTGGTCATCACCCTGATCGTCGCCGCAGGCATTCGCCGATCGACACGGACGAACACCGTTATCGTCTCGATTACACTCGCGGCGCTGATAGCTTTCGTCGCCATGGGCATGTTCGCCCAGGGGGGCCTGCGCCTCGCCTCATTCCGTCCCTTCTTCGCCGACACCCGCGCTCCCGTCGGATCCCTCCTCAACGCTGCGGCGCTCATGTTCGTTGCGTACACCGGCTATGGTCGAATTGCCACCCTCGGCGAGGAAGTCCGCTCACCCAGGCGCACTATTCCCCGAGCTATTGTTGCTAGCTTAGCGATAAGCATGCTGCTCTACACGGCGGTTGCCGCCGTTGCCGTTTCCGCACTCGGAGCGGGAGAGTTGGCGGCGAGCACCGGCGGCGGCGCGGCCCCGCTCGAGATTGCAGCCCGGCGCCTCGGGCTGCCCGTCCTTGCCGGGGTACTTGCGGTCGGCGCCGTCACCGCCATGATCGGCGTACTCCTGAACTTGCTTCTCGGCCTTTCCCGGGTTGTCCTTGCCATGGCGCGTCGCGGCGACATGCCGATCTACTTCAGGCGGGTACACGCCGCATCCGGAAGCCCTCGACGCGCGGTCTTTCTAATTGCTGCGATAATCATCGTTTTGGTGGCGATTGGCGATGTCCGAATCACCTGGAGCTTCAGTGCGTTTACCGTTCTCGTGTACTACACGCTGACGAACCTTGCCGCGCTCTTCGTAGCTCCCGAGGAACGCTTGTTCCCACGGTGGATCTCCCTCGCGGGTATGGCGGGATGCCTTTCCTTGGCGGCATTCATCCCGCCACTGATTATCGCCGTCGGCGGCGGGCTTATACTTCTAACGGTGCTCTGGTTTGTCATTGCCCGGCACATCCGTGCGCGGCGTATCCGCGGCCACGCCTCCTCCTGAGCTCCTGAGCGCCTTTCTTTACAGTCATACACAGCCTCGTCTACCATAGGGCTCTTTTTCGAGGAGGTACGGAATGAATGCGGCATGTAAAGCCGGCGTCCACGGCGCCGTCACGCTCTTCGCGCTGCTTGCGCTTGCGTTTGCGCCGGCTCAGCCGGCGGCCGCGCAGGATGCCGAAACGGAGGGCTCGCGCGGCACCAACGAGAGGGTTCAGTCCCGAGACCTGGTCCTTGAGCCCGCCGCGCTACTCTGGGGTGCCGGGCTGGACCTCGGGCTTCGCAACTACCTGCAGCTTTCCCCGCGGGTAAACACGAAGCTTTGGCTGCGCGCGGGCGCGCGCTGGGGGAGTGACAGCTACTATCGAACGTCGTCCTTTCGCATCTACGACGGAAGCTTCGGCGATCCCGAGGATATCACCTCCTTCAATGAATGGGAGCTTCGCTGGGGCGTCGGCGCGGCCCAAGGGCTCATCCCCATGCCTGAAGTGGATGGACGAGATCTGCTTCGCATTGAGGCGTGGTACCGCGCGTTCTACGAGGCCCACCTGCTTCCCGACGAGGAGGCAAACAATCTCATTGCGCAATCCGGTTTGCCGGATGCCCAGGCGCTGCTCTTGAACCGCTTGTTCCTCGGATTGATTTACGATGACCGTCGCGTCGACTCCGTTGCGAAGCAAGTCGATGGAGCCAACGTGGAGATTTCCCTCGAGGCCGCACCGGAGGCGCTCGCAAACCGGCGCGTCGGCCACAGCAATTTCGCACGGCTAAACGCGACCGCGCGATACTACCGCACGCTGTACGATCCGCGGATCGCGGGCAGTCCGCGACCAAGCATGGGCCTCGCGGCGTTCGCAGCGGCCGACCATCTCTGGGCGCTCGGGACGGATCACCGACGTATTCCGGCCGACACCCGCCAAGCAATCGGGGGCCTATCACCGCGGACGGGGCTCGGCGGCGCCGTGCGGGGCCTCGATTCCGGACGCTACGACGCCAACACGAAGGTCGTTGCGAGTGTTGAGCTTCGAAGCTTCTTCCCCTACCTTATTCCTGTGGATCTCGTACCGGGTATTGTCACCTACATAGATGGGGGCTACTACCGAAACCCGGCGGGCTTGGAACCCGACGACGAAGACTACAGCGGCTTCGCTGCATCCACCGGGGCCGGCGTAAGCATTAACATTCTTGATCTGGCAAGCCTCGTCGGGTACACGGGGTTCAACCTAACGGGAAGCAACGTGAACGGAAGATCGTGGAAGCCCTTCTTTCTCGGATTCGGACTGCACTACTAAGCGGGAGTCGATAGCGGCACGAAGATCACGAGTTGGTACGCGGACAGGAGCGAAAACGCCGCCGACACGGTACGCGCCATGCAACTAAGGAGGCTACATCATTACCGGCGTGACAACGAGCGAATTCCAAATGACCCTGGGCAGCATTGAGCTGATCATACCGGCGATCGCTGCGGGCGTGATTCTGCCGGGCTTCTTCGTTTTCCTCTACTTGGCAATACGAACAAAGCAGCGGCTCCACTACGCGGTCGTCGCTGTTACCGGGATAGGCCTGGTGTTCACCGTGGGTGAGCTACTCGTTGTCTATCTCGGCGGCGTACAACACCGCTTCGCGCCGGCTGCACAGGTGTACAGGGTGCAGCAGGTCGCAATCACCTGGCTTCTCGCGGTACTGCCCATCTTCCTACACACCATCCGTAGATCCATGTACACCACCACGGACCGCGTCACACGCGGGCTGGTTGCCCTTGGTTCCGTTCTCGCCGCGACGCTCACGGTGATCGCCTTCGTTCAGCCGGAATGGTTCCGCTCGGTGACCCAACAGGCCGACGCCGCCGACATATACGAGAGCGCCTTCGGCCGCGGCTCGGCGGGATGGGCCTTCGTGCTGCGTGACATGGCGTTTGTGCTCGTCTTCGTGTACATCGGCATACGGATCGCGCAATTGCTCTTTTCCACGCCCACGGCGCGCTACCTGCTGATCCTGCTCATCGGCTTAGCTCTGGGCATGCTCTTCGCCGCCGGCGACCTTGTAAACGCGCTGAGCTCTCAAAGGATTGGGCCGTTCGCGGATGTTGTCTACCCGCGAACGGTCGTGGGCATATCCCTGTTTCTCCTCTTCGCCGTCCTGTCGGCCCTAAAGAGATACATCGACTTGGCTCAGGACGTGAACACCGCCCACGAACAGCTTAAGGCCAACGAGCGCGAGCTCTCATACATGGCCTACTTCGACACGCTGACGGGCGTTCGAAACCGCAAGGCGTTCTACGAGGAGGCGGCCCGCGAGATCACCCGGCATGCTCCGGGGGATGATGCGCAGCGAGTGGCGGTTCTCTACGTTGATTTGGATCGCTTCAAGGAGATAAACGACAGCTACGGCCACGACGTCGGGGACCTGGTACTCCGAGAAAGCGCCCGGCGCTTCTCGACTCATCTGCGACAGAGCGACGGCATTTTCCGCATTGGCGGTGATGAGTTCCTGGTCTTCTTGCCGACCCTCAAGGATCCCGCGGACGCCGGGATTGTGGCGCAAAAGCTGATCGACGCCTTGGCCGGAGCGATCACAGTCGACGAGCTGGAGTTCTACGTGGGCACTTGTGTCGGCATCGCCGTGTATCCGGAGGACGGGGAAGAAATCGAGACGCTGGTGAAGGCGGCCGACCGCGCTCTCTACGAGGCGAAGAAGCAGCGCAACACCTACAAGTACTTCGATGCAGCCATGCAGCAGACTTCCATCCGCAACGTCCGGATCATAAGTGGTCTGCGGCGGGCCGTCGTGGACGATCAGCTGTCGTTGCACTTTCAGCCGATCTTCAACGCGGACGGGCTCTTCGACGGCGCGGAGGCGCTGCTGAGATGGCAGCATCCGGAGTGGGGAGCAATCCCACCGGCGACGTTTATTCCACTCGCCGAAGGGTCGGGACTGATAACGGAAATCGGCCGCTGGGTCATTGAGGAAGCGGTGGATACCTACCGGGAAATTCGGCGAAACGGTGGAGCCGGCAACATATCCGTCAACCTCTCAACAAAGCAGCTCTTGCACCCCAGCTTCATTGAAGAGGTAATCGAGCTCTTCAACGACAATGAGGTGGAGCCGGCAAAGTTCTGTCTGGAGATCACCGAGAACAGTCTCTTCGAGGACACCACGACCGCCATATCTCGCCTGAGAGACGCCGGACAGCAGGGACTCACCTTCGCGATTGATGACTTCGGAAAGGGATTCTCAGCGCTCGCCTACCTGAAGGAGCTGCCGGTGCATGTGGTGAAGATCGATAAGTCCTTCGTAGACGGCTTGCCGGACAATCCGCGAGACGCCGCGGTGGTCGACGGCGTGCTTTCTATTGCTCAGGGAATGGGGTTTCAGGTCGTGGCGGAAGGGATCGAGCGCGAGGAGCAGCGAAGCTACTTGGCATCCAGGGGGTGCCACTTCTTCCAGGGTTTCGGATTGGCACGCCCAATGTCGCGGGCGGATTTCATCGACTTCGCTTCCGAATCCGAAAACTGAAATTTCGCCATAATCGTTGATTCAACGCCTCCTCTTCCACTACAATGCGACATGTAGCTGATAATGCAGACCGCGAATAAGCCGCACGAATTTACTCATGAAGGTGGGAGGCCCCTATGAGCATCCGAAACAAGTCATTGCTGGTAATTCTCCTGGTAATCGTAATCCTGTTCGCGGGCCTGGTTCCCTACGGACTGATTCAGTACGGTGAGATCCGTGAAGCCAGTCTGAATCGATCCGTGGAGAGCTTCACGAGTCGCTTCACCGACGCCCTCGAGGCCAAGCAGGATGTATGGCTCACCAACGCCCTTCAAATTGCGGAGAATCCCGTAATCCGGCGCGCCCTTGGCGAAGATGACCGGCCGGCGGCCATCGAAATGCTGCAGCAGTACAGCACCGTGTTCCGTGAGAACACCAACTTCGCGAATGTGCAGGTCCACTTGATCGACGCGCAGCTGCGCTCCTTCGTCAAATCCTGGGCGCCGAATGACTACGGCGAGCAGCTCTCCTACTCAGAGGCCTACGCGGAGGTCGCGAGAACGGAGACCGGGATGGTTACGCTGGAGCCTTC
>CAYFQV010000075.1:7755-10096 GCA_964345195.1 uncultured Spirochaetaceae bacterium
GAGGCCTTCCTTAGCTACGTGCTCAACGACCTGGACCTGGATGCGGGCGGCGACGAGTATCACAGAGACGAGGACTACGTTGTCACCTCCCGGCCGGCCGAGAACTTCAACGGTGAGCAGCTAGGACTCTTCGTGCTGGGACAGCCGACTGAAGTAGCGATGGCGATTGTCGCGGAGAACCGATCCTTGCTCATCTCCATACTCGCCGTCGTCGGTGTGGTGCTCGTTGCCTTCGCCGTCGCCGCATACCTCTTCATTGGCCGCTCCATAGCCCGGCCGCTGCAGGAGGTTGTTAATACCGCGGAGCTCCTGGCGGACGGAGATTTGAGCGCAGACATTAGCACCGACCGTCGCGACGAGATCGGACAGGCCATCCGGGCGGTCGGCCGCAGCATGAGTCGGCTCCGTGACGTTGTCGCAAACATCCGTATTGTTTCGGACGGCGTGAACGACGGGAACCGCAACATTGCCGCGAGCTCTCAAACCCTCTCCGAGGGCTCGAGCGAACAGGCAAGCTCCGTCGAAGAGACCTCATCATCGATTGAAGAGATGGTTTCCCAGATCAACAACACCGCCGACAACGCGGGCGAAACCGAACAAATCAGCAACAAGGTCGCCCAAGACGCCGAGGGAACACGAAACGCCGTCACGGAAGCCGCGAGCTCCATGCAACAGATCGCAGACCGCGTTTCCGTGATCGACGAAATAGCCCGGCAAACGAACTTGCTGGCGCTCAACGCGGCGATCGAAGCGGCCGGCGCGGGAGATGCGGGGAAAGGATTTGCGGTGGTCGCCGGTGAAGTGCGGAAGCTCGCCGAACGAAGCCGGGACGCCGCCGCGGAGATCACCAGCTTAGCGCAAACGACGACTCAGACCGTGGAGAACGCCAAGGAGAGCTTGGAAGCTCTGCTGCCGAACATACGGAAGTCATCAGAGCTCGTGCAGGAGATCAGCGCAACGAGCCGCGAGCAAAGCCAAGGCTCGAAGCAGATCAACGACGCGGTCCAACAGCTTGATCAGGTTGTCCAGAGCAACGCCTCCGCGGCGGAAGAGCTCGCCTCGACCGCGCAGGAGCTCCAGGATCAAGCACAGACGCTCAACGACACGATCGGCTTCTTTCACACAAAGGGAGATGAAACCAGCGAGGTAGCGGGCGTCAACTTCGCGACGATCCGCTTCAAACACCTCATGTGGAACTCTCGCCTTCGCGGATACATTGCCGGAACAACGCACATCGACGAGTCCGAGGCGGTCTCCGACCACGACTGCGCGCTCGGACAGTGGTACTTCGGCCCAGGACTGCAGCAGTTCGGTCATCTAGATGTGCTGCACGAGATCGAGGAGCCGCACCGCCGCCTACACGAGTTGGTCCGAGAGATCATGGCGGACGCCAACGCCGGCAACCGGCAACGTGCCGAGGAACGCTTGGCCGAGCTGTCGGGACTATCGGACCGCATTGTGGCCATTCTGCACGAGGTCGAGGACGAGCTTCGCGCACACGCGTAGTATTCGCGCCCCTTGAGCTTCCGGGCTGAAAGTGTGTCGGCGTTTCGGGCTCTTAAGGCCCGGCCCGCGGAGGCTTAGCGCTCCGCGCCCTCGAGTGCCCGCTCGGCCAGCTCCATGTGTGCGCCCACGGAAACCGACACACCGGAGATTGCGTCGGTTGAGCCGTCCTCGGCTACAGCAAGTGCGGTGGGATCCTGATTCTGAATCAGCCACTCCTCGGCGGCCCGAATCTGCTCGTACCAGGGAAGCGTTGCGTTGCTGTTGGCAACCATGCCGTAATCGCCGTCGATGGACGCTTCTTCTTTGTCCTTCTCTCCCTCAGCTGATAGCGCATCGAACTCCGCCGCGACAATGTAGCCGCTAACTACGGTGAGACTCACGGTGTTGCGCCACCCGTCGTCCGCTTCTTGCGCAGCCGCCTCATACACGCCGTCCTCGTAGGAGCCGTAGCCCACGGGGCCGTGGTCAAGCGCCTCTTGAGCGAGATCGAAAAACTCCACAACGTGGATGCTGACCCCCGAAACGGCATCAGTGTGGCCCTGCTCGTCCGTGTAGCTGATCGCCGTCGGATCCTGGTTCTCGAGCAGCCACTGTTCGGTGGAGCTTGCCTGCTCGTGCCACGGTGCCTGGGCGTCGCTGTTGGCGACCATGCCGTACTCCCCGTTCTCCGACCGGGTAAGCTTGTCGCTGCCGTTCTCACGATGAGCGCCGTTCCACTCCGCGGAAACGATCTCGCCGTCTTGCACTTCGAGGGTAACGTTGTAGCGCCATCCGGTACGCTCACTGAACTGATCCTCCATGGCGAAGTACAGCCCGTCGGCATACCCACCAGCGG
>CAYFQV010000075.1:10196-14844 GCA_964345195.1 uncultured Spirochaetaceae bacterium
AGAGTAACGTGAATGCACGTCGCATTGGTGCCTCCCTCATGGATCCGATATATTCCGGGATACTCCGGCTGTTGCAGGGTCTACTGAAATTAGCACGGCCGAAAGCTTTCACTCAATGTCCCGCAAGATCTCGATGAAGCCGGAGGAACTCGCTGAGCATCATGGCGGTTGCGCCCCATACGCTGACACCGCCGGCGGTGAAGCAGGGAGCGGTGACGCAACCGCGGCGGCTTGCGAAACTACGCTCCTCACGTCCCCGGTCGAGCGCATCCACGTTGAGCAGGTGAACGCGCTCCACCTCACGGGGATCCGGTGTAAGATCGGGCTCCTCGCCGCTCGCTCCCAGCACCGGCACAACCGAGTAGTTGCTAACCCCAATGTACAGCGGTGTCAGCGCTCCCAGAACCCGGAGCTGTGCCGAAGAAAGCGCAACTTCCTCCCGAGCCTCCCGCAACGCGGTATCCGTGGGAAAGCGCTCATTTGCCTCGTAGCCGCCGCCGGGGAGAGCAATCTGCCCGCCGTGGGGCGTGTCGTCGGCGGGCCGCTCAATGAAGGGGATCAAGAGCTCGCCGTTGCGCGGGAATAGGAGCAGCAAGACCGCACCGTAGCGCGCGTGCGCCGGCGCGGGGTCGTACGACCGGGGGATACGCCCCTCCGGCGCCATCTCCCGCTGCCCGGACAGACCCGGCAGCGGCTCCTGCAGGCGGAGCTCGAGCGCGGATACGTACTCCCGGAACCAGCTCGTGTCGGCGCACATTGCCGACAATACTACGTACCCGAAAAGCGGTGATCAAGACACGCCGGTTCGTGTAGGCGCCGGCATCTCAAACCGCTGTTCCGGCCCGGGAAGTCATCCGCAGCACGAGCGCGGTCAGCAAGCACGCTCCGAGCACGGCCGCTATAGCAAAGGGTATGACACTCGGTGCAACGGCATCTACGAAGACACCGATCAGCGGCGGGAAGGTCACCGCGCCGAAGCCACCCCCGGCGAGCACGAAGGCGGAGATCGGGGTCGAGTGCGTAGGAAAGCGGTCGGCGATCCAGGCGAGTCCCGCTGGAAAGATCGGCCCGAGAAAGAATCCGGCAATGAGATACGCGTACGGCGCCACGGCTGGGAATTGCGCGGTGATGGCGGCGACCGCCGCGCCCCCCGCCGCGATCATTACCAACGTTGGAGGCCGCATTCGTTCACTCGCCGGTATCGCCACAAGTCGGCCGAGCGTGAGCGCAGCCCAAAAGAAGCCGGCCATCCGGGCGGCAAGGCCGGCACCATAATTTGCAGTGAGATGCGTAGGTATCCAGTTCGTGAAGCTCGTCTCGGATCCGACATAGAAGAAGTACAAGAGCAGGAAGCCCATGACCCCGAGCACCGTACCCCAACGGCGGGGAAACGCCTCCGCGGCCGCCGGCTCACGCCCGAACTCCCTGGGTAGCCGGAAGATGAGTACGAACACCGCAACGCTCAGGACTGCGGCGATCCAGAACAGTGGGCGGTACAGCCCTGCGGTCACAAAAGGGGCGGCTGACAGCGGCGCCACGATCGCACCGATACCGAACATGGCGTTGAGCAGGTTGAGCGCCGCGGCGCGGTGCGCGGTGAAGACCCGCGTGATCACGAAGTTGAGAATCTGCAAGCCGCCGAAGCCCAGACCGAGCAGCAGAGCCCCTGCAAGAACCAGCACGAAGCGGGGAGCCACGGCGACCACAACAAAGCCGAGAGTCAACATGACCGCCGCGACCAGCGCAAGGGCTACTCCGCCGAGTCGGCGAACGATCGCGCTACTTGCGAGGAGGGCGATCGTTCCGCCCATGAAGTGGAACGTCGTGGTAAGCGCCACCCGGGACGCTGACAGCGAGAAGACATCCCGCAGAACGCCGTAGAACGGGCCGTACATGGCTTGAGAGGCACCGATAGCCACAAAGGCCACCGATGCCGACAGCAGCAGATAGCGCTTTCGGGACTCGTGTTTCAAAACCTGTATGAGCGTCATAGGGGAACCGAAGGTGTAACAGGCTCGTCGAAAAAGTACAATATCGGTTTTGCTTTACAATTATATTCTATATTATATAATACATGTCACAAGACGAACGCGCGGCCGTCGGCCATATGGCGTACGTCAATGCCGCATTGCAGCGCTCGGTTGCGGTGCGATACAGGAGGAGGCACTCGTGAATCGTACGGATTACGCGTTGTTGCTACTGCGAGTTGGTTTTGGGCTGTTCTTCATTATTTTCGGCATCCTGAAGTTCGTATCGAGCGGACCAATGACCGGCGCCGTATACCCGAGCTTCTGGGGCGGCCTTGCCGTTCCGGTGCTCATCTACATCATAGGCGTGGTGCAGATTCTCGCCGGACTGTTCCTGATCGCGGGCCTGTTCACCGTGCCTACGGCGATTCTGGTAACGCTCATGCATCTCGGAACCACCATCGTCTCGTTCCCACGGGTGATAACCCCGTTCACATTCCCCGAGTCCGGTCCCCCGCACTTCCTCTTCTTCAGCGCAGTTCCAATCCTCCTGGCATTGGTAGCGCTGATCCTTCTGGGTGGCGGAAACCTCAGCTTGGACGCGCGACGAAAAGAGCCGTAAACGGGGATGCGGTAACACGGGCACATGCGGTGGACCCGCCTGTGCCCGTTCTTTTGCGATCAACACCCGCATGAACGGTCCCCCGACCGACCCACCGCAGCTCGCCACGTCCTTCCTTATCCACGTGCTTCTTTATCCATGAACAACCTCCGCCTCTCGGCGCAGCTGCTCGGGAACTGCAAGACCGAGGTCTTCGAGAATCGGCTCCCAATCCTCCGGTATAGCGACCCTGGCGAACACCCGGCTGCTGCGGCTCGGATTCTCGAAGCGTAGCTCGGAAGCCCGGAGGAATAGCGCGCGCGTCTCGTAGCGCTCCTGAAAAACCCGGTTATGCTTGTTGTCGCCGTGCTTACGGTCGCCAATGATCGGGTGGGTCGCACGGCGCAAATGCTTTCGCGCTTGATGAAAGCGGCCGGTGTGCAAATGAACCTCCACCAGGCTGTACCAGGAACGGCTGTAAGGGCCCACGGCTATATCGACGTCGGTTGTGGAGAGCGGTCTCACCGAGGTCTCGGCCGGCACCTTCGTGTCGTCGGTGTCGGAGCCGGCGTGAGTATCGGCATCCGGATTGCCGCCGCGCCTCCCGCCGAGCTTCGCCTTCGACTCCAGCGCTTCGTCGATTTCCAACTGTTGCGTGACGGCGCCTCGCACGAGTGCGAGATAGGTCTTATCCACCGAACGGTAGCGAAACTGGTCGGCAAGCGACCGGGCCGCGGCCGAACTCTTCGCAAAGACCATGACCCCCGAAACGGCACGGTCCAAGCGGTGCACAACGAAAACGCGCTGCTTCAAGAGGCCGCCGAGGTAGTTAGTGCAGGTGGGCGATCCCTGATCGTACTTGTTCGGGTGAATGAGAAATCCACTCGGCTTGTCGATGATGAGCATTTCATCATCCTCGTAGAGTATGCGCGGCTGCTCCATGTATCGTCATTGTGGACATGTACCCTGATTGTGAACAGATGTACTGCTTCTTGAAACCGATAGGAGAATTCGTGCACCTTGCGGTATCAGGAGGGCTACCATGCCGGAAATGCAGGAACACGAGGCGCAGCTGCGGATTCCCGTGGAGCTGCTGCGAGCATTCGTCGAAGAGGTTTTCACGACCCTGGGCGTTCCGGAGGAGGACGCGAAGATCTGTCAAGAAGTGCTCGTGAGCTCCGACTTGCGCGGCATTGACTCGCACGGCGTGGGCCGACTGATCATGTACTACGAGCGGATCCACGAAGGAGTACAGCGCGCGGAGACCAGCATTGAGCTCGTCCGCGATCAAGATGCCACGGCCACGATCGACGGTCACCACGGGATGGGCCAGGTAATCGCCCACCACGCCATGTCCATGGCCATGGATAAGGCGGCCCGCTACGGTCTTGGCGCCGTGGCGGTACGAAACTCCACCCACTACGGCTTTGCCGGATACTATCCCCTCATGGCGAGCGCCCGAAATATGATGGGCCTGACCGTTACCAATGCGCGCCCGTCGGTCCCGCCCACCTTCGGAGTCGAGCCCCTTCTCGGTACGAACCCCATAACCTTCGCAGCGCCGAGTGACCTGCCGTACCCATTTATAATCGATGCAGCCACCTCCATTACCCAGCGGGGAAAGCTGGAGCATATGGATCGACTCGGCAAGAGCGCGCCGGAGGGATGGGCGGTGGACAGAGAGGGAACGCCGCAAACCGAAACTCACAGCCTCCTGAACAAGCTTCTCCGGCGCGGGGCGGCACTGCTGCCCCTCGGCGGCGCCGGCGAGACCTTCGGCGGCCATAAGGGCTACGGATACGCAACCATGGTCGAGATCTTGAGTGCGGCCCTGCAGGACGGCAGCTTCATGACCGGCCTCCTCGGCTTCGACGATGAAGGCAATCGGCAACCCTACCATTTGGGCCACTTCTTCCTTGCAATCGACGTCGCACACTTCATTGATCCGAGCGTGGCCAAAGGTGTGACCGGCGCCATCATGCGGCGCTTGCAGAACGCGGAACGCATGCCCGGTCATGAGCGGATCTACGTTGCCGGGGAGAAGGAGCACGAGATCGAGCAACACCGCCTTGCCCACGGC
>CAYFQV010000076.1:0-9574 GCA_964345195.1 uncultured Spirochaetaceae bacterium
TCAGGAATATCATCGACAATGCAAACTTCCATGCGGCTCACAACTTCTCTATGGTATGCGCGATCGCCGGGCGCTCGCTCCTGGACTCCACGCTCGTATGCGCTGCAGCAGCGTGTTGAACGGCTTCGGTGTTGTCCGCTCTCGCGTCAGGGATGCTAACAGATGGGAGCCTACTGGTGAAGCGGAAACGCACAGCTTATGCCGGAAAATCCACGCCGAAGCAGCCGCTTGTTGCGAATCAAGGCGCGGGGACGGCAGGTGCCGGAGCCCCCCGTATTGATCCGAGGATCAGAAAGCTCCGGCATATACACCGACAGTGAGCGCGACTTGGCGTCCAGGCCAAGAGGCCCGTCCCGGCAACGAGGTTTCACCGATCGAAGGTGCTAATTCGGATCGGCGGTCGTCTCGGTAAAGTCGATGGTGTAGTCGCCGCTGTCACCGACGTAGGCACCCAGCTCGATGTAAAAGAAAGAATCGCCGGCCGTATTGTTGTTCATTGACTCGCCGATCGTTTGCCCGTCATCACCGTCTTTCATTCCCAGATAGTCGCCATTTGAATCGTATACGTTGAAGTGCAACTCGGTGTTTGTGGCGTCCGGATCAACACTCCAGCTAATCTTCTTGCCGGTGTCGACATTGACCTTGAACCACTCGTAGTCGCCGCCGTTGTTATTAGCAGCGTTGATGAGTACGGTTCCGGAGAGCGTCCGCGGGAATGTCGTAATCTCTCGCGCCTGCTCAAGGGTGTCGTCGGGCTCGTTGTCGTCATTGCCGTTGTTTACAACAGTGAGTGTGTAGCTGCCTCTTGAACTATGATCTATGCTGTATCCGGTATCACCGGAAATGCGTACATAGAAGTGTTCCTCGGCGGTGATAAGGGTGTATGAAACATCCGCGCCTCCAGTATTGCTGTACGTTCGTCCCAGATTTGCCTGATCAGCTGCATACCGTGCAATAGAACCATAGAGACTGCTGGAAACGTTGCTAAGCGAAATGGTGTACGAACTCCATGTGCCGGGTAGAGGGTTCGTATACCTATAGAAATCATCTTCGTGTTTTGAAACCAGAACGCCGTTATACGCAGTCCCGAATTCCACGGAGGCTTTCGCCGTTGCAAAAGTATGGTTCGGTGCGTATTCATCATTTGCATCTAAGTTCACCACAGTGAAGGAATAGCTGCCCGTTGAGCTATGGTCTACACCATAACCGATATCTCCACTGAAACGGACGTAGTAGTCAACTCCGGGAGTCGCGAAGGTATAGGTCAAATCTTGTCCACCGGTGGATGCGTATTCAGAATCGAGCTCTTCGCCGCTGCTTGAGTATAGCGTTACGCGTATTTTGAGAGTTTGAGATAGACCCGCAACACTGATGCGGACTTTATCATAGGTGTCACTGCCGTGCGCCGGACTTATTTTGAACCAGTCGTCGTCTACGTTTTCACTAATCTCTGCGTTGTATTCCATGCCCAAAGTGATCGGGAATGCTTCAGACCGTTCATCATTTGGTTCAAAGTCATCCGGAGTAGTTACCGGATCGCCATTGCCATCGTTGTTATCATTGCCATCACCATCAGTTAGGTCGCCCAGCAGATCATCACACGATACGAACGTGAACGAGAAAACTGAAATGAGCATAAGAACCCCCACGGTGGCTCTTATCCCGGCAAAAGTTTTCTTCTCGACAGAATGCTTCATTGTGATTCCCCTTGTGTCACCAGACTCAGATAATCGTACCTGCAGATTTCCAGAGAGGCGTCCCAAATTGCAAAGTGGGACGAAACTCCTGGGAAAGACACAGAGACGAGGCGGCTATATACTGCGGATATGTACCTGTTGGAGACCTTGGCGACCCTTGGCGTGATACAGGGGGTGCTTTTGCTGATGCTGGTGGGGACCCGGTACCGCGAGCGGCACAACCTTCCCCTTGTGCTGCTGCTTGTGGCGTTCTCCATTCGGCTCGGGACCATTCCCTCGTGGAGGCCGGAGGCTCTCCTCGTGGCGCCGTGGCTCTTGCCGGTTGCGGGGGCGATCCCGCTGCTCTTCGGACCCCTTGTATGGTGGTATGTGCGAGAGCTCGTTCTCGAAGAGCTTCGGCCGCCAAAGCTCCCCGTTCTTCATGCGGCTCCGTGGATAATCGAAACCTGCGCATTGGCGGTCTTGATCATTTATCTTGATCGGGCTGAGTGGCACATTATGGTTAACGACATATTCTCGCGGCCGGCTCCATGGTGGATGACAGGCCGCAACGCGCTCAAGATCGTCTTGGGCACGGCTTATGCCGTTCCCTCGATTCGACTCGCCTTCGGCCCGGAGAGTCGTGCCGATCACGTTACCCGTCCCCGCCGGCTTTGGGCGCGGGTTGTCGTTGCCCTCCTATTCGCATCTCTGTTGTCTTTCGTGTTAGTTGCGCTTCGTCCCTACGCGGCCGCAGTGACCCCGGACGGCGTCTTTCCGAGATACTACATACCGGCTGCCGTGATGATGGCTACAATGTACGGTCTCTCCTGGCTGGTACTCGTCGCACCGGATGCGCTCACCTTCGGGTTGAAGCGGCACCGCACGCAGTCTCTCTCGGAGATTGATGAGTCGGAGTTTCAGTTGATAGTCGAGCGAGTCGAAAAACGGATGGAGAGCGGCATCTACCGAGATCCGGAGCTCACGGTAACTCGCCTTGCCAAGCTTGTCGGCGTGCACCCGAATCGACTTTCACTGGTGATCAACCATGTGTTCGGCCGAAACTTCTCGCATCTCGTGAATGATCATCGATTGGAGTACTTTCTCGAGCGGGCGCAGCTTGGGGACTTGGAACGCTTCAGCATTACGCGATTGGCTATCGAGGCGGGATTCCCGTCTAAGTCGACGTTCTATAGGATTTTTCGAGAGCATTTTGGAACTTCTCCCCACGCCTACCTCGGGGACAAACATGAGGTGTCTTGAAGCTTGTTGATTTGAATTCACAGAGCTCGTTGGGCCCTAAAGATTTATACCAATCCCGCGTGGAAACGGGTGGATAGCGATATCCGGCCTGTCGGCGCCGCGGTACCCGGCATCATCACTTTGCCGCTTAGGACTTTGCCGCTTCGGACCCCGATTGCCCGTAGTATGCTCCGGGCCCGTGCTTACGGAGAAAATGCTTCTCCGTAAGATGTTTGGGCGCCCGAGCGGCGTCCGGATTGACAGCACGTGCGTGAAAGGCCATTCGGCCCACCTCCTCCAGGACAACGGCGTTCTCAACTGCGGCGGCGGCACTCGCTCCCCAGGCAAAGGGACCATGCCCGGCAACCAGCACAGCGGGGATCTCCTCCGGATCAATCTCCCAGGAATCTCCGCTCCGAAAGGTCTCCACGATCACGCGGCCCGTCTCGGCCTCGTAGTCCCGAGCAACCTCGGCGGCACTCAACATTCGGGTAAGCGGAATGGAACCGCGAAAGTGGTCCGCGTGAGTCGTGCCCATGATGGGAATAGGGCGACGTGCCTGGGCGTAGACAACGGCATAGTGGCTGTGCGTGTGGACAACGCCGCCGGCGCGGGCGAATGCGCGGTATAGCTCGGTGTGGGTAGGCGCATCCGAGGAGGGCTTGAGATCTCCTTCGACAACAGCCCCGGTCGCAACGGAGACAAGGACCATGGCCTCGGGCGAGAGCTCGTTGTAGGACACACCGCTCGGCTTAATGGCGTAGACACCCTCGCTTACATCCCGGGCGCTGGCGTTGCCCCAGGTAAGGAGTACCAGACCGGCTTCGACGATCTCCATATTGGCACGATACGCGGCTTCACGAATGCGAAAATGACCCACGACTCATCCTCCCGCAAGGGCACGGAACACTCTCTTGACGGATTCAGGCGGAGCTTCTACCCTTGCGTCAACGTTAACGCAGCTACTTCTCCCTGTAAAGAGCTGAAGCGCTGCCCGGAGCGGAGCCGTATGCTCGACCCCGAAGGGCCGGATCCACGTGTGCCAAAGGCCGAATCGCGGGATACAAACCGCGGGGGGCGAAAACCCACCATGCATGATGTCGCCCGGGAGGCCGGTGTCTCGATCGGCACCGTGGACCGCGTGTTTCACAAGCGAGGACGGTTTAGCCGGGAAACGGCCCAGCAGGTCTACGCCGCCGCCGAGAGGCTCCGCTACGAGCCGAACCGCGCCGCGAGCAACCTATCCCGCTCCCGCTCGCGACGCTTCGTGGCACTCATGCCCGAGCTGGATGCCGACGGCGGGTATTGGCGACAGGCGGCGGAGGGGATGACCACCGCCGTAGCTCACTTGGACCGGCAATACATCGACCTGGAGTTCGTTACCTACGACCGCTTTTCTCCCTCCTCCTTCCGGCACAGCGCCGAGGCCGCGAGAGACAGCGGAGCAAGCGGCGTCATCCTGGCTCCGACGAACGCCGCGGCCGCCCGAGAGTTCGCCGCGTCGCTGCGAGACGTGCCGGAGGAGGTGCCGATCGTCGTGTTCGACGGGGAGCTGCCCGATACATCGCTTCTCACAACGATCAGCCAAGACTCCTACGAGAGCGGCGTGCTGGCCGGCAAGCTCTTACACTGGATCACCTGGGGCAGGGTCGCGGAGCAGGGCCTCGTGACAGGGTCTCCACGGATCAGATTCCTTTCGATAACGCTCGGACGGGACGACTTTCACCTCCGCGCCCGACGGCGCGGCTTCGAGGACTACGCCGGGGACAAGCACGAGGTCGACCTCCGGCATGTTGAGATCGACGGCGCCGAGGTGGCGCCGGCACTCGCGGAGGAGCTGCCCGCCGACGGCCGAAACGCGCCCCATGCAACGGGCATCTTCGTCACAAACAGTGCGGCACATCAGGTCGTAGAGGCGCTGTCTCGACGGCCGTCGGCCTCTTTCGATCGGTCCTCTTCCAATCGACCGGCCGTTGTCGGCTACGATCTCGTTCCCGCAAACACCGCCGCCCTTCGGGACGGCTACATTGACGCCCTGTTCAACCAGCAGCCCCAGCAGCAGGGACTGCGCGCCGTATACGCCCTATACCGCCATGTGGTCCTCGGCGAGCCCGTTGCGTCTTACCAGCGCATACCGATGGACCTTGTCGTTCGGGAGACCGTGGGGATCGGTGATTCAAAGCAAGACGGCGGCGAAGCCGCAAACCATACAGACGAGACGCAATTCAGCCGGGAGGAAACGCCATGAGTGCCGAAAGAGATCACGAAGACGTACGAGGACGTGCACAGGGAAGCGGGAGCGCAAGACCTGCAACGCCCGATCCGGCCCAAATGCATGTTCGGCTAATCGTCGGGGCCCAGCATCTCTACGGACCGGAGCCGCTCAAGGAGGTGGCCGCCAACGGCCGGAAGGTCGCGGAGGCCTTGAGCGCAGCGCAGGAGATACCGACACCGCTTCGATTCCACGCGGTTTTGACCACCGCCGACGAGGTTGAGACGGCGCTTCGAGCGGTGAACGACGAGCCGGAGTGCATTGGGGTGATTGCGTGGATGCACACCTTCTCCCCCGCGAAGATGTGGATCCGCGGTCTCAGGGCCCTTCGAAAACCCCTCCTGCAGCTGCACACCCAGATACGTCGGGATATTCCCTGGGATGAGATCGACATGGACTACATGAATCTCAATCAAACCGCCCACGGCGGCCGGGAGTTCGGACATATAAGCGCTCGCCTCGACATACCGCGCAAAGTGGTCGTGGGCCATTGGGAAGCCCCCGGCGCCCGCGCTCGGATCGGCGCATGGACCCGCGCCGCCGCCGCATGGGCGGACCAGCAGCGCGGCGCCATTGCCCGCTTCGGTGACAACATGCGTAACGTTGCCGTCACCGAAGGCGATAAGGTTGCCGTTGAAGCGCGGCTCGGCTACACCGTCCGCGGCTTCGGCGTCGCCGACCTGGTTGCCCGCATACACAATGTTGATGATGCCGCGGTCGACCGTCTCGTCGCGGAGTACGAGGATAGCTACCGCGTCGCCCCGGAGCTCCGGCGTGGCGGGGATCGGCACGAATCCCTGCGCTCCGCGGCGCGGCAGGAGCTCGGCATTCGCGCGTTTCTCGAGGAGGGCGGATACACCGGCTTCACGGATACCTTCGAAGATCTCCAGGGATTACAGCAGCTTCCGGGTCTGGCGGTACAGCGGCTCATGTCCGACGGCTACGGCTTCGGCGCCGAAGGAGACTGGAAGACCGCGGCGCTACTGCGCGCCATGAAGGTCATGGGCTCCGGGATGACCGGCGGCAGCTCCTTCATGGAGGACTACAGCTACCACTTCGAGCCGGGACGGGAGCGCGTGCTGGGTGCGCACATGTTGGAGATCTGTCCGAGTATTGCCGCAGCCACGCCGTCGGTGGAGATCCACCCGCTCGGCATCGGCGGCAAGGCCGACCCGGTGCGGATGGTTTTCGACACCGCCCCGGGACCGGGCCTGAACGCCAGCCTGATCGACCTTGGACATCGCTTGCGCCTCATTATTAATGAGGTAGATGTGGTCGAGCCGGACGCACCGCTTCCTCAGCTACCGGTGGCGCGTAGCGTCTGGGTCCCCCGGCCGAACCTGGAGATCGCCGCCGCCGCGTGGATCTACGCCGGCGGGGCGCACCACACCGGCTTTAGTCAGGCGGTCACCACGGAAATGCTCGAGGACTACGCGGAGATCGCCGGCGTCGAAGCACTGCTTATCGACGACGACACGCGACTCAGAGAGTTCCGCCGGGAGCTGCGACACAACGAGCCCTATTGCGAGGGCCGGCAATAGCCCCACGCCCGCCCGAACGCCTGCGCGAAACCCTTGGAGATACCCTGGGCGCCCCCGGTGACGAGGGCGGTCTTTCCGTTGAGGCGAAAACGGTCCAAAATGCTGGGAGTTTGCTGGTTCGTGCGCGATCCTTTCGTTTTACCGAGAGCGTAGCATGAGCGCCGCAGTTACAGAAAAAGTGTTGCATAGGGAGGCATGGAATGAGTGAGAGCACAGGCCCGACACGTGGAGCAGCTGAAGCAGAGGGTGCCACGGCAACGAGACGCGCACCGGAGCCCCAAGCATACGGCGCCGCCGAGACGATTCGCTCGGGGCACGCCGTCCTTGGATTCGAGCTTGGATCAACCCGCATTAAGGCCACGCTCATTGGACCGGACTACACAGCGATCGCCTCCGGCTCCTACGCTTGGGAGAACCAGCTTGTCGACGGTGTCTGGACCTACGACATGGACGATGTATGGCGTGGCGTCGCCGCCGGCTTCGCCGATCTCAAGGCCGATATCCGCGACCGTTACGGCCTAACACTCGAGCGGATCGCCGGCGCCGGGTTCAGCGGCATGATGCACGGCTACCTGGCCGTCAATGACAACGACGAGCTCTTGGTACCCTTTCGCACGTGGCGCAACAACATTACCGCTGAGGCCGCGGACAAGCTGACCGAGCTCTTCAACTTCGCCATTCCCCAGCGCTGGAGCATTGCACACCTCTATCAGGCGATCCTCAACGCGGAAGAGCACCTCCGTGACGTTCGCCACATCACGACGCTGGCAGGATACGTCCACCGTAGCTTAAGCGGCCGCTGGGCCATCGGCACATGTGAGGCCTCCGGCATGTTCCCGGTCGACCCTGAGACCCAAGACTGGGACGCCGAAATGATGCGGAGCTTCGACGAGCTCGTGGCGCGGGAGGGCCTTCCCTGGAGACTCCGCGACCTGCTGCCGGATATCGTGCCCGCCGGAGAGCTCGCCGGCACACTCAGCCCGGAAGGCGCGGCGCTTTTGGACCCCGACGGTGATCTGCAACCCGGCGTTCCCCTATCCCCACCCGAGGGTGACGCCGGCACCGGTATGGTGGCTACCAACAGCGTAAAAGCGCGAACCGGCAACGTCTCGGCGGGGACCTCCGCCTTTGCCATGGTCGTCATCGAAGAGAAGCTCGCACGCCTGCACCGGGAGATCGACATTGTCCTGACCCCCGACGGCAAGCAGGTCGCCATGGCCCACTCCAACAACTGCAGCTCCGACTTCGACGCCTGGATGGGAATCTTCGGGGAAGCAGCACAAGCCCTGGGGATCGATGTCTCACCGGCCGATCTCTACAGCCGCCTCATGCCGCTTGCGCTGCAGGGCGACCCGGATGCGGGCGGGATTCTCAGCTACGGCTACATCTCAGGCGAGCACGTCACCGGCTTCACCGAAGGCCGCCCGCTGGTCGCCCGCAAGCCCGACGGCAACTTCACCCTGGCGAACTTCATCCGGGCACATCTCTTCTCCGCCCTCGGCGCGCTGCGCGCCGGTCTGGAGATCCTAACGAAGGAGGAGGGTGTTCAGGTCGATGTGATTCGCGGTCACGGCGGCTTCTTCAAGACCCCCGGCGTCGGGCAACGGATCATGGCGGCGGCCACGAAGACCCCGGTAAGTCTGCTGGACACCGCCGGCGAGGGCGGCGCCTGGGGGATGGCGCTTCTGGCGGCCTTCACCGCGGAGCGTGCCGGGGCCCTGCCGCCCGGCGGCGGTGCGCCTGCGGAGCCCGCCACGACCTCCGGCAACGGTCAGGACAAATCCCACGGCGCCCCGGCGACCTCCCTCGTGGAGTTCCTCGAGCGCGCCCTGGCCGGAAGCAGCGGCACCGCCGTCGATCCCGACCCGGCGGATGTAGAAGGCTTCGACACCTACTTTGCGCGCTACAGCGCCGGGCTCTCTATCGAGCGGGAAGCGGTGTCGAAGCTGCAGTAGGCATTAGCCGGCGGCGTCGCAGCCGGACGACCGGCTGCGACGAGTCGGGTGCCGTCTCACCGCCGCGCCGGCGCCACGCCCACATGTCGACGGCACGACGGATAGGGACCTTGGCCGAAAGCCGTAGGGGATGATAAGACAGGGCATTCGATCCGTAAAGGAAGATCCCCGTGTTCACAGGCCTCAATGCCGTTCAGCGTCGCGCCTACATTGTGCTGTTCATCGACTTCATCCTATTCGGCGTCAGCCTGACGCTCTTCGGCGCGGCGATTCCGGAGGTGATCCGCGCCTACAGCTGGCCCTACTCCACGGCGGGCTTCATCCTTGCGGCGGGCTCCTTCGGCTTCATTGCCGCCACGCTCTCGGCGGGGCACCTGGCGGAACGCTTCGGTACCAAGGCCGTGCTTCTGATGGCACTCGTAATGGAGGCGGTGGCGTTTCTGTTCTTTGCCCGCTTTCCCTCGGCCATATTGAACGTGGGACTGAACGTGATCATTGGCTATAGCCGGGGCCAGATCGAGGTTGCCACGAATCACTGGGTCATTGGCGTCGAGCGCGAGGGCGAGAGCAGGCTCATGAACTTCATGCACGCCGCCTTCTGCGTCGGTGCGATTGCGGGTCCCATGGGGCTGGCGAGTCTGGTCCGCAACGAGATCGGCTGGCAACTCCTGTTCCCGGTCTTCGGCGGCTTGCTGCTTCTGATGGCGGTGATCATGGCGCTGGTGACGGTGCCGCGGGTCACAAAGCTTGAGGAGAAGCTCGAGGAGGAGAAAGAGGTCGATGCCGAAGCGCAGGCCGCGGTCGAGGCCGACCCGGCATACACCGAGGCAGGTTCCGGAGCGCAGCCCCGGCCCCGCTTTGTTCCCATGTTGGCGGTCCTCGCGGTGG
>CAYFQV010000076.1:9674-14703 GCA_964345195.1 uncultured Spirochaetaceae bacterium
TCCGGAGCGCAGCCCCGGCCCCGCTTTGTTCCCATGTTGGCGGTCCTCGCGGTGGCGCTACTCTTCTACGTGGGTGCCGAGCTGGGCGCGAACAACTGGGTGGCGGAGTACTTCGTGGTCGGCTTACGCAGCAGCACCGAGCTCGGGGCCACCGCGGTCGCCGCCATGTGGGCGGGCCTCTTGATCGGCCGGGTTTCCCTCTCGTTGTTCTTTCGCGGAACCCGACAGACCGAGCTACTTCTGACATTGGCGTTGATCAGTCTTGTGTCGCTCACGGGTTTGTTCTTGGTGGAAAGCGCCCCGGCGGGCTTGGTCTTCATCTTCCTCACAGGGCTCGGCTTTTCCGGGATCTTCCCGGTGGTCATGAGTCTGGTGAGCCGCTACAGTCGCCATGGCGGCGCGGTCGGCTTGGTAACCATGGGCGCCGGCTTCGGCGGGCTTATTTTCCCCTTTGCAATTTCGGTGCTAGCGGAGCAGGTCGGCATCCGCGGCGGTTTCCTCCTCTGCCTGCTCTCCACCCTCGTCATTACCGGAATTGCCCTCTTCCTCCTGATGAACTCCCGGCGCGTGTAGAAGCGGGTCACGGCTTTCAAAAAGGGATCGGGGGCTCGGCAGCCTCGGGGCTTTAACGGAACCCGAAGGCGGCGTAGCCGATCGCCTCTTGCCCGAGACGGTCATTGGTCATTGGGATGTGTCGTGCGTGGATGCCGGCAATGGGCCGGGCGGTCGCCCGACCGACACGCGATTCAAAAATCGCGAAATTAGTTTCACAACTTAGGTGTAATAGATTAGTATGGCCGTCATGAAAGAGATGACGCGACATACCGCGGGGCGAATTTACTTGCTCGCCCTGCTGCTCAGCGTGATTGGCTTCATCGTCCTCCTGGCATTCGGCATTACAGACGCGCCTGAGGATGGTGAACCGCTCGTGTTGTTGGGTTGGATGACCATGCCCTTGGTGATCGGCGTTTCCTTTGTGCTCTTCTGGCTGGTCACCTACATGATCTACTTCTTCTTCTTCTGGCCCTACCGATAGGAGGCTCCATGGCAACTACGATTATCGCCCTTACGCTCTTCGGAGCGGTGGTCATCTTCATGGCGGCCTACGGCTACCGGATCTCCGCCAAGACCGCCGAGGACTTCATGCTCGGCGGGCGCACGATCGGCGTCGTGGTCATGTTCTTCTTCGTCCTCTTTGCCATCTCCTCGGCCTGGACTTTCTACGGCTTTCCGGGCCTGCTCTATACCCAAGGGCCGGGCTACGTCATGTTCATCTGGGGAAGCGTGGCCGGCTTTGCGGCCCTCTACATGTTTCTGGGCCCGCGCCTCTGGGCCCTGGCAAAGATCAACCGCTTCCTTTCCCCGGTTGAGGTTCTTGCCGAACGCTACCAGTCCAAGGGACTGCGGCTCCTGCTCTCGGTGAGTATTCTGGCCTTCGTGATCCCCTACGTGGGTATTCAGCCCATTGGCGTGGGAGCCGGCTTCGAGGCGCTCACCGGTCTCCCGGCCTTCTGGGGCGCACTGTACACCACGGTGATCCTTATTGTGCTGGTGCTACTGGGAGGCATGCGGATCGTGGCCTGGGTCAACATCTTCCTCGGCACCGTGTACATTACCGCACTCCTGGGCAGCTTGATTTGGGCGGTCGTGGCGCTCTTTCCCGATGCCGGCCTAACAGAGGCGGTAAACATTTTGGAGGAGCGGGCGCCCGCCATGCTCTCCTCACCTGGGCCGACGGGAGAGTTCACATCGATCGTCATGGGTGGAACCTTCATCGTAGGTTTGCTGGCCTTCAGCTGGCCCCACGTAACGATCGGCTGCATGACCGCCCGGGACAAGTCGCTGTTCAAGTGGTTCCCCCTGTTGATCTTCGTGTTCGGTGGCCTGTTCTTCTACATTATCCCCTTCATCTGGGGTTCCATTGTGGCACCGGCGGCCATGCCCATGGCTGAGCTGGAGGCGCTGGCTGCCGAGAACGGAGTCAGCGTGCAGGAGGAGGCGGACCGGGTGGTGCAAACCATCATTACCCGGACTCTACCGGGCTGGTTCGGCGTCTTCGTGCTCTTAGGCGTAATAGCCGCCGCGGTAAGCACGGCGGCGGTGCAGCTCATGACCTCCAGCGTCATTGTGAGTCGTGACATCATTCAAGGGCTGTTTCGGCCGGACGCCACGGATCAGCAGATCACTCGCTGGGCGCGGCTGTCGGTGATCGTCATCGTCATCGGCAGCCTCCTGGTCAGCGTTCTGAGCCAAGGCGCCATGGCACTCTACCTGACCGACGTCAGCGTGCCCGGCTTCGCCCAGTGGGCGCCCGCCCTGGTGGGGGGCCTTCTCTGGAAGCGCGGAACCAAGCAGGGGGCCTTCGCGGGCACGCTTGCCGGGGTGATCTACCTGGTAGTGAGCCTCTTGTGGCTTGTCGACGGGGAGCGCATCCTGGTCGTTGGACATCCGGTTATTGCAAGTCTCCTGGTCAACACTCTTGTCTATCTCGGTGTCAGCTTTGCAACCCGTAAGCCGTCTGAGGAGATCGAGACGCAGTTCTTCGACGAAGTCGAGGACTATCTGCGCGCGGAGGCGACAACAACATGAGTGACGAAGGCAGACAGAGCGGCACAAGGGGCGGTACTTGGCGTCTGATCTACAATCCCGAGGGCGACCCGGCCGACGTGGTCGCCTACGGGCTCTCCATTGCTGAAGGACGCATTGCCGGTAAGTACCAGCTTTCGAACACTCGCGTTCCGGACACCGTGGTCGTCCAACGCAGTAAAGTGCCCGGGATTGTGGCCGGGGCCGATGTCAACGTAGACGCGGATGCGGCGACGCAGGCCGGCATTTCGGTGGCGCGGGCACCGCGGCAGGGGCGAAGCAGCGGAAAGACGGTGGGCACTCTCTCCCTGAGCGAGCTTACCGCCAAGGCTTCGCGAAACTTCGAGGCCGTGGAAGTTGAGCCGGACGATCCGGCGGTGATCCTCTACACCTCCGGCACCACCGGCAACCCGAAGGGCGTGACTCTCAGCCACCGGAACTTCCACTTCCAGTGCACCACCATCGTGAAGTCCATGATTCCCTTTACCCATGAGGACCGGGCGATTGGAGTGTTACCGCTCTACCACGTCTACGGGCTCGCGAACGCAATGGTTGCGGCGCTTAGCTTCGGCGCATGTCTGGTCCTTGTTGGACAGTACAGCCCCCGAAACCTCCTGAAGGCGATTAGTGACAACGATGCGACCATCATGCCGGCGGTTCCGACCATGTATCATCACCTCTTGGCGCTTGCGCGCTCGTCGAAGGCACGCATTCCCAAGAGTTTGCGCGCCTGCGTATCCGGCGGCGCGCCGCTGCCGCTCGCGGTGCTTCGAAAGTTCGCCGAGGTCTTCGACACACAGATCATTGAGGGATACGGCTTGACCGAAACTACCTCGAGTGTCTGCTCCAACGGACAGAACGGCGTGTTTCGTGAGGGGAGCATCGGCCCGCCCGCGGAGGGGGTAGAAATGGCGATATTCAACGAGCAGGGCGTAGTGCTTCCGGACAACGAAGAGGGAGAGATTGCCATCCGGAGTCAAACCGTCACGCCGGGATACTGGAACAACCCGGAGGCGACTGCGGAAGTCATTGACGCCGAGGGCTGGTTCCGGACCGGGGATCTGGGCTACCGCGATAAAGAGGGCTACTACTACATTACGGATCGAAAGAAGGACATCATCATCACGAGAGGCTTCAACATTAGCCCTCGCGAGGTCGAAGAGGTTCTCGCGGAGCATCCGAAGGTGCAGGAAGCCGCGCTGGTCGCGATTCCCGGCAGCCGCGGAGATGAAGTTGTGACCGCCTTTATTGTCGCCGTAGAGGGGGAGGCGATCACCGAGCGGGAGATAGGGGACCATTGTGAGGCGGAGCTTGCTCAGTATAAGCGGCCGAAGGTGGTGCGCTTCGTGGAGAGCCTGCCCAAGAGTGCCACCGGGAAGGTCCTCCGCAAGGAGCTGCGCGGTGAGAGTGAGGACCGTCGGCTCATCAACAAAGAGGCGACGGGGGTCGGCGCAGCCGGCGGCGCGGGGCCGCTGCGTGTAGAGGGTGCTCCCGTCAGGCCCGACGAGACCCTTGCAGGGGAGGAAAGCTGAGATGCCGCTTTTCAAATCGCCGAAGACCACGGAGGTCGAGGTTCCGATCGGACTCGGGG
The DNA here is from genome assembly GCA_964345195.1 of uncultured Spirochaetaceae bacterium. GTDB lineage: Bacteria > Spirochaetota > Spirochaetia > DSM-27196 > PWMO01 > CAYFQV01. Next base: position 13,852 of record CAYFQV010000076.1, read on the forward strand.
CGACCCTCGAGACCATTACCAAGCAGTTCAAGCGTCGGGAGGCGATCCGCTTCGACGGCAAGGTCTACTCCTATCAGGAGCTGAACGAGCAGGCGAGCCGAGTGGCCGGCGGGCTCGCGGCGCTGGGGATCGGCACGGGTGATCGCGTGGCCATGATGCTTCCCAACATTCCGGAGTTCGTCTTCACCTTTTTCGGCATTCAGAAGCTCGGCGCGGTGGCCGTGCCCTTCAACACCACCTACAAGGGTCGAGAAATAACCTTCATCCTCCGGGACAGTGCCGCCAAGGCGATCGTATGCCTCAGCAACTACGCAAACTTCATCAACGAGATCAAAAACGACTGCCCCGACCTTCAGCATGTGATCGTCACCGGTCAGCGAACCCTGGTTTTCCTAGATCCCGACGCGACGGTGAATGTACAGATGGTCTTTGAGAAAGCGCAGTTTTCCTCGGACGATGAAGCCTTCTACGCGGTCGGTGAGTTACTCGTCGAGACCTTCAAGGACTTGGGGGTGTCGGAAGCCTGGTACAAACACCAGGGCTCCATCCGTGCCCAGGGCAAGCGTCTGGCGATCATACTCCTGCGGGAGGTTGAGAACCTCTACGTGGTGAACGTGGTCACGTACCTGGAGAACATGGACGCGGAGCCTCTGTTCAAGGTTATCTACGTCCCCCCGGAGATCAAGGAGCGCGCTCTGGAGCCCATGACCAGCATTGGCGAGCAGTCCGGGCGATCGACCTCCTTGGACGAGTTCAAGAATACCCTTCTGGGCAAATTGCGCGAGCGCTTCGGTGTTGAGATCGAGGACGGCAAGCTGACCCGTGACGAGCTAATCGCCTACGAGAAGAACC
>CAYFQV010000077.1:0-1901 GCA_964345195.1 uncultured Spirochaetaceae bacterium
CTGCAACCACAGCATACCGATCGCTATCTGCTGTTCCGCCGCGAGAGCTCCGAGAATAATGCCGTAAATGCCGGCACTCAGGGCGGCAGGTATTGTGCCGATGAAGCCGGCGCGCAAATCGGCAACGCCGAAGCTGCGCTCGAGCTGCTGCTGATAGGCTTTTTCTCGGAACTCCCGGACCATGGCGTTCAAAACCTCCGGCCGGGAGCATACCCTGCGCCGGAATGAGACGCAACGCGGCGCGGACGTCGCAGCCGGACGCGGAGGCACGAGCAGTGGCTTTAGAAAGAAGCCTCCCGGGACGTGATGGTGTCCAGCATATCCCGCGTCATTGCATCCAGGTCGTACTGCGGCTCCCAGTCCCACTCTACGCGGGCCGCGTAGTCCTCGAGACTGTTCGGCCACGAGTTCGCGAGGGCCTGCCGAACGGGATCGATCTTGTAGGTGATTTCGAAGTCGGGAATGTACTTGCGGATGTATGCCGCCTGATCTTCCGGCGAGAAGCTCATGGCGCTCACGTTGAAGGCGTTACGGTGACGCAGCCGAGCGGGGTCGGCCTCCATAATGTCGATCGCCGCCTTAACCGCATCCGGCATATACATCATGTCCAGATAGGTGTCGCCCTTTAGGAAGCACTCATATCGATGCTTACGCACAGCCTCATAGTAGATCTCGACCGCGTAGTCGGTGGTGCCTCCCCCCGGCGCCGTGACGTTCGATATGATGCCCGGAAAGCGCAGTCCCCGCGTATCGACCGCGTACTTGTGAAAGTAGTAGTCGCACAAGAGCTCCCCGGTGACCTTGGTCACCCCGTACATGGATGTCGGGCGCTGGAGGGTATCCTGGGGTGTGTAGTCTTTTGGTGTGTTCGGACCGAATGCACCGATGGAGCTCGGTGTGAATACGGAACAGCCCTGTCGCCGGGCAACCTCGAGAACGGCGTACAGCCCGTTGATGTTAATGTCCCAGCCCTTACCCGGCTCGGCCTCGGCTGTGGCCGAAAGCAGGGCCGCGAGATGGTAGATCCGCTCCACCTGATGCTTCCGTACCAATTCGCCCAGCAGCTCTCCGTTGCGCGCATCCGCGATCTCGAACGGTCCGGACTCGACGAGATCGCGGTTGATATCGTCGCGAATGTCGGAGACAATCACATGGTTGGTTCCGTAGCGTGCCCGCAAGGCAACGGCGAGCTCGGAGCCGAGCTGTCCCAAGGCCCCGGTTATGAGTACGTTCATGGCGAATAACCTGCAGAAGTGGATGCTTTGTTTATCATAACGAACTTTTGTAAACTATATCTGACACGTCGATGATGTCAACGAGACGCATTGACCTGAAAGGAGTTGTACTGTGGAGTCTACGCGCCCACCCCAAATCGGAGAGAACATCCGGCGCCTCAGAAAGGGACAGGAGATGACCCTCGACGTTCTCTCGGAGAAAAGCGGCGTCTCGAAGGCCATGTTGTCGCAGATCGAGTCCCAGAAGGTGAATCCCACCGTTGCCACCGTCTGGAAGATCGCTCGCGGGCTCGGTGTTGAATTGGACAGTCTGCTACACGGCGGAAGTGAGCCGACGCGAAAGTTCCGCATGACACGTCGAGATGAGTTTACCACCCTCGAGACGAGCGACAACGGCCCCCATCTCCAGGTACTCAGTCCGATCGAGATGGCGGAGGATCTGGAGATCTACCTCTTGGAGTTCGAGCCGGGACACATTCTCGACTCGGAGGCCCACGCAGCCGGCACGGAGGAGTACCTCACCATTTTAGAAGGCAGCGTGTACGTTCGAGCCGGCAGCAAGGAAGCCACCGTCGCCGAGGGCGACTTTATTCTCTACAACTGCGATGTCGACCATGTGATCGAGAACCGCGGCAAGAAGACGGCGCGTGTTCACATGGTGGTTCG
>CAYFQV010000077.1:2001-14331 GCA_964345195.1 uncultured Spirochaetaceae bacterium
CGCGGGGCGCTGACTGTGTACTTCTTAGGAACCGGTAGCGCCTTCGCCAAACGGAACTACCAAAACAACATCATCATCGTGAAGGGCGACGACCATCTCATGGTCGACTTTGGAACCAAGGCGTCCCGCGCCCTCGCGGAACTCGGCCTATCGGTGATGGATGTCCGCAACTACTTTATTACCCACCTCCATGCCGACCACATTGGCGGTCTCGAAGAGGTAATGCTTGTCAATCGCTACGTCTCCGGCAGCAAGCCCAGCATCTACATTTCCAAAGGCTTCCAAGAGCTGCTGTGGAACTACTCCCTCCGGGGAGGTGCTGAATACAATGAGCGGCACAATGGAATCACACTCGGCTTCGACGACTTTTGGGATATCAAGCGTCCGCTGGCCCGAAACGACCTCCCCCGAGAGTCCCATGAGTTCAATGTCGGAAGCATCAACATTAAGACTTTTCGTACCCGTCACTACCCCGAGCAGGCTCAGTCCTGGGAAGACGCGTTCCACAGCGTCGGCCTGGTCATTGACGACCGCGTCTTGTTCACCGGGGACACGCAATTCGACCCCGAACTGATTGACGCCTTTGAAAGTCGCTTCTCCATTGAAACGATCTTCCACGATGTTCAGTTCTTCACCGGTGGTATTCACGCAAGCTTGGAGGAAGTCTCAACCCTTCCTAAGTCGGTTCGCCGGCGAAGCTACCTCATGCATTACCCCGACTCCTGGCAGGATCATCAGGAGGCCGTGAAGGCGGCGGGGATGCGCTTCGCCCACCGCGGTTACCTGTACTCCTTTTCCAAGACGTGATTCTCAAAGACGTGATTTTCCCGGGCGTGATTCAGACAAGCCGGATCCTCATCCATGGTGCGAGAAGACCGGTATCCGGGGGGGCCCAACACGAAACAGCACCGGGAAGTGCTGCGGCGACAACCAGCCGGCCTCTCCATCGAGTTGGTACGGCAGCGCTCTATCGTAATCGACCAGCAGTCGCTCCGCGGCGAATGAATGCGCCAGCTCGGTCTCCAAGTGGGTCGCCTGGTACAGCCGCCGCTTGATCTCGAGCTTGCGTATGACGTTCGCGGTAGATATGGCACAGACGTTGTCGCTTCCAGGCAAGATCTGCATGCCGTTTCCGTAGGTGCGATGGCCGCTTACACCAAACGCCACGAGCGCGATCTTCCCCTGTAGATTCGCGTGCACAATACCCCCGTGCGCCGCACCGGGATCCTTGCTTAGCCGCATGTCCCCAATGGGATTGAGCCACTCGTAGAAAACGGTGGTGAGATTGGCAATGAACCGATAGGCGTTGCGTGGTAAGTGCCGCTTCAAGCGGTTCGTCACATCCGTAATGAAGGCGTCGATCCCGAGCGACGCAATGTTGAATGCGAAGCGCGGCGACATGCCGACCGCCTCCATCCGAACAGCCGCAGCCCGGGTCAGAGCGCCGTCTTTCAGCAGCAACTGACAAGCGGCCTCCACGGTGCGCCCGTCGGCGTTGTCGTCTCCGGTACCGAAGGGCAGCCGCAATAGCAATAGGCGATCCAGTACGCGGTCGGGAGCCTGATAAAACATGGTCATGAGATCCCCGTGGGTACCGTCGCCGCCCACGCTCACCACGAGTCGCCGCTCGCCGTCGTGCTCCGCGTTATAGGCAATCCGCCGGGCGATCTCCCGCGCATGGCCGTGATACTCCGTAACGTAGATACTGATCGGTGGGGTCGGGCGGGCGGATCCGGCGCCCGCCCCGGCGCATTCGCGCCTGAGTGCGCGGATACGCGCCAAATGCTCTTCGAAGACCGTCCGCTTGCCCACGGCGCCGGCCTTGATGTTGATAACCATGTTGATCCGGGAAATACCGCGCTCGGCACAGATGATGGAGTGCCCGCACAGCGCGGCAATCTCGTCGCCGAGCCGTTGCAGATAGGGATAAGCCTGAAACGGATGCTCCTGTAGCTTCTCCATGTTCCTATACCGGCCTTCGCCCCTCTACCGCCCTGCGCAGCATTAACGCCGGCCCCGATGTGCCAGCAACTCGCACAGTGCGTAAGTATCCCGAATGCCTTCCACCAGGACGGCACCAGCGCCGAGCTCGAGGGCGGGCTCCAGGTCCACGGCGTAGCGGTCCCCGACGACGAGGGTATCCCGGAGGGAAACACCGAGTGTATCCGCGAGGATCTTGAAGGGCAACGGGTCCGGTTTCGACGCCCCGGCGCTGTCGAGCCCGACAAGCGCCGCGAAGAGCGTTTCGACGCCGAGAACGCGGAGCGTGCGCCGTCCGACTGAAACGGGATTGTTCGTTACCGCGGCAATGATGAAGGAAGCCCCGAGATCCTCCAGGGCGGCGTACAAACGTGGGTCCGCCTCCAGGTAATCCTCCGGGTGAATGCGATCCACGCGCCACTGTACGCTGATGGGGATGTCGAAGCCGAAGGCGAGACTCGTATTGGCGAGGGATGGGCGCCGCCCGCCGTGGTCTGCGGCGTAGCCGGCGCGGTAGTCATGGACCCGGCGGGCGGCGTCCTCCGACGACACGCCGAGCCCCTCGGCCAGCGCCTCAATGAGCACATGTTGCTGCATGGCTGCGTAGGCCTCATGCTCGTAGAGGGTGTTATCAATGTCGAAGGCGACAGTTCGAAGAGAATCGGGCAAGCGGTACAGATTCACGTTGCACCACGCTCCAGATCCGCGAGAAGCGCGGTATACGGCCGAGGCTCGATCGCCGTCTCCGCGACCCCGAGCCGGTCGAGTATACGACGAACCTCCTGCTCCGCTTCAGCATGGCGCTCGGCATTGTCTTCTTCGAGGATCTTCTCGATCTCGACGAAGTCGCCGAGCCGTTCCACGTGAGACACTTCCACGCGCGCCTGCGCCCACTCGAAGACGCTTCCGGTTTTCTTCTTCCGAGCGAACACCGTTGCTCCGGAGCGGCCGACAAGCTCCTCGAAGGCCTCGGGATCTGAAACGCTGAACTCTACCTCCCGGCTGACCTCCACGCCTGCGCGGATCGTCTTTTCCTTGAACGTACACACGGCGCCCGCCTCCTCCCGGCGGAGACGAAACTCTTGCCCCGTCGGCGCCCGAAAGTAGAGATCTTCCTTGACGTAGTCTCGGCTACCGATAGACTGCGCCGCGAGGTCGCGACGGACGGAATCCGGATCATCCAGCCACGCCTTGATCTCTATTTCATACGCCACGAACGGAACCTCCGCACTCAAGCAATTGCCGCCCTGGCTTTCGCCACGGTCTGCTTCATTACTCGAACACAATCGTCTTATTCTTGAACGCCAGAATACGGTGTTCCAGATGCAGTTTCACCGCCTGGGCGAGCACCATCTTCTCGAGATTACGGCCCTTGCGTACAAGGTCCGGCACGGAGTCTCTATGAGATACTCGTGCCACATCCTGCTCAATAATGGGACCTTCGTCCAGGTTTTCGGTCACGTAGTGGCTTGTCGCACCGATGATCTTCACCCCCCGAGCAAAGGCTTGGTGGTACGGTCGCGCACCGACGAATGCGGGAAGAAAGCTGTGGTGAATGTTAATGATCCTATTCGGAAAGGCCGCCACGAACCCCGATCCGAGTATCTGCATGTAACGGGCCAGAACGACTACATCGATATCATGCTCCCGGAGTAACTCCAGCTGCCGGGCTTCCGCGGCTTCCTTACCCTGTTGCTTAACCGGGACGTGGTAAAAGGGGATGCCGAACCAGTCAGCCGTGGAGCGGTAGGTCTCATGGTTGCTGATGACAAGCGGAATCGAACAGGCGAGCTCTCCTTCCGCGTAGCGGAGAAGCAGGTCCTGGAGGCAGTGCCCCTGCTTCGAAACGAACAGTGCGACGCGCGCAACCTGGTCGGGAAACTCCAGCATGAAGTTCATGGAAAACTTCAGAGCGATGGGGTCGAAGGCGCTTTGAATCTTATCCGCCGGAACCATGAAATCGCGGATGTCCCACTCGACGCGCATGAAGAAGGTGTTCGTTTCCTCATCGTGGTGCTGGGAGGACTCAATGATATTGCCGCCGTAGGTGAATATGAAGTGCGACACCTCGGCCACGATTCCACGAGTATCCGGGCAGGAGAACAACAGTATCGCCCTGCTCGGCGCCTTCGTTGAGCCCGCCGATCGATCCTGCTCAGCCACGCGCAGCCTCCGTCGCGGTCGTGCCGCTGTGTCCGCTATGGCCGCTCGCACTCGAAGCGGCTTCCTCATCCACGTAGTAGTGGCGAATCGGCCTCAGGTCCGCATCCAGCTCGTACACAAGCGGCACGCCGGTGGGTATGATCACATCCGGTACGTCCGCATCCGCTATGTTGTCCAGATACGTAACCAGCGCTCGCAGGGAATTGCCGTGGGCGACGATCAGCACCCGAGCGCCGTCGACAATCGTCGGCGCGATCTGCATCTGCCACAGAGGAAGGAATCGATTCACGGTGTCTTCCAAGCTTTCGCTGCGCGGCAAGTATGCCGGTGGAACCGCCCGATACCGCGGATCATGGCCGGGAAAGCGCTCATCCGTCTCATGGATGGCGGGCGGCCGAACGCTGTAACTGCGCCGCCATGCATGCACGAGCTCCCGCCCTTCCCGTTCGGCCATTGTAGCCTTGTTGAAGCCCTGCAAGGCGCCGTAGTGTCGCTCGTTGAGCCGCCAGTGCTTATGAACCGGAATCCAGGCACGCCCGATCCCATACAGGACGATATCAAGGCTTCGAATGGCGCGGGTGAGCACCGACGTAAACGCAATATCGACGTCTATCCCGCGGGCGTGAAGCACGCGCCCGGCGCGACGCGCTTCCTCCTCACCGGCGGGCGTCAGATCAACATCCGTCCAGCCCGTGAAGCGGTTCTCCTTGTTCCACGTACTCTCCCCGTGCCGCAAGAGAACGACCTGATACATCCTCCGCTCCAGCTACAGCAAGGCGCCGGCGTTAATCAGCGTCCTCGCGGATCTCCTTCGCAATGTTCTGAAAGGTATTCCAGCCGAGGAGAGCGCACTTGATACGAACCGGGTACTTCTTGATCCCTTCCATTACCTCGAGGTCTTCGAGCTCCTCCGGAAACTCAGGGGTCTCATCCTCCAAAAGCATGGTCCGGTATCGGTCTACAATCTCTTTGGCCTCTTGCAGATTACGGCCGCGGAGAGCCTCGCAGAGGAGGTTGGCGGAGGCGCAGCAAATACTGCAGCCCATCCCATCGTAGGTGATGTGGCTAATCCGCCCATCTTCAACGTCAACGAAAAGCTCGAGGTCGTCCCCACAGGAGGGATTAGCGCCCTCACTCTGATAGGCCGCATCTTCTCGGGTGATCTTGTTCTTCTTCGACTTGTAGTTCTCGAGAATGATTTCTTTGTAAAGATCGTCTTCAATACTCATCTGCACTACTCACATACCCGACTCACGGGCTTCAGCCGAACACGCGCTGCACGCGCTCAATGCCGGCCACCAAGCGATCAATATCCTCGAAGGTATTGTAGAGGTAGAATGAGGCCCGTGTCGTGCCCGGAACACCGAGGATCTGCATGAGCGGCTGGGCGCAGTGGAAGCCGGTGCGTACGGCCACACCCTCTTGATCCAGAATCGCCCCGGTATCATGAGGATGAACCTCGTCGACATTGAAGGAGAGGATTCCGCCCCGGAGGGAGAGATCCCGCGGGCCGTAGATTGTCAGTCCGGAAAGACTGCGAATCTGCTCTTCCGCGTAGGCCAGAAGTGCGTGCTCATGACGATGAATGGCCTCCATACCGACGCCGTTGAGATACTCGATAGCCGCCCCGAGGCCGATTACGCCCGCAATGTTGGGCGTTCCCGCCTCAAAGCGCTCCGGGAGCTCTTTGTAGGTGGTGCGGTTTTTCCGAACCTTCACGATCATGTCGCCACCATAGATGAAGGGATCGGTATCCTCGAGAGCGGCGGTCTTGCCGTAGAGGACACCGACGCCGGTGGGCCCGCACATCTTGTGTCCGGAAAACGCCAAGAAGTCGCAATCAAGCTCAGCGACGTCTACCCGATGATGGGAAGCAAGTTGGGCGGCGTCAACAACAGTCAGCGCATTGTGCGCCTTCGCCGCGGCAAGAATGCGCTCCAGCGGCGGCATGTAGCCGGTCACGTTCGACATGGCCGAAATCGCCACCACCTTGGTTCGATCGCTAATGATCTCGTCCAGGCTGTCGATCTCGAGGGTGCCCTCTTCAGGATTAATGGGAATGAACTTCAGGACGGCCCCACGTTCCTGAGCAAGCGTTTGCCACGGAACGAAATTTGCGTGATGCTCGAGCTCCGAAACGACGATCTCATCACCTTCTTGTACATGACGGCGGCCCCAGCCGAAGGCGATCACGTTCATGGCTTCCGTGGCGCCGCGTGTGAAGATAACGTGGCTGTCCTCAGGCGCGTTTATGAACGTCCGCGTCGCGGCTCTGACGGCGTCGTACTCGGCCGTCGCCAGTTCACTGAACTCGTACACACCGCGGTGGATGTTCGAGCTAAGATCGCTGTAGTAGTGCACCGCGGCATCTATCACCTGCTGCGGCTTGAGCGACGTTGCGCTGTTATCCAAGTATACGAAGGGTTTTCCCCGCATGGTCTTGGATAGAATGGGAAAATCCCGCCGAATAGCCTCGACGTCGATCGGATAATCCGCCACGGATCCGGCGTGACCACTATATGTTAAACCGTGAGATACGGCAGCTTTCGGTGTCATGATATTTTCCTACCAAAGTTAGCTTCACCTAAATTAGCAGCGCCCGTGGGGGCTGTCAACGAATACAAGAAACCCCGGCGCGCGGCCGGGGCTCCGATCAGTATCGGTCGGTCGCTCTCATGCCGTGCGCCCCGACCGTGCGTGCATCTGTACGGGCAGTAGCCCGCACACCAGCTTTCGTGCACGTAGAACCGCGTTACTTCGCGGCGTCGTAGTTCTTGGCGATCTGATCCCAGTTGATCACGTTGAAGAAGGCGTCGACGTAATCACCACGCTTGTTTTGATACTTCAGGTAGTAGGCGTGCTCCCAGACATCAATACCCAGAATCGGCTTCTTACCCTGCGTAAGTGGATTGTCCTGGTTGGGAGTGCTCATGATCTCGAGGGAACCGCGCTCATTCACGACGAGCCACGCCCAGCCACTGCCGAATCGACCGAGAGCTGCCGTCTTGAACTGATTCTTGAACTCATCGAATCCGCCGAAGGTCTTGTTGATCTCCTCGGCCAGAGCGCCGCTTGGCTGTCCGCCGCCGCCCTTCTTCATCATGGGCCAGAACAGTTGGTGGTTATAATGGCCGCCGCCGTGGTTTCGTACCGGCGTCTTGATGTTGTCGGGCATGGAATCGATGCTTGAGATCAGCTTCTCAATGTCCCAATTCTCGTACTCAGTGCCCTGGATTGCGTTGTTCAGCTTCGTTGTGTAGCCGGTGTGGTGCTTGTCGTGATGCACCGTCATGGTCGCTTGGTCGATATGCGGCTCGAGTGCGTCATATCCGTACGGTAGATCTGGAGTTTGGAAAGCCATGAGTTCCTCCTAATGAAACGTTGTTTTGCCACTGCGCCTGCCCTGCGGTACGTACATTTTAAACCGCAGCGATCGGACGCCCTGTATTTCTGTGGTCAAAGATAATCATTGAGCGGCACAGCGTACAGCCGCGGACCGCAGACGCATGACCGAGAGGCCCTACGGCCGCGAGCCCCCCCAATGCGAATCAGCTACGGCAAGGCTTGTTCCAGGTAGAATTCGTCGTCCGGGAGCGCACCGCCGATAGCAGTGGGGTCGAAGCCTCGCAGAACATTTAGGTACTCCTCGAAAGCGGCACGAGCCTCCGGCGCGGGCCGAAACACGATATTCGCCCGCGGCACGGCGGCTGTCGCACTCTCCGCGGTAAAGCCCATTTGATGCTTCTCGATCAGCTCTCCGGCGGCAGCCGGCTCGTTGTTCACGAAGCGAACGGAATCCCGATAGGCCGAAAGAAAGGCCTCGAGGAACTCCGGATCCGACTGTGCGAGCTCCCGCTTCACTACCAGAGCTCCCATTCCAACTTCGGCGTCCGCGCCTTTCACGGCCTGCCACTCTTCCTGTAGGTTTAGGACGATCCGTGTGTCCGGCGCCGAGCTCAGCACCCGCGTCACAAAGGGCTCGGGCAGCACGGCCAGGTCCTGCCTGCCGGAAATGATCAACTGCGCCAGCTCGGTGTGGTTGTAGAAGCGTAGCGAGACGTCCTCTTCCGGGTCCAGACCATTCTGCTGCAGCAGATACCGGAAGATGAAGTCGGGATTCGCCCCGCGCCCAATGTTGCCGATCTCCCGTCCGCGCAGGTCGTCCCACGCGGACACGCCGCCGTCCCGGGACACGAGGTAGAGCACGCCGAGCGTGTTGATCGCGGCGAGCTGGTAGGGAGCGCCGCCGTTGTACACCTTTGCGGCGACGTTCGACGGGAGGGCCGCAATATCCACCTCGCCGTTGAGAACCCGCGCAACGGTATTCTGAGGCGACCCCGAGATCCGGTAGTTTACGTCGACCCCCGCGAAGTCGGGCTCCCGATCGATCAGCTGGATAGCGCCCATGCCGGTAGGGCCGCGGAGCATCTCCACCTGAACACCGGAGGTCTGTGCGACGGCCGTCACCGCGGCGAAGGCCGTAAACATCGATACAATTATGAATCGGGACAGTGCCCGTCGAGACAGCGCCCATCGTAAAAAGACGTGCCGTGAGAAATCCTGCATAGCTCACTCCTCCTGCATCTGTCGGTAGTTAGGAGAGAAAGGTTTCATTCACCTGGTCGCGAGACCAGCTCTCTTGGACCGCTTTCTCGTATTCCCCCTCGCGCTCCCGATCGCCGACGACTACGGCGCCAATGAGGCGGTCGTCGTCGAAGTAGAAGCCGAAGTAGGTATCGCCGTTCTCCGCTTCCTCGATCTCGTGTTCCAGGGGATCCAGGGGCTTGTTAATGGAGAGGAAATGGGTCCCGAAGACCTCCGCGCGTAGTCGAAAAGGGCGACGGTCGTAGGGCTCGTCCGCGCCCGCGGCGTTTCGGCCCGCGAGCTCACCCTGGTACTCGGCGGATCGCCACAGATAGGACACGCTTCCGTCGGCCTGTTCCGCCACGTCTCCGGCGGCGTAAATATCCGGATTCGACGTACGTAAGTGCTCGTCCACTTTGACTCCGCGGTTCACCTCCAAACCCGCGCTCTTCGCAAGATCGAGATTGGGCGCGAATCCAATGCAGAAGATCACCATGTCGAAGCGGCCGGAGTTCCGTATCATCATAACATCCATGCCGCGCTTGTTGTTCTTCTCGAAGGACAGCACCTCTTCCTGGAAGTAGAGGCGGATACTGTTGGAAGACATGAGATCTTCCATTATTTCGCCTGCCCGTGGACTCAACTGCCGCGGCATGAGCTGTCCGGTTGCTCCAACCAGGGTCACACTTGTTTTCATTTGCGACAGTTGCTGAGCTATCTCGACGCTCAACACGCCCATACCGACAACCAAGGCGTTCTTTGCCCGCCGGGCATCCCGTTTGATGCGGGCTGCATCGGCGACGCTCTTGAGGGTGTAGAAAGACTCCGATTCGTGGGCGCGGATGTTGCGTGGGAATCCCGGCAGGCCACCGGAGGCCAGGACCAGGCTCCCGTACGCAACGGTTTCCCCATCCGAGGTCTGCACCGTCTTCTCGTCGGGATCGATCGACTCGGCGCGAGTGCCGAGTCGAAGCTCAATACCGCGCTCCTCGTACCAGTCCTTCGGCCGGATCAGAAAATCTTCGACGTTAAACCCAGATGCCAGAAGCTTTGAGAGCTCCGTGCGAATATAGGGAGGCTCTTTCTCTTCTTGGACAATCAGCACCGACGCCTGCTCGTTCTGCGCCTTGGCAGCATCTGCGGCAGCCACCCCGGCGGCGCCTCCTCCGATCACGATCACGTCCCATCCGCCCGTCATTGATGCCTCCCAAGCTTGCTGAAGCAAAATCTGCCGGATATACTACAGAAACACAAGTTATTTCTCAACGATCGCCCAAAAGGAACCCTATGGCTGATGTACGCACTACCTATTTAGGTCTCAACTTGCGGAATCCCATCATTGCGTCGAGCTCAGGACTCACCGGAACCCTGAAAGGGGTGAAAGCCGTCGCCTCCGCCGGTGTCGGCGCGGCAGTGCTGAAGTCACTCTTTGAAGAGCAGATAGAGGCCGATGTAGCCGGCGCGCATAGTGACGACGACCTCGCAACGCATCCGGAGGCATACGAGTACGTGCAGCAAATGGGCAAGCACCTCGGACCGGAGAGCTACCTCGAGCTGATCAGCGAGGCGAAGTCGCAGACCGAAATTCCCATCATTGCCAGCCTCAATTCCGTGTCCACCAAGTGGTGGGGCAACTACGCCCGGCAGATGGAAGAGGCCGGCGCGGATGCTCTGGAGCTCAACATCTCGATTATGCCGCGTGACGTTAATGAAGAGGCCCGCGCAATCGAAGAGCGCTTCGTGCGGATTGTGGACAAGGTACGGCAGAACGTTTCGCTGCCAATCTCAGCGAAGATTGGGCCTTACTTCACGGCTCTGCCCTCGTTCACGACCGCACTGCGAAAGGCCGGCGTACGGGCACTAACACTGTTCAACCGCTTCTATCAACTCGACATTGACATTGACGAGTTGCAGCTCGCCCCGGGCTACCAGTTCAGCGACACCCACGAGATCTATCCAACCATTCGCTGGATATCTATGTTGTACGGGAATGTCGGTTGCGAGCTATCCGCGTCGACCGGGGTGCACCGTGGTCCGGATGCAGCTAAGCTGCTGCTCGCCGGTGCGCAGAGTGTGCAGGTCTGCTCCACCCTTTACAAAAACGGTGTTCAGCAGGTCGGGGTAATCCTGGATTTTCTGCAGCGCTGGATGGACGAGAAGGACCTTGCATCCGTCGACGAGCTGCGGGGGCGTCTCAGCCAAGCCCGGAGCGACACACCTGAAGAGTACGAACGACTGCAGTACATCAAGGCGCTCACCGGAATCGGGTAAGCGCCCTGATCCGGCCACGGCGGCCTAGCGCCGGCAAAGACATGGCACAAGCAGCTTGCCGCCCGGCATCCTCAGCCGAACAGATCGCGCCAGAGCAGGCTCAGTGTATCCCAGATGCGCCGCAGAATGCTCCCGCGGTCGACCTCATGACCGGCACGTAGCGCAACCCGCTCGAGAACACGTCCCCTCAAGCTGTAGCGAATCTCCCCGAGCTCCTGCCCCATTCGCACCGGAGCAGTAAGCTCGGGAACAATATCGATCTCGCCGCTGAGATCCTCTACACGATCCGCGGGCACCACAATGGAGGTTGATTCCGGAGCTTGCACGTGTACGGTCCGGGCGGCGCCCTTCCACACCCGACGGGAGGAGATTGTCGGGGTGTCGAAGCGTACGAGCTCGAATCCGTCGAAGCCGAAGTTGAGCAGGCGGCTCGTCGCTTGCTCGCGCACAAGCGCGCCGTTTTCGTGAGACTGCGCCTGTATACCGAGGACAACTGCTATCAGGCGATAGCCGTTGCGCTCGGCGCTCGCCGCGAGATTGTAGCCAGACGCCTCAATGAAGCCGGTCTTGATACCGTCCGCGCCCTCGAAGCTCCGCAGGAGCCCGTTTCGATTCGCCTGGGTAATCGGGGGAGTCGGCGGCGACTGAGACACCACACCGTTACCGCCGCGGCTGCTCCCGGTGTCCACGGCGGCGGGCTGAAAGTTCGCCGCTTGCGGGTAGGTATACGAACGAACACTGTGGAGCTTGTCCAGGGCGGTCGGCCAGCGCTTAATATACTCCGCCACAAAATCCGCGTATTCCCGGGCGGTAATTTGATTGCGCGCACTCAGGCCCGCGGGGTCGTGAAACTCGAGCACCTCGTAGCCGACGTTGCGCATTATGCGGTTCACCGTATCCATGAAGCTCGCTACACTCCCGGCGATTCGGATAGCGGTCGCCACGGCCGCATCGTTTCCGGAGGACACCGCCATCCCCCTAAAGAGTTGCTGAAGGCTGACCTGCTGCCCCGGCCCGAGAAACATAAGGGATGAGCCCGGAGGCATGTTCCGCGCCCATGCGGCCTCGGGAACGGGGGCGGGGGCGCTCAGATCAATACCCTGGTCTTCCGCCAAGCTCCGCGCGACGTGGATGGTCACGATTTTGGTGAGAGAAGCGGGAGGAATGACGCGGTCGGCGTTCTTCTCAAAGAGGACGGTGCCCGTGCGTGGTTCGAGAAGGATGGCGGCTTCGGCTTCCGGCAAAGCGGGTGCGGCAAGCGCGTTCGCCACCCACCCCTCTATCCGCGGCAACTCCTTCCCGACGGCGGCGGGAGACGGAAGAATGCTCAGA